>CAIXWQ010000565.1 GCA_903923175.1 uncultured delta proteobacterium | reverse complement strand
GTGCAGGAACGCGCCGCTGCCGAGCGGATCGGCGTCGAGCCCCTTGCCCGATTTCCTGCGCAGCAAGGCGTCGGAGGCGGCGGCTTCGCGGTCGTGTGGCGCGCGAAGGAGAAGAAGGCGTACGTGCTCGATTTCCGCGAGACGGCGCCGAGGGCGATCGAGCCCAAGGCGCTCGACGAGCGGCCCCCCGCCGCGGAGCATCGCGGGGTGTTCGTCGGTGTGCCCGGCGAGGTCGCGGGGCTGAGCGCGCTGGTCGCCAAGTTCGGCAAGCGGTCGTTCGCCAAGGCGCTCGAGCCCGCCATCGCGGTGGCCGAGCGCGGCTTCGTGATGACGCCGCACGTCCGCCGCGTGCTCGGCGACTTCGTGGCGACGCTGCCGGAGGAGGCGCCCGCGTTCGCGCGCCAGGTGACCGACGCCGCCGGCCCCCTGCCGCTCGGCGCGCGCGTGCCGCGCCCCGATCTCGCCAAGACGCTGCGAACGCTCCACGATCACGGGCCGCGCGCGTTCTACGAGGGGGCGATCGCCGAGGCGATCGTCGCCTCTGCGCGCGCGAAGGGCTCGACGCTCACGCTCGCCGATCTCCACGACTACGCGCCGAAGTGGCGCGAGCCCTTGCGCCTCTCGCTGGCCGGGCCTTTCGGCGAGAAGCGCGAGGTGCTCACGATGCCGCCGCCGTCCGCGGGTGGGCTGCTGCTGCTCGAGACGCTCGCCTCCGACGCCTTGCTGCGCAGGAAATCGGGCAAGGGGCTCGACGCCGATCCGCTCGGCAGCGGCGCGTTCCTGCACCACCTCGCCGAGATCATGCGGGGCGCGCTCGACGATCGCCTGCGCTACGTCGGCGATCCCGCGATCGTGGCGGTCGACACCGCGGCGCTGCTCGGCGACGCGCGCCTCGAGAAGCGGCTCGCGCTCTTCGATCCGCTCGCGACCCGGGCCCCCGAGGCGCTGCGCGTGGACGAGCACGGCACTTCGCACCTGTCCGTCGTCGACGCCGAGGGGAACGCGGTCGCGCTGACCACCACCGTCAACGACGGCTTCGGCGCGCGCCTGCTCGCGGGCGACACCGGCATCTTGCTCAACGACGAGCTCGCCGACTTCGCGACGTCGGGCGACGTCTACGACGCGACGCTGCCAGCGCCGAACGCGCCGCGCCCCGGCGCGCGGCCGACCTCGAGCATGACGCCGACCATCGTGCTGGAGGACGGCGCGCCGATCACGATCGTCGGCGGCTCGGGGGGGCCGACCATCCCCGGGAGCGTCACGCTCGTCACGCTCGCTCGGCTCGACTTCGGGCTCGCCCCCGCAGACGCGATCGCGCTGCCGCGCGTGCACGCGCTCGGCCGCGAGCTGCTCGTGGAGGACGCGCTCCCCTCCGAGGTCCGCAAGGATCTGCAGCGGCGCGGCGAGTCGCTTTCGCCGTCGCTGCTCGCCAACGCGGTCGAGCTGGTCACGGTCGAGCGGACCGCGTCGGGCAAGCGCATCCGTGCCGCCTCCGACCCGCGCAAGTGGGGCGTCGCCCTCGCGCAGTAGCCGTTTCCCCGCGGAATTCCGCCGCGCGCCGCCTGCCGTGCGAATACGCGGGGCCGCTCGTACGTCTCCCTGTGCGAGCCCGACCGCCGCCGTACACTGTCCGCCCCGGCCCCGCCGGGATGCTCGTCTCCCCGCAACCGGAAGCCAGCCATGCGCCCCCTCGCCCCCTCGTCCGTCGCCGCCCCGTCCCGCCTGCTGCGCAAGCTCGTCGCCGTCTCGGCGCTCCTGATCGCGCCCGTCGCGCTCGCGGAGACCAAGCCCGCCGCGTCGGCCTCGGCAGCGGCGCCCGCCGGCTCGGCGTCCGCCTCGGCGCTCCCCGCGCTGAGCGCGAGCGACGTCGCCGCGAAGATCCAGGCGACCTACCAGGCGATCAACACGTACGAGGCCGATTTCGACCAGGCGTACGACATGAAGGCCTTCGGCGAGAAGAAGACCTCCAAGGGGCACGTGACCTTCGAGAAGCCCGGCAAGATGCGCTGGGACTACACCGATCCGAAGGACAACCTCGTCGTCAGCGACGGCACGACGCTCTGGTCCTACGTGGCGAAGGACAAGTCCGCGCGCACGATGCAGCTGAAGGACTCGCAGATGCCGACGGCGCTCGCGTTCCTCACCGGCAAGGGCGACCTGACGAAGGAGTTCACGCTCTCGGCCCTCGACAACAAGGACTTCAAGGGCGGCTACCTGCTCAAGGGCGTGCCGAAGACGGCGACGAACCTCTACTCGTACGTGCTGTTCTACATCGACGGCAAGACGTTCCAGGTGCGTCGCGTGCTCATCGTCGACGCGCAGGACAACCGCAATCGCTTCGACTTCAACAACCCCGTCGTCGGCAACAAGTACGACGCGTCCAAGTTCAAGTGGACGCCCGCCGCGGGCATCACGGTCGTGAAGAGCTGAGCTTCCGCCGCCGCGCGCGCCGCCGGGCGCCGTCGATCCTGATCGCCCGGGGCCATCGGCGTACCGACGCCGGGCGCGGGCTCGCTTCGCTACGATCCGGTCGCGACGATCTGGACCGCCGGCGCCTCGCCGTCGGTGGCCGGGAGAGTGCCTACGGCGTGGTCTCGACCTTCAGGCTCTTCACGTAGATCCCCGGGTAGACGACCGAGCTGTCCGAGTGGAACGTGAAGCGGAGCGTCAGCGCGCTTCCGAGCGCGCCGGCGCTCGTGAACGTGCCGACCTTCGGCAGCCCGGCCTCCGTCGACCACGCGTTCTGGCCGTTGATCAGGCACGACGAGCTCGAGCAGCCCGACGAGTTCAGCGCGCCGTCGTAGGCCATCGAGCCGCCGTCCATCAGCGTCCAGCCCGACGCCGCGGTGGGGTCGACGGTGTACTGCAGGTTGCCGCCGTCGAAGCGATAGCCGCTGTTCGCCTCGGTGTAGACCCAGAGGTTGACGGTGACCTTCACCTTGCAGGTCGGATACGCCGAGAGATCGATGGTCGGCAGGCGCACCCAGTCGTTGGCGCTGCTCGTGTAGTCCGTGGTCGGCTTGGTCGCGAGGTAATTGCCCGAGCCGGGGCCGTACGTCCCCGAGCCCACCGACCAGTTCGAGCCCGAGGTGGTCAGCAGCGCCCCAGTCGGGCCGCTGCCGGTGTTCCAGTTCCAGTCGACCACCGTCGCGCCGCAGAGCGAGACGCACGCGTTGCCCGTGCACGTCTTGCCGGCGCCGCAGTCGGCCGGCGAGAGGCACTCGACGCAGCTCGAGGTCGTCCCTTGATCGAGGCACTTCGGCTTCGGCGACGCGCACGCCCCGCAGCTCGCGCCGCAGGCGGAGTCGCTCTTGCAGACCGCGCAGGCGCCCGCGGTGCAGGCCTTGTTGCTCCCGCACGAGGTCGCGTTGCAGACGCACGCGCCGCCGCCGCAGTCGGGCGTCGCGCCGCCGCAGGTCGCGCACGTCGCGCCGCACTTCGCGGCCGTGTTGCAGGTGCTGCAGCTGTTGGCGTTGCAGTACGAGCCCGGCGCGCACTGGCTGTCGAGGAGGCACTGCACGCACGTCGCGCCGCCGCTGCAGATGCGGCTGGTCGCGCTGCAGTCGGTGCAGCTCGCGCCGCAGTGGAGATCGTCGCCGCACCCCGCGCAGGTGCCCGCGTTGCACCACTTGCCCGCGCTGCAGTCGGCCGAGGTCGCGCACTCCTTGCAGACGCCGAGGACGCAGCCGCCCGCGCAGGTCTTGTCGTTCGACGGATACGAGCAGGTGCCCGCGGTGCAGCTGCCCGGGCCGGTGAAGGTGCGGAGCGTCTTGGCGTCGGTGCAGTAGCTCGCGCTCGGCATGGTGCAGCTGACGCCCGCGCACGGATCGCCGAGGCACGCGCCGGCGACGCAGCCGAACGCGCAGTACTGCGTCGCCTTGGTGAACGTGCAGGTGCCGCCCGAGCAGGTGCCGGTCGGCGCGTACACGTTGAGGTTGTTCGCGTCGGCGCAGTAGGACGCCGGCGGCTTGTTGCAGGTGACGCCGACGCACGGGTCGCCGTTGCAGACGGCCCCCGCGCAGCCGAACGCGCAGAACTCCTGGTGGCTCGCGTAGGAGCATTTGCCCAGGCTGCAGGAGCCCGGCGTCTCGTACACGGTCAGGTGCGTCGCGTCGGCGCAGTAGTTCTTCGCGGGAGACTGGCAGTTGACGCCGACGCACGGGTCGCCCGTGCACTGGTCGCTCGCGCAGCCGAAGGGGCACGTCGTGAGCGACGACGCGTACGAACACTTGCCCGCGTCGCAGGTGCCCATCGCCGCGTAGACGCGGAGCTGCGTCGAGTCCGCGCAGACGCTCGCCGGTCGCTGATCGCACGTCACCGCTTCGCAGGCGTTGGGCGCGTCGGCGTCGCCCGACGTCGCGTCGCCGCCGTCCGGCGCATCGGCCGAGCTCGCGGTGTCGCCTGCGTCGCCCGTGTCCGCCGCGTCGCCCGTGTCCGCCGCGTCGGCGACCGACGTGTCGCCCGCGTCGTGCCCCGCGTCGAGCGCGTCGTGGCGAGCGTCGCCGGCGTCGAAGCTGGCGTCGTCGCAGGTCGGCGCGCAGCTCTGCTCCTCGAGCGAGTCGAGGCCGCTGAGCGAGGCGCAGCTGGCCTGCGTCGCCCCCAAGAGCGCCGCTGCGAGCGTCAACGTCCGCGTCTTCACGGGCAAGAGTTCACCAGAGAGTCACCTCGCGAGGCAACGCGCGCAGTCGTCGCGCGCCGGCAATCGCCCCGCGCCGATGTAGGTGCGCTTCGCTGCCGCGTCGGTCTTCCGTCCGAGACGAGTGGGGCGGGCGAGGCGCGCGACGCCACCGGGGCCGGCGCCGCGCGCGGCCGCCTCACATCCCGGTGCCGCAGTAGACCCCCTTGAGGAAGCTCTTCTTGTTGTCCTTGTTGCACTGGCGGACGTGCCCCTCGGCGTCGACGACGATCGTCACGTCCTTGGCCTCGGTCGACGTCTTCGGCGGGTTGAGCCAGTCGCAGCTCAGCGTCTGACACGCGCCGACGTCGAGCGGCATGGTCGTCTTGGCGGTGCAGATCAGCGCGCCGGGCGCCGTCGGCGTCCCCTCCTGGAAGGTCACGGTGTAGTTGTCGGCCGCCTTCGCCGCGCCGCGGTTGCAGACCTGCACCGAGAGGGTGAGCAGGCCGCTCGTGCACACCTGCTGCGAGCCCTTCGCCGTCAGGTCCGGCGCCTTCAGCGGGTCCGCCGTGCCCGGCGTGTTCTTGCGGAAGTCGTTGTACCTCGGGCCGGTGTGCTTCCAGTTCGGGACCCACGCGCTCGTCTTCGGGATCGTCCCGTCGTCGTTCACGTTCGTGATCGAATACGCGTGCTGGTTCCAGATCGGGCGCGACTTCACCCAGCGGTCGGCGAAGTCCTTGTAGACGCGCACGCCCGAGCGCCCGTGCGGGTGCGCGGCGCGGCACGTCTTGCCCGTGCCGGGCGTGCCGGTCGGCGCCGGCATGCAGATGAAGCCGACCTCCATGCACTTCGCGTCGTCCTTGTCGGGGCAGCACTGGGCGTCGCCCGTGCAGCGGCAGAAGCCCGAGTCGCAGACGCCGCTCACGCAGTCGCCGGCGGCCTTGCACCGCAGCCCGGAGAACACGGCGTCGACGCCCACCGCGGGGCGCGCGGCGTCGGGATACACGACCTCGCCGGCGCCGCAGACGATGCCGGACGTCGCGGTCGCGCCGCAGTTCAGGTTGCTGCCGACGATCAGCTCCGCGCGGTCGTCGAGGTTCACGTCGGCGACGACCGGGTTCTCGTACCAGGTGCACGAGGACATGTACTGGCTGAAGATCACGTCGCCCGTGTCGCCCGAGTAGATGCGCGCGAAGCACTCGTCGGCGTAGATGGCCTCCGCGACGCCGTCGGCGTCGAAGTCGAAGACGCTCGAGCCCGTGATGTTCGACGAGTGATCCTGCGACTTCTTCGACCACAGCACGCCGTTGATCGCGCCCGTCGCGCACTCGCCGCCCGAGCGCACCGACGCGGCCACGCAGTCGGGGTCGATGACGTTGTACGAGTCGCTGCCCGCCACGGCGATCTCGGGCTGCCCGTCGCCGTCGAAGTCGGCGATCGTCGGCGGTCCACCGCCGGCGCTCCCGGGGAGCGTGATCGGCCCCCACACGACGACGCCCGACATGCTCTCGACGACCACCTTGCCGCCGAACACCACGGCGATCTCCGCCTTGCCGTCGAACGTGCCGTCGACCGAGTCGGTGCCGAAGTCGGCGATCGCGGTGAGCCCCGCGAAGCCGTTGGGGATCGACGCGACGACCGTGGTCCACTGCTTGGTCGTCTTGGAGAAGCGCCAGATCCCCTGGCCGTTGACCATCTCGACGCTGCCGTCGCCGTCGAGGTCCGCGACGACGGGGAACTGCCCCACGCCGTACCCCTCGCTGAAGCCCGCCGGCGGGCCCGCGATCAGCTTGCCGGTCGAATCGAAGACGTACGCCTCGCGCAGGATCTCGGGCTTGCCGTCGTCGTCGAGGTCGTGGATCGACGGGCCCGCCCACTCGTGCGCGCCGGCCGGCACGCGCCAGGGCGTGCCGTCGGCGTTCTTGGCCTCCCACAGCACGTTCCAGGCGCCCGCCACGTCGCGCTTGAAGGCGGTCACGCTGCCGGCGGTGCCGCCGGGCTTCGAGTAGGCGACGATCTCCGGCTTGCCGTCGCCGTCGAGATCGCCGATCGAGACGGTCGACGACGCCGAGACGAACGTCGGGCTCGCGGCGGCGCCGCCGAGCTGCGCGACCTGCGAGCAGTCGTTGCCCGAGAGGACGCGCAGGATGCCGTTCTGCTCCGAGCTGCCGTCGACGCCGTCGTAGAACGGCACCACGATCGACGGCTTCTCGCCCGGCCCGAACGGCGCGACCGCCACCGTCGCGAGGACGTTCAAGTACGCGGGGAACGGGTCGGCCGCCGGAGCCTTGTTGAACTCGCAGTGCACGGCCGGGGCGAAGGTGCCGATCGGGACGATCGCCGCGCAGTCGGGGTTGCTCGTCTTGTCGCCGCCGACGCCGTACGGGAGGCATCGCTTGGTCGGCAGGTCGCAGTAGGTGTCGTTCTGGCAGTCGTCGTCGCTGTTGCAGGCGGGCTGGTCCTGCACGCAGGTGTTCGCGTAGCAGAAGCTCCCCGGCGAGCACGGCGGGTTGCACGCCTCGCCGTCGGCGCCGCTGTCGAAGAAGAAGCCGCCGTCGTCGCCGGAGTCGTCGGTCGAGCCCTCGAGGCTGCCGTCGCCCCCGGCGTCGTCGCCCGGTGGCGTGCCGGTGTTGCTGCCGGAGCCGCCGCACGCGGCGATCGCGAAGGGGACGGAGAGCGCGAGCGCGAGCGGCGGCAGGCGGCGAAGGCGAGCGAAGAGCATGCACGCAGGATGGCGCAGCGAGGGCCGCGCGGC
>CAIXWQ010000564.1 GCA_903923175.1 uncultured delta proteobacterium | reverse complement strand
GCCGGAGCAGAAGCTAGAGCTGGTGTTCGGATCGCGCGCCTCGACGTCAGGCTTCCTGGCGCCGTGCCTGGATTGGGCGCCCTTGCTGACTTCAGATCGGGTGACGGTCAAGCACGCCCTACGCCACGAAGACACCATCACGCAGGTCATGAAGGAGGGGCTTCCGCGGGGCACCGTCGCTCGAGTCGGTGCCGTCAGTCGCCCGCTGCTGGAAGTGGCGGAGCGGCAGGGCGCCGGCCACGCGAAGATACTTTGGGAGAGCGGGCCGCTCCCGCACGGCGGGCTGTTCATGCGCGCCGGGATCCCCAAGCGCAAGCGCGACGCCTACGTGCGGGGCGTCGAGGCGCTGCTGACGAACGTCGCCTCGGGAAGCGAGCACATCGAATGGCCGCTCCAAGGAGACGTACGTCGGCTCGATGCGTGCCCGGGTGGCAACTTCGCGGAGCTCCGCCGGCGGGTGTTCGAGGCGCCGACGCTCCCAGCGTGCGCTCCTGCACTGGCTTCCAGCAAGGCCCGCTGACCGCAGTGGAGCGCGGTGTCGCTCGCGCGGCGTCGACGCGTACGGGTCTCGGTGCGGACGAGCTCCGAACAGCTTGTGCTTCGACAAGGTGCGTGCGCACTACGACGGTGCCCGCCGACCGCGACGACGCCTCCGCGGCCGTCAGCGAGGGTGCGAGCGAAGCGACGGACCAACCGGGCGGGCCGTAGCCGGTAGCTCCGGGAGTCGACCGATGCCTTCGTCGTGCAGAGCCGGAGGCGGCGTCTCCCACTCGGCATGCTGCTGGCGCCGGTCCAGTCGCACCCACGTGTCCACGTCGCACGGGACAACGCTCCGCCTTCCGACCTCGGTCGAACTGCAGCCGAGCCGCCAAGCTTACCAGCCGCCCTTCGAGCCGGACATCGCAATCCGCGAATGTCGCCCCGACCTCGGCCATTTGTGTCTGGCCGCCAGGCGAGACGTCGAACACGAGCCGCTGTCGGCCTAACGCGCACCCCGACCTCGAACCGCGGTCGCCACGGCGACTTACCTCTATTCTCGAATTCCTACTCCGGTACCATTGCCGATTACATGCCCGTCGAAGCAGCGCCGCCCCTTACCCGCGCGCTCTCCACGCTCGACCTACGAATGACCGCCCCCGACTGGGTGCCCGCCTTCGGGCTCGGGATGACCATCGAAGCAGGGCGCACCGGACGGAAGCGCCTGCTCCGTCGTCGCGCGAATGGGAGGGCTTCGCGTGCCTGATCCCCTGAGGATCACAGGCGAGCCGCTCGGCGCCTGCGCGCCGCAGATGCTCGCCGAAGCGTATCGTCGTGCGCACAACACGACGCTCGATCCAGTCGGGCTGCTCGGCTGGCGACTGGGCTTCGTCGAGACGCTGCTCCGCTTCGCCGTCGCAGTACTTCGGGCTGAGGCGGCCGGGCTCGGGCTCGAGGCCCCGGCGGAGCTCACGCGGCTGTTCACGCAGAAGCAAGCGACGCCGAGCACGGGGGACTGGTCGCGCTGTGCCGAGGCGCTCGCCCGCGTGGTCCTGGCCTCGGGGCGCCCGGCCGTCGCGCCGGAGTTCGCGGGAGCCCTCGTTGCGCCAAACGGCAACGGCGGGCACGACCAAACTCCGACGATGCAGGCCCTCGTTCGCCTCATCGAGCTTCGCAACGACATCGTTCACGGGGAAGGAGTGATCGCGGTCAGCCCGATCCAAGCGTCGGCGCACCTCGTCGCGACCTCGGCGGACTTCGCCCTCGTGTGTGGCGCGCTGGGGTTCCTCGCGAGGTACTCGCTCGTGGCCGCAGAGTCCTTCCGGCTGCGTCAAGACAACCGCTGGACCGTGCGAGTGCTCCGCTTCCGCGGACGCGACGCCGAGTTGGTGGAAGCCACGTGTGCCGAGACTCCCACGTTACCGAACGGAGCCGCCATTCTGTGCGCTCCGGGCGGCGACGTGCTGTGCCTCGATCCGCTCGTCGTGGCGACGACGCACCCGCACTCCGGGGAGCACCAGGCACGCCTCGTCGCGCACTACGCCAGCGACGAAGCATGCTGGATGTACAGTCCGCTGGATGGCGGCCTGCGCACGTCGGTGACGCCAACGGGCCTCGCCCCCCTGCCGCCGGCGGAGGTGCTCGCGCAAGAGGCAAAGCTCGCGCGGCGTGATAGCGCGGTGCCGGGCCCGCTGCTGCATGCGCTCTTCGGGCACCTAGCGACGCCTCCAACGCGATCGGATCCCGCGGCATCCCCGCGCGCCGCCCAAGACCGATCGAGCGCGGTCGCAGCCCGCGCGGCGCTGCTCGAACGCATCCGCGGCTGGCGCTTCGTGACCCGTGTCGAAGTCGACGCGAAAGCGTCGTACGACGGACGCGAGGTCTCAGTCGATCTGCTCGCGCGGGGAGCGAACGACGCGCCGCTCGCAATCGTGATCATCCGGCCACCGGCCACCTCGGACGCCGAAGCGCGGGCCGACCTGACTACGCGGGTCATGGCGTTCGGGAGCGCGTTCGCCGTCGTGAGCGACGGGGCGGCGCTTCGCTGGTTTTTCCGTTGCCCGGACGGCCGTCTCGAGCCGGCCGACCGCGCGCTGTTCGAGCAGTACGTCGACATCTGGCAGGTCGCGAAGTCCGCGGTGGGGCCTACTTGAAGGCGGGATCGCGCTCGCGCCATGTCGACGCGGGCGAGTGTCAGATCGTGGTGACGAGCTGCGTCGAGTGACTGGTGTACGAGCGAGCACGAGGAGCACGAGCATGACGAAGCGAGCAACCGTCGAGAAGTTTCTGACCTGGTACGCGAACCGTGCGCGGCCGTTCCTTTCCGACGCGCTGGCGGACACGCGCGAGCTCGACACCCTCGACAAGCAGGGGCTCCGCCTCGAGGCGACGCTCGCGCGAGCCGAGCAGGACGTCACCGTGTGCTTCCTCGGTCACGCCGGCGTTGGCAAGAGCACGCTCATCAACGCCGTCGCGTCGGACAAGCACACGATCCTGCCCCAGGGCGGCGTCGGCCCGCTGACTGCGCAGGCCACCACCGTTCGATACGCGAAGGAGCCCTACTTCCGAGCGACGTACTTCGACGAGATCGCCGTGAGGAAGGTCTACCTCATCTTGGAGAAGGCCTACGAACTCGCCACGCGCGACGGCGGCGGTGCGGCGGTGCTCGCCACGGTGGGTGACCCCGAGTTGCGCCGCGAGCTCGAGGAAGCCACCGAGGTCGAGAG
>CAIXWQ010000563.1 GCA_903923175.1 uncultured delta proteobacterium | reverse complement strand
CGCGGCGGCGCGTGCGTCGCGACGCGCGGGCGGGCAGTCTTCCGGGATGGTGGCGTCGTGACGGAGCTCGTCGTCGGCACGTGGAACTGCTTCGGCATGGCGCAGGGGGCGATCGACGCGATCACCGCCTGGCGCGCGCCGTACGGCGAGCGGCTGCTGCACGACGACATCCCGCGCACCCTCGCGGAGGCGCACGTCGTGTGCGTGCAGGAGCTCATGAGCCGCGACGCCGAGCGCCTGTTCGCGCGCCTCGGCGAGGTGCGCGTCCGCGACGAGAACGGCCTCTGCTTCCGCACCGGCACCATGCGCGGCAGCGGTCTCGGCGTCGCCGCGCGCGGCGTGTCGATGCGGCCGACCAAGCTGGAGCCCTTCGCGACCCGCCAGGTCGGCTGGGATCGGCTCGCTCGCAAGGGGACGCTCCACGTCCGCGTCACGCTGGAGGCGCGCGTCACGTCCGGCGCGTCTGGCGCGCCCCCCCTCGAGGTCGACGTGCTCACCGCGCACCTGCAGTCGGGCTACGACGCCGCGGCGTCTGCGGTGCGGCTCGCGCAGCTCGGCGAGCTCGCCCAGCGCGTCGCCGCGCTCGGCAGCCCGGAGCGCCCGTTCGTCGTCTGCGGCGACTTCAACGTCTGCGGCCTCGGCGGGCAGGGGATCGAGTACGTCCGCCTCCGAGAGGCGCTCGCCGGCTTCGACGATCTCGGCGCCGCCGACGATCTCGCGACTTTCGATCCGCACCCGGACGCCAACAGCATCGCGCACGACAACGAGCCCGAGCTGCCACGGCAACGCATCGACTACATCTTCCTGCGCCCCGCGCGCGGCCGCGCCTGCCAGGTGCGCAAGGTCACGCGGCTGCTCGACGCGCCGATGCCGGGCGCCTCCACGCCCAGGTCCATGCGGCACGGTCGACCGCTGCCGAGCACCTACGCGTCGGACCACTTCGGCCTCGCGGCGACGCTCGACTTCGCGTGAGCCTTCGCCGCGAGGGCGCGCTCAGGTCCCAGCGAACGGTGCGGTGAGCCACTTCTGCAGGCCCGGTCGGGCGGCGCCGGCGCGCGGGTGGTGCTCCCGACGCGCCTCGTTCGTGCGCGTGAACGCGAGCTCCTCGCCGTCGTCGGGGATGTGCGCGCGCCCGTCGAGGCCCGCCGCCGCGACGCGCGCGCGCAGCCCTGCGCGGGTCGTCGGGCAGTGGTCGAGCGCCTCGAGGTGGTTGAAGACGACCTCGCCCGGGGCCGCGCGCGCGAGCTCCAGCAGCTCGTCGACCGAGAACAGGATGTCGCCGCCGAGCCCGAAATTCGCCGCGCCGGCCGGCGCGACCACGACGTCGGGGCGCAGCCGCGCGATCGCCTCGAGCACGCGGTCGGTGAGCACCGAGTCGCCCGTCAGGTAGACGCTCGGCTCGTCGGGGTGCGCGACGAAGTAGCCGCAGACGGGACCCATGCACCAGCCGAGCGCGCCGCGGCCGTGGCGCGAGGGGATGGTCTCGATCGCGAGGCCGAGCGCGCCGTCGCGCAGCGCGCGCACGTCGAGCCCCTTGCGGGCGAGGCTCGGCGCGTCGACGTCGTTCGTCCACACCGGCAGCGCGCGCTCGCGCGCCCAGCGCAGCGCCGCGCGGTCGAAGTGATCGGGGTGCTCGTGGGACACGATCACGCCGGTGACCGTCGCCAGCGCCTCGTCGGCGCAGGCGGGGAGGGGCACCAGCGGGTTCGGGCGCTTCCCGCCGCCGAAGATCTTGAACCCGGGCATCGCGCCCGCGGCCGAGAGCATCGGGTCGACGAGCAGCCGATGCGCTCCGAGGCAGAGCAGGATGGTCGCGTTGCGCAGCTGCCGGATCTTCATGAACGCTCCTGGACGCGGGGATGCTCGGCAAGGTGCGGGTTGCAGGATCGGATGGCCATCGCCAAGATCGGCTGCATGGCATCCGAAAATGGATGATCGCCGCGTCCGTCTCGCGCGCGCCCCCGAGGCGACCTCCGGCGGCGAATCGTGGGATCTGCTGCGCACCTTCGAGGCCGTCGCGCGCCTCGGGAGCCTGACCGCCGCCGCCAAGTCGCTCGGCGTGAGCCAGTCGACCGTGAGCCGTCACCTGGGCCGCCTCGAGGCCGACGCCGGCTCGCCGCTGCTCCTGCGCGAGCCCCCCGCGCGGCTCACCGCGCGAGGCGCCTCGCTGCTCGCGGCCGTGCAGCCGATGGTCGACGCCGCCCTCGGCGCGCGCGCCGCCCTCGAGAGCACCCCCGAGCTGCGCGGGGTGGTCACGCTCACGACGGTCGGCGAGCTGCTCCGCTGGGTGCTCGCGCGCGAGCTGCCGCGCTTCTTTCTCGCCCACCCGCACCTGCGCCTGCGGGTGCTCGCCGGCAACCAGATCGACAGCCTGGCCGCGGGCGACGCCGACCTCGCGCTGCGGCTCGCGCGGCCGGCGCGCGGCGAGCTGGTGGCGCGCCGGGTCGCGACGGAGACGTTCGGCTTCTACGCCGCCGCGTCGCTCTCGCTGCACGCCGAGGTGCCGTGGCTCGGCCTCGCGGGCTCGCTCGCGCGCATCCCGGAGCAGCGCCACGCCGAGCGCGCGTTCGCTGCGCGCCGGCCGCGGCTGCTCGTCGAGGACGTCGAATCGCTCGGGCTGGCCGTGCAGGCCGCGATGGGCGTCGCGATCCTGCCGCGTCAGCTGGCGGCGCGGCTCGACGGCGTCGACGAGGTGGCGCCTGCCGCGGTCGGCGCGAAGGCGTTGGGGCCCATCCCCGCGCGCGACGTGTGGCTGGTCGTGCACCGCGCCAAGCAGCGCGTGCCGAAGGTGCGCGCGGTGATGGCGTGGCTCGAGCGCGCGCTCGGCGCGGGGTGAGCCGGTTGCTCAGATGCGCCCCTCGCGCCGCAGCTCCTCGCCGATCGTGCGGATCGTCGCCTGACCTCGCGCGAGCGACGCGGGGCTCGTGTGCACCGAGTGGCTGCCGAGGACGAGCGCGTGAGCGTGCTTCCTCGCGCTGCCGAAGAGCACGCGCGACGCCTCCATCGCCTCGAGCACGATCTCGCCGCGCGACTCGTCGAGCACCACGAGCTCGCCCACGATCTCCTCGCCGCACAGCCGCGCGCGGCCTCGGTACACGAAGGCCCACGCGACGGTGTGCTCGGCCGGGGGCTCGAAGCGCCACGTCTCGCCGGCCGCGAGCGCGACGTCGAGGTAGGTGATCGGCGACGGTGACGGGATCGGGTTGGCGCGCCCGCCGTATTCGCCGAGCAGCACGCGCACGCCGCCGACCTGCGGCACCTCGCTCGGCGCGACGTAGATCCCCTCGGAGGGGCCGTCCTCGACGCCCGGCGGCAGCGCGAGCCAGAGCTGGAAGCCGGTGACGCGCTCGCCCTTCGGGTGGATGAACCCCTGGTGCCAGGTGCCGCCGCCGGCGCGCATCCACTCGAGCCCGGTCGCCGCGACGCGCCCCTTCTGCCCGGCGGTGTCCTCGTACTCGACGTCCGCGTCGAGCTGGTAGGTGAGCGTCGCGATTCCCGAGTGCGGATGGAAGCCGAAGCCCGTGCCCGCGCGCACGGGCCCGCCCAGATGGTCGAGGAAGACGAAGGGCTTGAGGCGCTCGCCGAGGTCGCCGGGGCTCACCATCCGTCGGATGAACCCGTGCTGGCTGCCGCGGGTCCGCGCTTCGATTCGTCGCTCGCTGGTCATCGGCTGCTCCTCGGTTCCGTTGCGGTGATCGGCTCCGGCCCGGCTCACCAGGTCTCTCCGAACGGCCGCGCCTCGACCTCGAACGACCACGCCGACGGAGGCTGCGTCGACAGGCGGAACGCGGTCTCGGCCACGGCGTCGGGCGAGATGAAGAAGTCGTCGGGCTTGTCCTTCATGAACGCGCGCGACCTCGGGAGGTCGACCACGCCGTCGACGATGATCAGCGCGACGTGGATGCGCTGCGGCCACAGGTGGCGCGCCATCGACTCGGCGAGGCTTTTCTGCGCGGCCTTGGCCGGCGCGAAGGCGGCCGTGCGCGCGACGCCGCGGCGCGAGGCGGTGGAGCCGATGACGACGATGCTGCCACCCCCCTGCGCCTTCATCTGCGGGATGACCTTCTGCGCCGTCAGCAGCAGCCCCAGCGTGTTCACGCGGAAGGCCCCTTCGAGCAGCGCGGGGGCGATCTCCTCGACGGTGCCCCACGTTCCCGAGCCCGCGTTGTAGACGAGCGCGTGCGCGGGGCCGAGCTCGCGCCCGATCGCCTCGAACGCGCGCTCGACCGACGCCGCGTCGGTCACGTCGCAGGCGTACGCGCGCGCGTCGCCGAGCTCCACGGCGAGCGGCTCCGTCGTCTCGGTCGAGCGCGCGAGGAGCGCGACCGCGTACCCCTCGCGCGCGTACCGACGCGCGAGCGCGGCGCCGTTGCCTGGCCCCACGCCGACCACCACGCAGACCTGCTTCCCCTGCGGATTCGCTTCGAACGTCATCGTCTTGCTCCTGGTTCCTTGGCTCCGATGCGGCGCGCGCTCAGCGGATGACGCCGAATCGACCGAGCGCGACGAGCGCGCAGAGCGCCGTGAGCACGGCCGCCGGCGCGATCGGCTCCTTCAGGTCGAGGTGCGTCTTGACCGCGCCGGCCATCAGCACGAGCAAGCAGAGCGCGGCGATCGGCGTGAGGATCGGCACGATCCCGGTCACCTGCGGCACGATCAGCCCGGCCGCGCCGAGCGCCTCGGCGAGCCCGAGCAGCTTCACCCGCGCGGGCGGCCAGGTGAGCGCCCATCTCATCTTCTCGGCGAGCTTCGCGTGCGGCGTGACGAGCTTGAACGCGCCGGCGCCGAGCATGGCGAAGGCGAGCAGTCCTTGGGCGATCCAGAGCGCGATGTTCATCGGTTCCTCGGCGGGCGAGCGCCGACCGAGGGGCCGGCGGTGCGATGCCTCCGAAGGTGCGTCGCCCCCATCGCGGGGACAATCGCGTAACCCATGGATACACTGTCCCGCCAATGGGACACGTCGACTTCAACGCCGCGCTCGTGCTCGTGCGCGTCGTGCAGGCCGGGAGCTTCCGTGGCGCCGCGAAGGTGCTCGGCCTGCCGAAGACGAGCGTGAGCCGGAAGGTCGCGGAGCTCGAGGAGCGCCTCGGCGCGCGGCTCCTGAACCGGACGACGCGCAAGCTCTCGCTGACCGACGCCGGAGCCGCCTTCGCGGAGCAAGCGGAGGGGGCGATCGCGCGCCTGGAGGCCGCCGAGCAGGCCGTCTCGGAGCTGCAGCGGGAGCCGCGGGGTCGGCTGCGGGTGACGGCGACGGTGACGCTGGGGCAGCAGCTGCTCGCGCCGCTGATCGCGGAGTTCCTCCTGGCGCACCCCGCCGTCGAGGTCACGGTGCAGCTCACCGATCGCCACGTCGATCTCGTCGCCGAGCGCTTCGACGTGGCGCTGCGCACCGGCGCGCTCCCCGACTCGTCGCTCGTCGCGGTGCCCGTCGGGAGCGGCTCGTGGCGCCTCGCGGCGAGCCCGCGCTACCTCGCGTCGCACGGCACGCCGCAGAAGCCCGCCGATCTCGCCTCGCACCACTGCCTGCTGTTCGCGCGCGCGGGCGTCGCGGCGCGCGGCACCTGGCCGCTCGGCAAGGCGAGGCGCGTGCGCGAGGTGGCGGTCACCGGCCGGCTCGTCGCCGACGACCTGGTGGTCCTGCGTGAAGCGGCCGTGCGCGGCCTCGGCATCGCGCGCCTCCCCGCGATGCTCCTCGAGGAGGCCTTCCGCGGCGGCACGTTGGTCGCCGTGCTCGACGACCACGCCCCGCCGCCGGTGCCGCTGCAGCTCGTGCATCTCGGCGGGCGCCACATGCCGCCGCGGACGCGCGCCTTTCTCGAGTTCGTGAGGCCGAGGCTGGCGCAGCTGATCGAAGGAGGCCGCGCGTTCTGATGCCGGAGGTCGCCCGCGCGCGCGGCCTCACCCCTGCTTCTGCGCCTCGCTCGCGGCGGCGAGCGTCGACCGGATCGGCGTGCCGGCGAAACGACCTCCGAGCGATGCGCCGACCGCGTCGGAGGGCACGACGCGACCCGAGGGGCGGCGCGGAGGCGGCTCGCCATCCGAGGGCTGGTACGGGCGCTGCAGCGAATCGGCCGTTCACTCCACCACGAGGTGAGGCCATGACCGAGACTGCGGACCCGCTCGCGTCGACTCGACGGATGGCGGCGCTGATCAACGCATTTCAGACCAGCGCGGCGATCGGCGCCGTCGCGACGCTCGGCGTGGCGGACGCCCTGGCCAGCGGGCCCGCGTCGCCTGCCGACGTCGCCGCGCGCGTGGGCGCCGAGCCCTTGGCGCTCGAGCGGGTGCTGCGCGCGCTCTCGGAGGTCGGGCTCTTCGAGCGGCTGGAAGACGGGCGCTTCGCGCTGACCCCGCTCGGCGAGACGCTCCGCAGCGACGTGCCGGGCTCGGTGCGCCGCGCGGCGATCATCGCGACCGACGAGTGGCACTGGCGGCCCTACGGGCACCTCGCGCATACGCTGCGCACCGGCGAGGCCGGGTTTCGCCCCGCGCACGGCTGCGGGTTCTGGGACTACCTGGAGCGCCACCCCGAATCGGCGGCGATGGTCGACGCGTCGATGGCGCGCATCGCGACGGCGCGCGCCGCCGTGTTCGCGCGCGCCTACGACTTCGGCGGGCTCGCGCGGATCGTCGACGTCGGCGGCGGGCAGGGGGCGCTCCTGCAGCACGTCCTCCAGGCGCATCCGCAGCTACGCGGGGTCGTCCTCGAGCGACCGGGCGTGATCGAGGGGGCGCGCGCGGCGCTGGCCCAGGCAGGACTGAGCGACCGCTGCGAGGTCGTGGTCGGCGATTTCTTCCACGCGGTGCCGGCCGGCGGCGAGGCGTACGTGCTCTCGTGGATCCTCCACGACTGGAGCGACGACGACGCCGTCCGCATCCTCGCGAGCTGCCGGGCCGCGATGGGGACCACAGGGCGCCTGCTGGTCCTCGAGCTGGTCCTTCCGCCCGCGGGCGTGCCGCACCTGCCCACCCCCGCCGAGACCCTCGCGCGCACCGTGGACCTCGAGATGCTCGCCGTCGTCGGCGGCCGCGAGCGAACCGAGCCCGAGTTCCGCGCGCTCTTCGCCCGAGCAGGCCTCGCGCTCACCCGCGTCCTCCCGCTCGAAGGGCTCCCCTGGAGTGTCATCGAGGCGACGGCGGCGTGAACGAGCCGCTCCGCCGCAGAGCCCTGCCCAGAAGCAGAAAAGCCGACGCTCCTACCGGGCAGCGTCGGCTTTCATCTGAATGGCTCCCCGTACGACGCTGGAGGCGAACGGATCTTCGTCAGCGCTCTTAAGATGCTTGAACGCAGTCGCTCGAAGAATTCCAAGCTAGCCGACGTGCCGGGCGCGGATGGGGCCCGTTCGCTACCGTCGCGGCGGGGGGTCGCGCGCCGAGGTGTCAGCTCGTCGGGCCGAGCGGCGAGGCCGTCGCGCTGCCAGAGTCGGTGTTCTCGTGCGCGAGCGCGTCACCGGTTCGGAGCCGCCCTGCTCGCGCGGTTCCATCGATCGAAGAAGCCGCGCCGTCGCTGCTGCCGTTTCCTCAGGCCGTCGAAGCGCTCGCCGAAGGCGATGCTCTCGCCGTCGCGCATTGCGAGCTCGCGGAGCTCGCTGGCAAGCGTGAGCGCCGCGTCGTAGCTGCTCTTCGCGACGAGCTCTTCCAGCTCGTTCCACGCGCCGACGAGGCGCTTCGCGAGCGCATCGAGGCGCTTGGTCTTCGCGGCCGCCTCGGCCCGCTTCGCCTTCTCGGCGCGTGCCTGCCCCGCACGTCGTCGAGCCTCGGCATGAGCGTCCGCCGCCGCACGAAGCTCGCCGAGGGTGCGTCGGGGCGACGCGTCTTTCGGCTTCGAGCGCGCCCGAAACGCGCGCAGGAGCTCGGAACCGAGCGCGAGCTCCGGATCGTCCGCCGCGCGGCGGATCCACTCGTCCTTGGCGCGCGCCGGCAGCTTCGCGACCCAGGCGGCGAACGCGCCCCGATCGTCGTCTTGCGAGCTCGTCGCGGCGGCAGCGGACAGCAAGTCGGTGTCGATGCGCAGCCAGTCGATCAACGCGTCTTGCGCGGCGGTGAGGCTTGCGAGCCCAGGCGGCACGGGTGGCTCACGAGCCTCGTCGTCGACCTCTCCGCATGTCACGGCCGACAGCCACGCGAGATAGGCCACGCGCAGATCACCGCGCATCAGCTCCGCCCGTAGAGGGGCCAGGGCCGCGAGCGAGCCCTCGCTCTCATCGTCGTAGTCCCGCTCCTCGTCCTGGCTGACGAGATCGAGAATGACGCTGTCGCCTGCGATCCGCATGCCTGCGGCACTCGTGCCGAAGTACTCGGCGAGCGCCTTCGCATCGATGCGCGCGCGAGGCACGCGCAGCATGAGCCGGTGCGTGCCCCAGTTCGCGGAGTAGAGGTGCGCGTCGAAGTAGCGCTCCATCAGCTTCGCGGGATCGGCCTTCAGGTCGCCCCAGTCGTATGCGTTCCAGAAACGTGAGGCGCTGATCTCCGCGCGCGATGAGATCGCGCGTAGCTCCGCCATCTGCTTCTCGGTGAGCGGCCGATCGAGGACGACGAACTCGTAGACTTGGTGTTCGCTCATCGCGCCGCCGCCTTCCCCGCCTCGGTGAGGCGGATGCTCCGCGCTACCCCGGGCGTTCGCGAGATCAGCCCCTTCTTCTCGAGCGCGAGGATCGCATCGTGTGTCGTCGGCGGCGTCATCTGGAGCGCCGCGCAGATCTCGTGCTCCGCCGGCGCGCGTTCGTGGAGCGCGAAGTAGCGGCGAAGGTAGTCGAGCGCGCGAGCCTGCGACGCGGCCAGCTTGGGCGTCACCGGTTCGACGTCGCCCCGCCGCCCCGAGCGCTTCGCGGGCTCGAAGATGTTGGCGACGGCGGGCGGAACCTCGACGTCGACGTGCACCGCGCGGTCGTCGTGCGACACGCGCGTTCCAGCGAGATCGAACTTCGACTTGCCCTCGATGAGGCGATTGCGCCACTCGACGCCGTTCGTCGCGCACAGGTCGCGGGCGAGGAGCTTGAACAGCTCACGCGGACTCCGAGGGCCGGCTTCGACGCTACGCCGCACCCGCCCGTCGACGAGCCCGGGCATGCCGAGCAGGAGCACGTGCGCAACGCGTAGCGGCAGCTTGCTCTCGCGTCGCTCGTGCTGCCGCTCCGGGGCGACCTCGCGTCGCGTCGCCGTGAACACGACCTCTTCGCGCTCGAGCCAGGCCGTCGCCTCCTCGGCGAGGTGTTCCCGGAGCTCGGCGAACCAGCGCTCGCGCAGGTCTGGGTAGTCCCGCAGCGCCGCACGGAATCGGCCGAACGCGCCCGTGCCCGAAAGCGCGTCGGCCAGCCGCTGCTGGACGTCGACTTCGTCGACCGCGTCCGCGAAGGCGGCCATCCACTCGAACTGCGCGCGCCCTTCGACGCGTGGGATGGGGACGAAGCGCTCGGGCTCGTCATCGAGCGCGCGCGAGAGATCGGGGTCTTCGAACCCGGTCAGGTCGAAGTCCGGCGCGTACACGATGTCCCCGGTTCGGCGGTCGAGCAGCGGCTCGCTCGCGTCATCCGGTGATCGGTTCATCGCATCCGCGAGATCGTCGAGCAGGATCGGGACGGGGGGAACGGCCATGGCAGGGCGCTCGCGATCACGAGGCCGCGAGATCGTACGCGATTTGCGGGCAGGGGCGTGCGGCTCCGACATCGATGGCAGCGAGACGGCTTCGTCGGGTGAGCCCGCCGGCCCGTCTCTCGAGGCCGCATCGGGCCAATTGGTCAGCCCCAATCGAACCGTCTACGGCGATCGGTCAGGACGCATCATCCTCGCCCGCGAGCCGCAGCGCCCGCTCGGCCTCCTCGCGCTCCCTTGCGAGCTCGGCGCGCAGCTCCTCCTCGGTCGGCAGGTACATCTGGTAGCGCGTCGCCACGATCTGCGCGTTGTCCTCGGGCAGCGTGATCTTCACCATCGCGTCGTTCTTCTCCGAGCAGAGCACGATCCCGATCGTCTTCGCCTCGTGCTCCGCGCGCTGGAAGCGATCGAAGAAGTTCACGTACATCTGCATCTGCCCGAGGTCCTGGTGCGTGAGCTTGCCGAGCTTGAGATCGACGAGCACGAAGCAGCGGAGCAGGCGGTTGTAGAAGACGAGATCGACGTAGAAGTGATCGCCCTCGAGCGTGAGCCGCTTCTGGCGCGCGACGAAGCAGAAGCCCTTGCCCATCTCGAGCAGAAAGTCCCCGATGCGGTCGATGATCGCCTGCTCGAGATCTCGCTCGCGCCAGTGGGCTCGCGGGTGTAGGGCGTCCAAACGTGCCCCGCGGATTCCACCGCGCGAGTTGACAAGAAATAGCGAGCACGCAGTTCGAATCGGACGGAATCTCGCCGCTCCAGAGAGACCGCGTGCCCCGCGAGATGTGGCTGAATTCCGTCCGGCTCGAACTGCGTAGTAGCGGCCTTATGTCGTCAAACTCGGTGAAATTCGCGGGGGACGCTTCCAGTTCCTAGCCTCTTCCACGCGTTGATCGCGAACTCGATCGCGCGGCGAGCCTCCTCAAGCTCCGGAACGGGCCCGAGCGGCTCCAGCACCGGCGCGCCGAACTCGAGGATCGTCTCGGACATCTTCCGTTCGGGGACGAAGATGAACGTTCGGGTGTGAGGCTGATTCGCGGCTCGCTTCTTCGTCATCGCTTCACGTCGATCCGCAGCACTGGCGGGTAGGGCAGGTGAAGGCCCAGATCCACGCGGGCTCGGCGCCCGGCAGCTGGAGCAGCCCCGCCTCGGCGGGCGTTTGCGGCGTCATGAGCGCTTCTTCCTCGAGGCCATCGTGACCTCGCCCTATCACCGCCGGCGTGTGGCGGCGCGTGCGTCGGCGGGCGGGCTCGGCCATCGAAAGGGACACCCTGTTCACCACCCGGTTCGGCCCGAACCCGCTGGTTAGCAGCGTAGTCAACCACCCGGTCGCCTCTCCCCCAGCATGCTGAGAGAGAGCCCGCCGTTGGCCCCGGTCGGCCTCGATCGCGCCGCCTTCGACGCGCACAAAGAACGAACGCCGAGCGGCTAGCCCGGCGTTCTTCGCGTCCGCTCGGTCAACTTCGCGGTGCACCGAGTTCGTTTTCGAGCCAACGTGGCTCCGGAGGCAGGGCTCGAACCTGCAACCCATCGGTTAACAGCCGATTGCTCTGCCATTGAGCTACTCCGGAATGTGCCGCGCGGGGGTGGCGCCCCGTTTGGAGGTTGCGAATCCTACGCGGCGCGGCGTTCGGGTCAAGCACTTGTTGCGGTCTGCGTGCCGACGCGCTTCCTTGGCTGCCGTGGCCGCGGATACCGGGAGCCGTCGCGGCGCGCTGCTCATCGGGGCGGCGAAGGCCTGGTTCCTCGTCGTCGGGCTGGGGCAGAACCTCCTGCTGCCGTGGGCGATCGGACAGGTCGCGTTCGGCGGCTACCGCCGCGCCCTCGTGTTCGTGAACGTCCTCAACAACGTCGTCGTGGCCGCCTCGATCCAGGCGGTTTCACGCGTGGTCGCGGAGGCCGAGCCGCGCGATCGCCCCGCCACGCTCCGCCGCGCGCTCGCGATGCACGGCCCCATCGGCCTCGCGATCGGCGCGCTGTTCGCCGTCTCGGTGCCGCTGATCTGCGCGTTCCAGCACGCTCCACACCTCGCGCCCACGCTCTACGCGCTGGCGCT
>CAIXWQ010000562.1 GCA_903923175.1 uncultured delta proteobacterium | reverse complement strand
CGACATGTTCCGCACCGAGATTTCACTCGACGCGCTCGATTTCGGGAAACTCGAGGCCGTGCTCGAGCTCGCCGCGCTCGCTGCGCGCGCCGACGGCGTCATCGACGACACCGAGCGCGTCGCGTTCCTCGCGCTCGTGATCGAGCGCTCCAACGGCAAGCTCGGCGCGGCGATGGCCGACGTGATCTTCGAGAAGCTCTCGGGCGCGACCTCCGAGAGCACCGACGCGCGCTTGGCCCGCGTGCGCAGCCGGCTTCCGGACGCGCGGATGCGCGAGAGCGCGCTGCTGCTCGCCGCCAACCTCGTGCTCGCCGACGGCGCGCTTCGCGTCGACGAGGGCGAATTCCTGATGCGCGCGGGGACGGTGCTCGAGATCGGCGCGCCGACCGTGCAGGCGATCGTGGCGCAGGCGCGGCTCGGTCGCTGAGTCGCGCCACGCACGAACCTCGTCCGGCGCCACCTCCGGTCGGACCGGCATGACTTCCGTCACGACGCGTCGGTCGGCCCCGGCGCATGCTCGCCCCTCGTGACGCCGACCGTCTCGGTGCGGCCACGGGGGTAGCAACATGAAGCTCGGATTCCTGGCGATCTCCGTCGCCGCTCTGACGATCTCGGCGTGCGACAAGGGGAGCGCCGACGGTGCCGGCGGCTCGGCGCAGCCCGCGGGCGCCTCCGCAGCTCCCGCGGCCTCCATCGCGGCCGCCCCCGCGAAGCCGAAGGGGTACAAGACCGTGGTCGACGTCGCGGTCGGCTCGCCCGACCACACCACGCTCGTCGCCGCCCTGAAGGCCGCGGACCTGGTCGGCCCGCTCGACAGTCCGGGCGGCGTCTACACGATCTTCGCGCCCACCAACGTAGCCTTCGACAAGCTGCCCAAGGGCACGGTCGAAGGGCTGCTCGCGCCCGACAAGAAGGCCGAACTCACCAAGATCCTGAAGCACCACGCCGCGGTGCCGATGCTCCAGGCCAGCGCGATGAAGGACGGCGAGACGCTCGCGATGTCGGACGGCACCAAGGTGACGTTCCACGTCAAGGACGGGAAGGTCATGGTCGACGCTGCGACGATCGTCGCGTCTTACCCGGCCGCGAACGGCATCGTGCACGTCGTCGACGCCGTGATCCTGCCGCCCAGCTGAGCGCGCCGACCGCGACGGCCGCGCGAGCCGCCGCGCGCGCGCGAGCCCTTCGTGGGCCCGACCGCGCGCGGCGCCGGCTCACTTCTTCTTGCCGGGCTTCTTCGCCTTCTTGGGCGTCGCGGCCTTGTCGGCCTTCTTCGCCTTCTTGGGCGCCGCGCCCTTGTCCGCCTTCTTCGCCTTCCCGTCGGCCTTCTTCGCCTTCTTGGGGGCCTCGGCCTTCTTCGCCTTCTCGTCGGCCTTCTTCGCCTTCTTGGGGGCCTCGGCCTTCTTCGCCTTCTTGCTGGCCTTCTTGTCGGCCTTCTTGTCGCGCTTCTTGGCGGGCGCCCACACGCCGAGCCCGGCGCCGGTAGGATCGACGAAGACGCCGATCGAGCCGTTGTCGCCGATCTCGTGGCACTCGAGCACGATCGTCGCGCCGGCCTCTCGCGCCTTCGCCAGCGCCTTCTTCACGTCGCCCACCGTCACGTACGGCAGCCAAGCGCTCGGGGCGTCGGGCATCGGCTGGCGCTGGATCCCCCCGAAGCCGTGACCGTCGCGCGTGAGCATCGTGTAGGTGCTCGCGCCGGCGGCCACGTCTTCGAACTTCCAGTCGAAGAGCTTCTTGTAGAACGCCTTCGCTACGGCGACGTCGGTGGTGTTCAGCTCGGTGTGCTCGAACCGGTTCGGCATCGTGATCTCCTCTGGGATGTCTGCGCGCACCGTACCGTGGGTGCGTGCGCCGGGGCCAGCAACGGGCGCCGGAACGACGAAGCCCCCGACGCCGTGTGGCGCGGGGGCTCCCTCGTGGTTCGTCAGCTCACGAGCAGAGGCTCAGGAGCAGCCCATCGAGTTGCCGCAGTTCAAGCAGCGGTAGCAGGCGCCGTTGCGCACCGTGATGTGGCCGCAGACGTCGCACACCGGCGCGTCGCCCATCATCTCCTCGAGCTGCGCGTCGAGCGAGCCGACGCGCCCGGTCGACTCCGCCTCGTAGGCCGCCTTCGCCAGCGTCGCCGCCGAGTAGGTCGGTGCCACCGGCGTGATCGACGCCGAGCCCTCGTGCGGGCCGTGGTCGCCCGGATCGGCCGTCTTCTCGGACACCGGCTTCACGTGGCAGAGGTCGTACCGCTGCAGGTACTCGACGCCGAGCACGCGGAACAGGTAGTCGACGATCGACGTCGCGAGCTTGATGTTCGGGTGCCCTTCGACCGGCCCCTGCGGCTCGAAGCGCGTGAAGACGAACTGCTCGACGTAGGTCTCGAGCGGCACGCCGTACTGGAGGCCGACCGACACCGCCATCGCGAAGCAGTTCATCATCGAGCGGAAGGCGGCGCCCTCCTTGTGCATGTCGATGAAGATCTCGCCGAGCTTGCCGTCCTCGTACTCGCCGGTGCGCAGGTAGATCTTGTGCCCGCCCACGCGCGCTTCCTGCGTCCAGCCCTTGCGCTTCTTCGGCAGGCGGCTGCGGTCGCCGTAGAGCTTCGTTCCGGCGGGGAGCGCCGGCGCGAGCGCCACGGTGTGCGTGTTGGCCGGCGGCGTCATCGGCTCGGTACGCTTGCCCTGGTTGACCTGCACCACCGGGATGGCCGTCTCTTCGCCCGCGCCGCCCGCCTCGTCGATCGAGTCGACGTCGGTCTGCACGGTCGTCTTCTTCTCGTCGCCGGCCTTCGCGTCCTTCGACGACGTCGAGAGCGGCTGCGAGGCCTTGCAGCCGTCGCGATAGAGCGCGACCGCCTTGAGCCCGAGCTTCCACCCCTGCATGTAGACGTCGGCGATGTCGTCGACGGTCGCCTCGTTGGGGAGGTTGACCGTCTTGCTGATGGCGCCCGAGAGGAACGGCTGCGCGGCGGCCATCATCTTCACGTGCGACATCGGCGCGAGGTAGCGCTTGCCCGTCTTGCCGCAGCGATTGGCGCAGTCGAACACCTGGTAGTGCTCGGCGCGCAGGTGCGGCGCCCCTTCGACGGTCATGCGGCCGACGATGTGATCGCTCGCCGACTCGACCTGGTCGTGCGTGAAGCCGAGGAAGTGCAGCAGGTCGAAGTTCGGCTTGATCTTCTCCGCCGAGACGCCGAGGCGACGCAGCGCGTCCTCGCCGACGATCCAGGTGCCGAAGGCCGACTTCAGGTCGAACGCGCCGAGGAGCGCCGCTTCGACGCGATCGATCTCCTCGTTGAGCAGGCCGCGCGCCTTGAGCGACGCGCGGTTGATGAACGGCGCGCCGAGGAGCGTGTTGGTCCCGGAGACCCACGCGAGGATCTCGGCGCACTCGCGCTCGTCGTAGCCGAGGCGGTGGAGCGCCTCGGGGACCGACTGGTTGACGATCTTGAAGTAGCCGCCGCCGGCGAGCTTCTTGAACTTCACGAGCGCGAAGTCGGGCTCGATGCCCGTCGTGTCGCAGTCCATCAGCAGGCCGATGGTGCCCGTCGGCGCGAGCACCGTCGCCTGCGCGTTGCGGTAGCCGTGCTTCTGACCGAACGCGACCGCCTCGTCCCAGTCGGTCGTCGCGGCCTTGAAGAGCTCCTCGGGGCACGCGTCGCGATCGATCGCGTACGCGGCGTCGCGGTGCATCCCCATGACCTTGAGGAACGGCTCGCGGTTCTTGGCGAACCCGGCGAACGCGGTCTTGCGCTCCGCCATCTCGGCCGACACGCGGTACGCGTGGCCGGTGAGGATCGCGGTGAGCGAGCTGCAGATCGCGCGCCCCGAGTCGCTGTCGTACGGGATGCCGAGGAGCATCAGCAGCGTGCCGAGGTTCGCGTAACCGAGGCCGAGCGGCCGGTAGTCGTGGCTGTTCTTCGCGATGACCTTGGTCGGGTACGCGCTGAAATCGACCAGGATTTCCTGGGCGACGAAGAACACGCGGATCGCGTGGCGGTAGGCGTCGACGTCGAACGAGCCGTCCTCACGCAGGAACTTCGTGAGGTTCAGCGACGACAGGTTGCAGGCGCTGTCGTCGAGGAACATGTACTCGGAGCACGGGTTGCTCGCGCGGATCGGCGCCGTGTTCGGGCAGGTGTGCCACTTGTTGATCGTGGTGTCGTACTGCACGCCGGGGTCGGCGCAGCCCCACGCGCTCTCGCTGATCTTCTTCCAGAGGTCGCGCGCCGGGTACGCCGGGCCGGCCTCGCCGGTGGTGCGAAAGCGCGTCGTCCAGGTGCCGCCCGTCTCGACGAGCTTCATGAACTCGTCGGTGACGCGCACCGAGTTGTTCGAGTTCTGACCGCTGACCGTGTGGTACGCGTCGCCGTTGAAGTCGGCCGCGTAGCCCTGCGCGATGAGCGCCTGGGCCTTCTTCTCCTCGCGCATCTTCCACTCGACGAAATCCATGATCTCGGGGTGGTCGAGGTCGAGGCAGACCATCTTCGCGGCGCGGCGCGTGGTGCCGCCGCTCTTGGTCGCCCCCGCGGCGCGATCGAGCACCTCGAGGAACGACATGAGGCCGCTCGAGGTCCCGCCGCCGGAGAGCTTCTCCTGCTTGCCGCGCAGCGCGCTGAAGTTGGTGCCGGTGCCCGAGCCGTACTTGAAGAGCCGCGCCTCGTACTTCACGAGGTCGTAGATCGACATCAGGTCGTCGCCGACCGACTGGATGAAGCACGCCGAGCACTGCGGGTGCTCGTAGGCGTTCTTGGTCTCCGCGACGTCCTGCGTCTCGTCGCTCCAGGCCCAGGTGCCGCCCTGGCCGGTGATGCCGTAGCGGTGCCAGAGGCCGCAGTTGAACCACACCGGCGAGTTGAACGCGCCGATCTGGTTGACGAGCATGTACGAGAGCTCGGCCTCGAAGGTGTCGGCCTCGTCCTTGTCGGCGAAGTAGCCCCCCTGCGCCTCGCCGGCTTCGCGGATGGTCTTCGAGAGGCGCGTCACGACCTCGCGCACGCTGCGCTCGCCGCGGGCCTTGTCACCGAAGAGCCCGGCCTTGCGGAAGTACTTCGAAACGACGATGTCGGTCGCGAGCTGCGAGAAGTGCGCGGGGATCTCCGCGCCTTCGAGCTTGAAGACGGTCGATCCGTCCGGGTTCGTGATGACGCTCGTGCGGCGCTCCCACACGACCTCGTCGAGCGGGTCCGTACCCGCCACCGTGAACCGACGCTTGAACATGTTCCCCGACGCCTTCTTCCGCTTCGACGCCTCCGCGCTCGTCGCGCTGCCCCCCCCACTCGCCGCTTGACCCTGGCCGGCTGCCGCGCCGGCCATCAGGACCCCGCCCGCGATCCCCGTCTCCGCACGATCCTTCGACATTCAGCGCCCCTCCGGCATCACGATCCGAAACCAAACAGGACCCAGCGCGCAGCGCGTCCGCAGCGCGCGACGACGACAAGACCGGCCCGAGCGAGCCCTGCTCGCCCCGACCGACCGCCTGCGCTTCTTGTGGTCACTGCGGGAAGGGCTTCCGCTCGGGCGCGCCCGTCGAGCTGCTCGGCCGCGCGTCGCGTGGCTCTGCTTGCGTCGATCGAGCGCTCCCGCCCCTCCGGGCGCCGCACGGCGCCAGAGGGGGGCCGACCTGCAGGGGAGTTACACCCACCTGCACGTCGTCCCGGGAGTGGCTTCCCCAAGACCCTGCATCCCGCAGCCCGAGCCGAACGGCCTCGCGCCCCGCGACGCCTCGATACGTACTGAACGGGCGCGCCGGCGGTCAACTAAGAAACACTACGGCTTGTGTGGGTGCGTGTCCGAGGCCCCAACGGCTAGTATGACGCTTTGCGTTGCGAAAGCGGCTCGGCACCCGGATGTCCCTTCGCGTTCGCGCACTTGGCACGCAGCGCCTGAGGCACCATCGAGCCCAGGCTGGTCCCGCGTTCAGCGAGATTGACATCCCGCGACCATCGGCGGGTGGCGTTCACTGGCTCAGCGCTTGAGCGCCCCGCCTGCGGCCGGGACCGCGACGCGCAACCGTACGACGCCGCGCGGCAGATCGAGCTCGACCACTGCGCCGCGGCGATCGGCGTTGCCGGTGTGCAGAAGCCCGTCGGGGCGCTCGATCGCGTAGGCGCCGCGCGCCACCGGGGCGCCGCCGTCATCGGGAGCGATGAACACCACCAGCGTCTGGGGGCTCGTGTCCGCCGCGACCTGCGCGCGCAACGCCTCGCGACAGCCGCCGGCGACGGCGCCGGAGGGGTCGGCGAGCACGCAGCGCTCGAGGGCGGCGCGCCAGAGGGGCGCGTCGGCGGGGCTCGTCGCCACGAGCGCTCCTCCGAGCCGGGCTGCCGCGGCGCGCACGGCTTCG
>CAIXWQ010000561.1 GCA_903923175.1 uncultured delta proteobacterium | reverse complement strand
CGAGAGCAGCAGCATGCCGATGTTGGTCGGCGAGGTGCGGTGCGCCGTCTGCTCGCGAGGCTCCTCCTGGTAGTTGTCGATCGGCAGCCACTGATCGTTCGGCCCGACGAAGACGTCGAAGAAGCGCCACGTGCGCCGCGCGAGCCGCCGGAGCCGCCGACGCTCCTCGGGCAGCAGCGGCGCCTCGCCGGCGAACGCGCCCGACTCGGGAGCGGCCCGGCTGACCCAGCGCGCGATCTCCGGCGACAGCAGCCAGGCGAGCAGCACCGGCGCGGCGGCGTACAGGGCCGAGGGGCGGCTGAGCGCGACGAGCGCCGCGATCGCGCTCGCGAGGAGCGGCGCGCCGATCATCTCGCGCCAGAGGAGCGCGCGCATCGAGCCCGCGCGCAGCCCGAGCGCCGTGTTCGCGGCGGTGGTCCACTGCAGCAGGTGCCGGCGCGTGATCGCGAGCCGGACGGCGACCCGCGCGATGGCGTCGAGCACGACCAGCGCCTCGTGCGCGAGGAACGCGATCGCGAGCGCGCAGCGCAGCGCGTTCAGCCCGCGGCGACGGCGATCGGTCAGCAGCGCGGGCAGGCTCGGCAGCAGGACGATCGACAGCGTCAGGAGCGTCCAGCCGAGCGGCGAGCCGGGGAGCCAGCACCAGCCGAGCACGAGGAGCGCCAGCGAGAGCGGGCTCACCAGGCTGCGACGGAGGTTGTCGAGGATCTTCCAGCGGTCGACGAACGCGAGCGGGCTCGCGCGCGGCGTCACCCCGGCCGAGGGGACGTGCGTGAAGAGCCACGGCAGCAGCTGCCAGTCGCCCCGCACCCAGCGGTGCATCCGGCGCGCGTACGCGGCGTAGTGACTCGGGTGGTCCTCGAAGAGCACGACGTCGGTCGCGAGCGCCGTCCGGCCGTGGATCCCCTCGAAGAGATCGTGGCTGGCGAGGGCGTTCTCGGGCACCCGCCCCTCCAGGCTGCGCATGAACGCGTCGACGTCGTAGATCCCCTTTCCGACGTAGATCCCGGCGCCGAACAGGTCCTGATACGACTCCGACACCGCGTGCGTGTAGATGTCGAAGCCGACGTCGCCGGCGAAGATGCGCGCGAAGAGCGTGGTCAGCGACGTCGACGGCGAGACCTCCACGCGCGGCTGGACGATGGTGTACCCCGCGACGACGCGGCCGGTCGCCTCGTCGAAGACGGCGCGGTTCAGCGGGTGCGCGAGCAGGCCGACCAGCTGGCGCGCCGCGCCCATCGGCAGCTGCGTGTCGCTGTCGAGCGTGAGGACGAAGCGGATCCCGAGGAGCCCCTCGGCCGCGCCGACGTGGCGCACATAGCTCGTGTCCTTCGCGCCTCGCAGGAGCCGATTGAGCTCCTCGAGCTTCCCTCGCTTGCGCTCCCACCCCATGTAGCGCCCCTCGGCGGCGTTCCAGCGCGCCTCGCGGTGCAGCAGGTGGAAGGGCCCGGCGCCGGCCTGGCCGTGCGTCGCGTTGAGCGCGTCGATGCCCCGCGCGGCGATCTCGAGCAGCGCCCCGTCCTCCGAGGGCGTCTTGGCGTCGACGTCGTCGGTGAGCAGCGCGAAGGCGAGCCCGGCGTCGCGGTTGGCGAGGTAGTGCAGCTCGATCTGGCGGAGCATCGCCTCGACGTCCTCGCTGCGCCCGAGGAGCGTCGGGATCACGACCAGGGTCCTGGCGTCGGCGGCGAGCCCCTTCGAGAAATCGAGCTTCGGCAGCGTGCGCGGCGGCAGGATGCGGGCGAGCCCCCATTGCAGCGCGGTCATGGCGACGATCGACGAGGGGACGATCGCGAGCACGACGGCCAGCGCCGACGCGGGCAGCCCGGCGGAGGCGCGCGCCAGCGCCCACGCGAGCGCGACGAGCGGGGCCGCGGTCGCGAGGGCGAGCGTCGAGAAGTAGGCGAGCGCGGGGCGAAGGAGCAGCGCGCGGCGCACGCGCGAGAGCCCGCGCGCGCGATACCCGAGCTCGGCCTCGAGGTCGGCCCGCCCCTGATCGATCAGGAAGTAGCCGACGTGCCCCAGCCGCGGGTCGGGCCAGCACGCGCGCGCCAGCGAAAGCGCGCGCTCGGCGACCTCCTCCTCCGCGACGCCCGACGCCCACGCGAGCTCCTCGACCGATTTGCGGTAGGCGTCGCAGGTCTCGAAGTCCATGCGCGCGTAGGTCCCCGCCGGGTCCTCGCGCAGGCGCGCCTCGACGCGGCTCGTCCGCTCGAAGAACGCCTTCCAGTCGATCTCGGCGAGCAGGCGCAGGGCGCGGATCGAGCGCTCCACCCCCACGCCGCCGCCGACCCCGAGCGGCTCGGCGTCGGCCGGCGTTCGCGGCGGAGGCCCGCGCTCGAGGCGGCCGCGGATCGGGACGTCGAGGGCCTCGAGGAAGTGGACGAGCCCGTGCAGCACCGACACGCGCAGCATCGTCGGCAGCGCCCAGAGCTCGGCGATCGTGAGGGGCGCGACCTGCTGATACGCGCCGACGAAGACCTGCAGCGCCGTGACGTCGATCTCGACCTTGCTCCTTTCGACCAGCGCCCGCGCGAGCGCGTCCACGCGCGCGACCCGCGGGACGCGCGACGCACGCGCCTCACGCGCCAAAGGCTCCCCACGCGCCTCACGCGCGGCGTCCGCGCCCGGCTCGTCGCGCAGGTTCGGCAAGCGCCGGACGAAGCCAGGAGGGAGCTCCTGGGTCACCTGCCGCGCGACCCTTCGGATCAGGTAGTAGTTGTCGAGGAACCACTCGGCCGCCTTCTGGACCACCACGTCCTCGAAGTGGCCGGACGCGAGGTAGCGCTGCGCGCGCTCCAGGGCCCGCGCGAGCGGCGAAGGCCAGCGCTCGAAGAGCTGCAACGTCGCGCGCTCGGCGCGACGTACGCGGCGATGCGACTCGGCGAGCGCGCGCGCCTCCGCCTCGAGCGGCGACGTCGGGTCGAGCTCCGGCGACGAGTCGGTGGGCGCGATGCTCCTCTCGGCCGTCAACTCCCCTCCGGGAAGCAAGCGCGCAGCGGCGGCGCGCGCCTCGCGTCTTGGTGCGCGCGCAGCTCGGACTCGCGCAGGTCTTGGAGCACGAGCAGCGGCACCGCCGAGTGCGTCAGCAGGTGCCCGGTGAAGCTCCCGAAGGTGAGCGCCGGGTTGCAGGTCGAGCCGTGCGCCGACAGCACGATGAGATCGCTCCCCTCGCGCCGCGAGATCTCGAGGATCGCGTGTCGCTCGTCGGCGCTCCTCACGACGCGCGTGCGCACGGAGATCCCCTCGCGGCCGAGCTGCTCGCGGAGCCCGTCGAGGTACCTGCGCCCGGAGGCCTCGAGGCGCGTCGAGAGGTCGCGCGCGACCGCGAGATCCTCGGGCGCGCGGAGCACCGCGGTGGGCACGGGCTCGGAGACCGCGAACACCAGCAGCACCTCGGCGCCGTGCGCGCTGGCGATGCGCGCGACCGTGGGCAGCACGCTCTCACTGCGGAGCGACCCGTCGAGGGGCACCAGGATGCGCTTCGGGGACACCTCGCTCGCGGTCGGCGCCCCCCTGCGCGCCAGGAGCACGGAGCCACGCGTGAGCTCGAGCACCTGCATGACGGTGCTGCCGAGGTTCCACGCCGCAAGGTCGCGTTCGCCCTGACTGCCGAGGATCGTCAGATCCGCGTGGAGCTCGCGCGCCACCGCCGTGATGCGCTCCGCGGGGTGTCCCTGCTCGAGGCGCGTGTCGACCGGCCGCCCCGAGGCCTCCGAGACGCGCCGCTCGAGCCGCTCGAGGAGCGCGCTCGCCTCCTGACGCGAGATCTCCCAGTCGAGCACGTCCGTCGACTGGAGCCCGGCGCGCTCGCGGATCGGCTGCATGACGTGCAGCAGGGTGATCGAGCTGCCGAGGCTCTTCGAGATGGCGACGGCGTGCGGGAGGCACCCCTCCGAGACCGGCGAGTCGTCGAGGCACACCAGGATCCGGCGGATCGCGTGGGCCTCTCGAGGCAGGTCGGGCGGCCAGGAACGAGTCGCTTCGAAAGGGGTGAGGCTGGAGCGGTCCGCAATCATGCCCATATCGACGACGTCGCCTTTCAAGAAGCCAGCCACTCGCGTTCTGCCGCGCTCGGTCGACAGTGCACCGCCGCGCCGTACGTGCCCTGCGCACGACCGGTCTCGGCGCCTCCACGCGCGAGCGTCCCGGCACAGCGCAGACCACACCTCTGCTCCTCGAGGCCGCGGTCGACGATCGCGCCCGGCTCGAGGCGAACCCGCGGCGACGACGTCGGCGCGTCGGCGCGGGGGCGCGGCCGCCGCGTCGTCGCGGTTCCGCACCTACGGGGACCCTTGCGTCAGCGGCGAGAGGACCACCGGGCGCGACAACACGAGCTTGATCCCGATACCGGCGTCGAGCTCCAGCGGGAGCTGCTCGGCCGGCGGCCCGCCGCCGACCTCCGGGGCCAGAGCGGTGCGAGGCAGGATCGGATACACGGTGACCGAGTCGGAGGTCGCGTCCGCCGAGCTCGAGGCGACGACGCGCGCCGACTCGATGCGGGTGACCCGCGCCGCGATCGCGTAGCTGCGGCCGCCGACGTCGATGGTGTCGAAGCGCAAGACGAGTCGGTTGATCCCTTCGCGCGCGACCTCGAGGATGTGGCCGTGCAGCTTCGCCCCCTTGGGGACGACCATCGTGCCGTCGACCGCGCGCAGCGGCTCGTCGATCGTCGCCGTGACCTGATCGCCGGCGCTCGCGTGCTGCGACGCGAGCGGGCCGTCGAGGCTCGCGTGGAACGACCGGCCCGAAGGCACCGTGGGACTCGCCTCCGCGATGCTCGGCGGCGCCGCGGCGGCGGGTGGCGGAGTGCTCGTCGCGCAGCCCGTCGCCCCAAGCAGCGCGGTCGCCGCGACGGCCATCGCGGTGAACCTCGTACGTGATCCGATCGAACGCATGGGCACGGTCTCCTTCGATTTCAGCTGGAATGCATCGCAGGCTCGCTGCGCGCGTCGAGCTTCGGCGCGCGCCCTCGCGGCGGCAGAGAAGGCGAGCGGCATGCCAGCCGAGGCGTGCACATCCCGTCGGCGACCTCGCCGGAGTGGCAGGCATCGGACCGCGAGATGGCGAGCACCGGACTCCACGAGCCAGAAGAGCGACTCACCCCCGAGACGCGCGAGCTGCATCGCGCGATCGTCTCCCTGGGCGAGGAGCTCGAGGCGATCGATTGGTACCAACAGCGCGCCGACGCCTGCGGGGACGACGCGCTGCGCGCCGTGCTCCTGCACAACCGGCGCGAGGAGATCGAGCACGCGATGATGATTCTCGAGTGGATCCGGCGCGCGAGCCCCGAGTTCGACGTGAACGTCCGGAAGTACCTGATGAAAGAGGGGCCGATCACCGGGATCGAAGCGGCCGCGAAGGCGAAGCTCGACGGCGCGACGTCGCCTGTCGAGCCGACGTCGCCGCCCCCGCTCGGGCTCGGCGGCTCGCTCGGACTCGGGAGCCTGCGCCTGCGGCTGCCTCCGTCGACCACCTCCGGCGGGGAGGTCTAGAGCGCCGATCACGTTGATAGCGACGTGATTTCGATCACTTGCGGAGGGGGATCGACACTTGGCACTCCGCATGATCTCGTGCGCCCAAGGAGGCCGCACGTGAAACGATGGACGCCACCGGT
>CAIXWQ010000560.1 GCA_903923175.1 uncultured delta proteobacterium | reverse complement strand
GATGCTCGCGGGCGCGACGCTCGCAAGATCTCGGAGTGCGAGCACGTGACGGTCGGGGAGACGCGCCGGCGACTGCGAGGCGTCAGGCGACGGGCGTGGCCTCACACCTCACACGAGGCCGATCGCGTCCGCGGTTCTTGACTGGTAGGCGGTTGACAAGCGCACGTAGGCCAGCTCGCCCGTCGGCTCGACCGAGGCGCGCGCCTCGAAGGGCGCGGCGGGGTTCGAGCCTTGATCGCCGAGCCAGAACACACGTCCGCGGAGAGCGAGCGAGCGCGGCCCAGTGAGATCGATCTCGGTCACGACGCACCCGTCGGTCGACCGCCAACGTCCCCAGCGCGGATCGTCGACCAGATGCGCCTGGAGGAGCCACGACAGCGCGTGCGCGATGCCCGCCTCGTGCGTTGGCCGCGCCGAGTCGTCTCCGGCCTGAGAGGCGCGCCAGTAGGCTCGCAACTCCTCCCAGAGGGCGAGGAGGGGCTGGTCGATACGCATCACGGCGGCTGGAACCTTATCGTGGGTCACTCGATGCTTCGAGCCATCGTCGGCGAGGTCGCGGGGGTTCGTCAGGTCTCGACCCCGATCGACGCGTGCGATGGAGGCTTCGACTCCTCGCGGTACATCTCGAAGCCCGGGATGTACTTCTCGCGGTAGAGCGCTTCGAGTTCTGCGAGGTCGCCCGAGCGCTCCTGGTTCCTCGCGCGAGCCCGGGCGAGACAGGTCTCGTACGCCGCGGAGACGAAGACGGTGAAGTCGAATGCCCCTGCCAGGGCGTCGGCGTGGAGGAACAGCCCGTCAAGCAAGAGGATGTCGGCGGGTTCCGCGACGAGCGCGGGCGAGAGCTTCGGCCGGGAGGGTCCTCGGCGGAGTGGGCCTGCCCGTCGCTCGCGGCGCGGCAGAGCGCGATTGCTCTTCGGCACCCACGCAGCCCTTCGAGGCGTCGGCCAGCCTCGGCATCACGTTCTGACCCCGCTCGTCGCGACCCGGCCAGCCCGTCACGCGCCGACGTCGACGTCGGCGTCGCGTGAGACCTCGCCGTCGGCGCCGTCGTCGTCAGGCTTCGCGCGCCGCTCGGCGGCGCGTGCGGCGGCCGGGAGCACAAGTTGGAGAGAAAGGCGCGCAGGCGGGACCGGCGCGCATGGACGGGATCTGTCCGCGCGAACGCGGTGCGCGGGGTGCGCGCCGTGCGCGGAAATGCGCCGTCTGGTGCGGCGCTCGGTTCGGCACGAACCTGGTTGGAGGCTCTCGGCCGCCCCGTCCCGCGAGGTCTATCGGCGACTTCGGCGACTAGACCCCCAGCCTGCGACGTTCCGACGATGAGTCGCCTTCGCGAACGCCGTCACCGAATCGGGTAGCGATTGACCAGGTACGCGCCGAAATCATCGTCGGACAGGCCGCTTCCCGTCGCGTCCCGCACAATCGCCTCCGCGACGTCACGTCGTCCGCGTCGATGCACCTTCTCGCGCATCCAGTCGCGCAGGGCGTGGAACTCGCCCCGCGCGAAGGAATCTTCGAGGCCCGGCAGCTCTCGGCGCGCCGCGCGGTACAGGCTCGCCGCGTACAGGTTGCCGATCGCATACGCCTGGAAGTCGGCGAATCCGCCGTAGGCCCAGTGGACCTCCTGGAGCACGCCCTCCTCATCGTTCGTGGGACGCACGCCCAGACGGCGCGCGTAGGCGTCGCTCCACGCGTCGGGAAGATCGCCGACGGCGAGTTGGCCCCGGAAGAGGGCGAGCTCCAGCTCGACCCTGATCGCGATGTGGAGGTTGTAGGTGACTTCGTCGGCGTGGACCCTCAGCAACGACGGCTCGACCCGATTCAGCTCGCCGAGGAAGCTGTCGAGGGAAACGTCCGCCAGCTGCGGGAACCTCGCAGCGAACCGCGGCAGCGCCCAGATCCAGAAGCCGCGGGAGCGCCCCACCATCGTCTCCCAGAGCCGCGCCTGCGACTCGTGCAAACCGGCAGAGGGAACGCCGCAGAGCATCGACCTCCGGTGCTCGATGGGCAGGCCCTGCTCGTACAGCGCGTGTGCCCCCTCGTGCAGGGCGGAGAACACGGCAGCGAGCGGCCGGTTCCCCTCCGCGCGAATGGAGAGCCGCACGTCGCCGGGATCGAATGCCGCGGTGAAAGCCTGTGCCGAACGCTCGACCCTCCCCGCATCGAAGTCGAACCCGATGGCGCCGAGCAGCTCCTTGCCGAACTCGAACAACTGGGTGGGCTCGAAGTGACCCGAGATGCAGGATCGAGCGTGGAGGTGCTTGGTCGAGCGTGCGAGCGCGAACGGCGTCAGCCATCCGACCAGGTGCTCGAACAGCGGCAGCAGGCGCGCGACGCGCATCCCCTCCTCGTGCTCGTCGAGGAGCGCGTCGTACGGCTCGACCTGCGGTCCTCCACCGAGCAGGTGAGTCCACGCCGCCGCCTTCTCGCGCTGCACTCGAAGGATGCGCGACAGGAACGGCGCGAAGACCGAGAAGTCGGCGCGCTCGCGCGCCTCGCGCCACGCCGCGAGCCCCTCGCCCTGGGCGATGGCCTCCTCGCGTATCACGTCGGACGGGAGCGCGACCGCACGGGCGTGCTCACGGCGGAGGACGCGTAGGCCGGCGCGCTCGTCCTCGGTCAGCTCGGTCGCAGCCGCCGTCTCGATCGCGTCTCCGAGAGCGGGCGACGCCGTCCGCTCGTTGAGGAGCGCCTGGACGGCGGCGTTCTGTTCGACGCGTGCGGCAGCGCCGCGGGCGGGCAATTGCGTCGCCTCGTCCCAGAGCAGCAGCAGGGCTGTGCTCCGGAGCGCCCGCAGCTCGACCATCCGCTGCTCGAGGGCCTGCCAGGCGGGCGTCGTCATCGAGGCGATCTGAGCGGGGCGGGAGGCATCCGGCAAGGCTTGGCCCGTGGCGTGGATGCGGCCGCGTCACTTGGCTCGGCGCGAACCTGATCGGTCTCTCGGCTGTGCCTGCTCCTCGGCGACGGCGGGCGCCGCGAGTCGGGTCCGTGGTCCGGCCACCTATCGGGATCTCGTGCCGTTCTCCCAATGGCGTCGCGGCGGTCGGCGCGTCGTCGTCGGCGGCGTGGCGACTGCGCGGGCCTCGGGGCGGGGCGCCGTGGGCGTGAGCGGGCGGCAGTGGGCACGAATTGGAGAGAGACGCGCGGGGGGGGCGGTGCGGTAGGCCGAGGAGCCCGCGCAGCGCGCGTCTCGCGTCGCTGCGGCACCGGGTCGCAGGACGAACCTGGCGCGGCTCTCTCGGCCGCGGCACCGAGGAGCGCGCGGGCACCGCGAACGCCTCGCGCCGAGGATCGCTTCTCGGCGCGCGCGCCGGCCCGACTACTGGGCGCTCAGCCCGATCGGGCGTTGCGCGATCCAGCGCGTGCCGTAGACCGCGACGGCGTGTTTCGCGCCGGCGTGCACCCGTGCGGGCGCGTCGTAGAGCGCGACGCGCATCGTGAGCGCGTGCTGCGAGGCGAGTCGCGCGACGACCTCGCGGGGCAGGCGGCCCAGCCCCGGATCGCCTGCGTACTGGCAGCTCGCGAAGGTCTGGTCGGCGGTGTCGAGCTGGGGCGCGAGGCTCACGTAGACCAGCGCCCGTTTGGCGCCCGTCCACCGAAGGGTCGCGCCGGCGCTCGGGAGCGGGCAGGTCGTCGTCGCGTCCGGGGTCTGGCAGCCGTCGACCGTGAAGCCCTGGAGGTCCGCGGGCACGCGCACCGTCTCGTCGATCGCCGGGAGCTCGCTCGAGCCGGCCGTCTTCAGCCGGACGAGCTCGTCGTCCGCGAAGACCCCGGCCTGCACGATCCGTCCGTAGCCCGCGGTCATGGTGATCGGCAGCTCGCCTCCGAGCGACGTGCTCGCGGCCGTCACGGCGCCCGGCTCGACCGCCGCGCCCATCGTGATCGCGCCGCGCGTCTTGCCTGTGCAAGTCGAGACCGTGCACCCCGCCACGACCTCGGCCGTGCACTTGGCGAACATGTCGGGGTACGGCGCAAATTCGGCCAACACCAGGCGCTCGACGCCGCCGTTGGCCATGACGTAGTACGAGAGGTCCGAGCTCGCCTGGGCCGTGGGCGGCGTCGGATCCGGCCCTTGCGGGGCCGAGGTCGCGGGGGACGACGAGCTGCAGGCGGCGAGCGCCGAGACGACGACGAGCGCGAGCGAGCGGTGCACGAAACGCATGGATGGCCTCCGCGGCGGGGGGAGCGCGTGCGCACGTGCGCACGTGAGCGGGTGACGGACGGGGGCCGCCCGCCCGCTCGCCTATTGCCGGTCGAAGGCGCGCCGATCGCGGAATCGTCCGCCCGGTCGGCTCGAAACGCCGCGCGCACTTCCGCGACGCGGGCGCGCCACCCGCCTGCGATGGTCCTGCCCGCGCCACTCCGGACGGGCACGCGAGCCTCTCGCCGTCGAACCGAGGCCGGTGTCCGAGCTTCCGCGGGCGTGCCCGCATCGGCGCAGCGCGCTCAGCCGACCCTGACTATCGGCGGAGCGACGCGGCCTCGCGCCGCGTTGCCTGCGCCCAGGAGCCCGCCCTCCCGCAGACGCACACGAGCGCGTCGCCGCGCACGGCGGCGACCCGCGCGAGCCCGACGCCGGTGATCCCTTCGACGGCGCTACGCGCAACCGCTCACGGCAGCGCCACCGGCGGCCTCGTCAGCGACGACCCCGCCCCCTTGCCCGCGAGCACGGAGCCCGCCTTCGGCGTCAGATCGAACCCCGTCCCCGCGGCGTCGAAGCTCGCGTAGGTCGCCTTGGGATCGGCGACGGCGACGTTGTTCGTGTTCACGAAGCCGGTGGTCTTCGTGGAGAAGCTGAACGTCGTCGCCGCGTTGTCGGTGACGGTGAGGTTCGACGACGGGGTCCCGTCCTTGAGGTCGAAGACGCCGATCCAGAGATTGTTCCCGTTGCTGCCGGGATTGGCGACCGTGTTGTGGCTGATGGTGCTGTCCTGACAGCCATACAGCGAGATGCCGTGATAGGCGCCGGCGAGCACCACGTTGTCGGTGATGACGATGTGCGTGCTCACGCCATCG
>CAIXWQ010000559.1 GCA_903923175.1 uncultured delta proteobacterium | reverse complement strand
GTGATGGCCTCCTCGAGCTCGAGCGCGCGCCGCGCCTCGCGCCCGCCGAGAAGCTTGCGCGCCTTCGCCTGCGTGATCGCCTCGCTCGCGCCCGCCTCGTCGCCGGCCGCGCGCACCGCGGCGATGGCGTCGACCAGCTTGAGCTCGACCCAGGCCGCGCCGTACGCGCCCGCCGCGGGCGAGATCTCCGCGATGGCGTCGAGCAGCCCCGACCCCACCGGCGCTCCTTCGCGCGCGCGCTCCATCACCGCCTCGAGCCGCGCGTCGATGCCGTCGAGCTGCGCCCCCTTGCCGGCCCGATCGGCCGCGATCCCCGCGAAGATCGCGGCCGCCCGCGCGTGCTCGCCGAGCCGCGCCAAGGCCCGCGCGGCGGCGAGGCGCGCGTCGAGATCGCTCCCCTTCTCGACCGCGCCGGCGGCGGCGAGCACGTCGGGCTTGCTCCCCGCCCGCGCCGCCACGGTCAGCAGGATGGCCGCCGTCTTCGCGTCGGGGCGGAGCTGGAAGGCGGCCTTCGCGTCGTCGAGCAACTCGCGCGCCGGGGCGCAGCGGCTCTCGGCCACCGCGGCCCGCGCGTCGACGTAGGTCGCGTCGAGCGTGCTCGCCTCGCGCAGCCAGCGGCACCGCTCGCGCGCGTCGGTCGTCGCGGTGGCGCGCCCGTAGGCCTTGCGCGCCTCGTCGATCGCCGTCGGCGGCTTGTAGGGGGTCGTGGTCCTCGCGCCGTCGGTCTCCGCGGTCGGCTCGGTGAGCTTGGGCGGACCGGGCGGGAACGAAGGCCCGGACGCCGCGGGCGCGCCGCAGCCGGACAGCAGCAGCGCGAGCGCGAGGCCGCGCGGTAGGCGGCTGCGAGTGGCTCGGGTCGGTCGGCGTTCGGTCGTCACTTGCTCCCTCTCCGCGTCGGTACGACACGTTGGACCATGCCCTTCAGGGACGTGCTCGGCCAGGACCTCGCGCTCGAGACCATCCGGCGCGGCCTCGCCCGCGGCCGCCTCCACCACGCGCTGCTGTTCGTGGGGCCGGAGGGGGTCGGCAAGGAGCTCACCGCGTTCGGGCTCGCGTGCGCCGTCACCTGCGAGCGCGAGCCGGGCGAGGGGTGCGGCACCTGCCCCACCTGCCACCGGGTGCTGACCGTGTCGAGCGAAGGGGCGCGCGTGCCGCTCCACCCCGACGTCGTGGTGGTCGAGCGAGGGCTCTACGGCAAGGAGATCCTCGGTCGGTCGACCGACGAGAAGACCGACATCTCGGTCGACCAGGTCCGGCGCGTCGTGCTCGAGAAGATCAACTTCGCGCCGCACGAGGCGCGCGAGCGCATCGTCATCGTGCGCCACGCGGAGGAGATGAGCGCGGGGGCGGCCAACGCGCTGCTCAAGACGCTCGAGGAGCCCCCCGGGCACACTCGCTTCGTGCTGCTGACCTCGCGCCCGGGGGAGCTCTTGTCGACGATCCGCTCGCGGACGCAGCCGATCCGCTTCGCGCTGCTGCGCGACGAAGTCGTCGAGAAGATCCTCCTCGCGCGCGGCGTCGAGCCTTCGCTCGCGCGGCAGTCGGCGGAGCTCGCGGGCGGGAGCGTCGAGGTCGCCGACGCGCTCGCCGATCCGTCGCAGAGCGAGGAGCGCACGCAGGCGGTGGAGGCGCTGCGCCGCGCGTCGCAGGGGCCGTTGCACGAGGCGCTCGAGATCACCTCTTCGTACGGCAACTCGGGCGAGGACCGCCGTTTGCTCGCCGGGCACCTCGCGGCGCTGCAGACGAGCGAGGCGATCGAGCTGCGCAAGCTCGTGCTCGCGGGCGCGCGTGGCGGTGCCGAGGGCGCGGACGCCGCGCGAGACGACGCGCGCATCGACGCGGCCCTCGCGCGCTTCGCGACGGCGCGCGCGGTGGAGGCGACCCTCGATCGCAACGCCAACGTCCCGCTGGCCCTCGAGAGCGGCTGGCTCAAGTTGCGCAGGAGCACCTGAGGCTCGGCGGGATTTTCCCCTCGGACGTGCTAACCGAACGACGCGAATGTCCGGCGCGGAGCCAGAGCGAAGCGCGAAGCCGCAGAGTCCGCTCGCGGCCGCGGGGTGGATGCTCCTCGCGTGCGCGCTCTTCGCGCTGATGAACCTCTGCGCCAAGCACGCCTCGGCGCGCGTGCCGTGGCACGAGGTCGCGGGCTTTCGCGCGGGGTTCGGCGCGCTCGTCATCTTCGGCTGGGCGCGCGCCCGCAGCATCCCGCTGCGCGTGCACGATCGCGTCACGCAGTGGCGCCGCACCGTCGCGGGCACCTGCGCGATGGCCCTCGGCTTCTTCGGGCTCTCGCGCCTGCCGATGGGCGACTCGGTCACCCTCGGCAACCTGACGCCGCTGCTCGTGGCGCTCGCCTCGCGCCGCGTGCTCGACGAGCGCGCCGGCGGCTCGCTCGGGCTGTCCGCGGTGCTCGGCTTCGTCGGCGTCGCGCTGCTCGCGGGCGCGCAGCTCCAAGCCGGCCCGTCCGCGCTCGCCGGCGTCGCCTCCGCCGTCGCGGGGGCGACCTGCTCGGCGATCGCGATGATGCAGCTGCGCCGCCTCGGGCCGCGCGAGAGCGCGGAGGGCGTCAGCCTGCACTTCGCGAAATGGGGCGCGGTCGCGATGTTCGCCGTCGGCTTCGGGCGGCAGGTCGTCCCCTCGGCGCTCGATCTCGGCACCCTCGCGCTGGCCGGGCTTTGTGGCGGCGGCGCGCAGGTCTCGATGACGAAGGCCTACGGCCTCGACAAGGCCGCGCGCGTGGGCGCGATCGGCTACAGCGGCGTCGTGATGTCGCAGCTGCTCGCGGTGGCAGTTCTCGGCGAGCTGCCCACGGCGCGTCAGCTCGGCGGCGCCGCCATGATCGTCGTCTCGGGCGTGGTGCTGGTCGGCGGCGCGCTCTTCGAAGCGCGCGCGGCACGCACGCGCGCCGAGCCGGAGCGCGTCGCCGCGGAGTAGGCGCTGGGGGCCCGCCCAGCCAAGAGTGCCGCGAGACCGAAGTCTCGCCGGCGATGGTGGCGGCAGTGCGCGGGGGTCTGGGGGCAGAGGCGAAGCCGGCGCCACCAGCGTGAACGTCTAGTGCTGCGCGCCCGCGTGCCCCGACGAAATCCCCGGCTCAACCTAGGGCGCGCAGCACTAGTGACCGGCGTCGACCGCGACGCCCGGCTTGCCGGCGCCGAGCAGGAAGAGCAGCGGCATCGCGACGATGAACGCGAGCGCGCCGAAGTAGAACGTGTCGTTGAACGACAGCACCGAGGCCTGCATCGACACGCTGCCGTCGAGCACCGCGAGCGCGCGCGCCTTCGCCGTCACGAGATCGACGCCGCCCGCGCGCAGCCCCGCCGTGAGCTGATCGATGCGCGCCTGCGTCGCCCAGTCCGAGAGCCCGAGCTTCTCGGTGAGCACCGCGCGGTGGAAGGCCGACCGCGACGCGAGCAGCGTCGTCAGCACCGCGATCCCCATGCTGCCACCGAGCTGACGCGTGAGGTTGTAGAGCCCCGTCGCGGCCGAGATGTCCTTGACCGGGATCGGCCCGAGCACGGCCATGCTCATCGGCAGGAACATCATGACGGTGCCGAAGCCGCGGATGAGCAGCGGCCAGAAGAGATCGACCTCGCCGGTCGCGGGGTTCAGCCGCGCGAGGCTCGTCATGCTCGAGATGACGATGCACGCGCCGGTGAAGATCAGCACGCGCGGATCGAACTTGCGAAGCAGCTTCGCCACCAGCGGCATCGCGAACGCCGAGGCGAGCGCGCCCGGCAGCATCAGCATGCCGGTCTGCTGGGAGGTGAAGCGCAGGATGGTCTGCGCGAAGATCGGCACGGCGAACATCGCGCCGTAGAGCCCCATGCCGACCACCATCGAGAGCACGTTGCCGGCCGCGAGCGAGCGGTAGCGGAGCACGCGCAGATCGACGACCGGGTTCTCGGAGCGCAGCGTGCGGCGCACGAAGAGCACCAGGCTCGTCACCGACACCACCGTCATCCAGCGGATCAGCGAGGAGTCGAACCAGTCCTCCGAGAAGCCCTCTTCGAGCACCGTCTGCAGCGCCCCGAGGCCGGCGGCGAGGTAGGCGATGGAGAGGAAATCGACGGCGCCCTTGGTCTTCGGCCGCGCGTCGTCGGGCGGCATCGCCGCCACCGTCATGAACAGCGCGAGGATGCCGATCGGCAGGTTGATGAAGAAGATCCAGCGCCAGTCGAGGTTCGTGACGATGTAGCCGCCGAGCGTGGGGCCGATCGCCGGGCCCGAGATGGCGACGATCCCGAAGAGCGCCTGCGCCATCGCCTGCTCCTCCTTCGGGAAGGTCTCGAACAGGATCGACTGCGCCTTGGCGAGCAGCCCGCCGCCGAACAGCCCCTGCAGCACGCGCGCGAACACGAGCGTCCATAGGCTGTTGGAGAAGCCGCACATCATGGACGCCGCGGTGAACGCCGCCAGCGAGAACACGAAGAAGCGCTTCTTGCCGAAGCGGTCGGAGAGCCACGCCGACAGCGGCAGGATGATGACGTTGGCGATGCCGTAGCTGGTGACGACCCAGCCGACCTCGCTCAGCGTGACGCCGAGCGAAGCCTGCATCTGCGTCAGCGCGACGTTGACGATGCTGGTGTCGACGATCTCCAGCAGCGCGCCGAGCGCGACGCTGATGGCGATGAACCACTTCGAGCCGCCGGCCCTCGCCGCCGGGCGCGCGCCCATCGTCGCCGCCGCGGCCATCTACTTGCTCGTGTCGACCGAGAGCTCGACGCTGAGCCCGGGGAGCAGCAGGAGATCCTTCGGCGGGTCGACGAGCTTCACCCGCACCGGCACGCGCTGCACGACCTTGGTGTAGTTGCCGGTCGCGTTGTCGGGCGGCAGCAGCGCGAAGCGGGCGCCGGTCGCGCCGGAGAAGCTCTCGACCACGCCGTGCAGCTCGCGCCCGCCGTAGGAGTCGATGGTCACGTGCACCGGCTGCCCCACGTGCATGCGGCCGACCTGCGTCTCCTTGAAGTTCGCGGTCACCCAGAGGGCGTCGGTCGGCACGATCATGAGCACGGTCTGCCCGGGCGCGATGTTCTGCCCCGGCGCGACGCTGCGCTTCGAGACGATGCCGCCGCGCGGCGCGAGCACGCGCGTGTACGAGAGCTCGAGCGACGCGAGATCGCGCGTGGCCTCCGCGGTGCCGACGCGCGCGCGGGCCATCGCCGCCTTGGCCTGGCTCTCCTTGATCTGCGCCTCGATCGTGTCGGCCAGCGCGAGGCGCGCGGAGGCCTCGGTGACCTTCGTCTGCGCCTGCGACGTCGAGGCCTGCATGGTCGCGACGCGGGCGTTCGCCTGCGAGAGCGAGGCCTCGGCCGAGTCGTACGCCGCCTGCGATGACTCGAGCTGGGACGACGGCAGCGAGCCCGACTCGACGAGCGACTTGGTGCGATCGAGGTCGGCCTTGGTCTTGTCGCGCGTGGCCTTGGCGGCCATCGCCTGCGCGCGCGCCTCGGTGATGGTGTCCGCGGTCACCACGACCGACACGGTCGCCCCCTGCAGGGACGCCTCGGCGACCTTCTTGCCGCCGCGCGCGTTCGACTCGGTGAGCGCCGCCGTCGCGTCGGCCGCGTCGGCGGCCGCCTTGGCCGCGAGCAGCTCCGCCTCGGCCTGCGCGAGCCGCGCCTTGGCGGGCGCGGGATCGATCTCGACGAGGAGATCGCCCGCCTTCACCGGCTGGTTGTCGGTGAAGTGGAGCGCGACCACCGCGCCGCCGGTGCGCGCGGCGACGGGCACGACGTCCGAGTCGAGCTGCGCGTCGTCGGTCGACTCGAGGAACCGTCGCGTCCAGGCGTAGTGGCCTACCCCGGCGCCGACGGCGAGCAGCACGAGCAGGAAGATCCCGCGACGCGCGCCCCCCTTCTTGCGCTGCGCGGCCGCGGCCGCGCGCGGCGAGGGGACCGGCTCGGCCGGCGCGGGCGGCTCTTTCGTGGCGGCGGACTCGCGAGGGGCGGTGGTGGTGCTCATCGATGGTGGCGCGCGCCCGGCGAACAGGGGCGGGCGCGCGGGGTCATCGCGTTAGCACGATCGTTGTCAAAAGCAACGATTGCACCCCGCACCGATTCCCAGCCGCGGCCGCGACGGCCGGCGCGCGCCCCGCTACTTCGAGGGGCCGCGCCGCTCTTCTTCCGCGTACTCTTGGGCGTAGTCGACGTAGAGGCCGGCGGCCTTCTTCGACCAGAAGTGATCGCGCTCGCTGAGCGGCCGGGTCGGCTTCGCCGGGCGCCCCATCACCATCATGCCGGACGGGATCACGGTGCCCGGCGTGACCACCGAGCCCGCGGCGATCACGGCGTCGTCGCCGATGACCGCGCCGTCGAGGACGATCGCGCCGATGCCGATGAGCACGCGATCGCCGATCGTGCAGGCGTGCACCACCGCCGAGTGGCCGATGGTGACGTCGTTGCCGATGCGGCAGCCGACGGCCATGCCGCGCGCGTCGGGCGGGCCGCCGACCGGGTGATCGTTGGTGATGTGCAGCACCGCGTTGTCCTGCACGTTGGTGCGATCGCCGAGGACGATGGCGAGGTGGTCGGCGCGGATGACGGCGCCGAACCAGACGCTCGCGCCCGCGCCGAGCGTGGCGTTGCCGATCACGGTCGCGTTGGGCGCGAGCCAGACCTTCTCGCCGAGGAGCGGCAGGTTGCCGCGGAAGGGGACGACCGTCGCCACGTCACTTCCCCTTGGGCGCCGCGCTCGCGGGCGCAAGCGGCTTGGGGGCGCTGGTCGGGGCGGCCGAGGTGGTCGGCTTGGGGGCGCTGGTCGGGGCGGCCGAGGTGGTCGGCTTGGGCGCGCTGGTCGCGGTCGAGGTCGTCGCCGGCTCGGGCGAGGAGGTGGGCTTGGCGGCGGGGAGGTTCTGCGGGTTGAGCACGCCGCTCGTCCCCTCGTCGGTCTCGAACCAGAGCGCGCGCCCCTGCTCGGCCACGGTCACGCGCATCGCCGAGAGGAAGCCCATGCCGACGCCGCCGGCGACGTCGATGTCGATCTGCTTCAGCTTCTCTTCGAGCTTCGGCGCGCCCGACACGCCGACCGCGGGGCCGAGGTCGAGCGCGGCGACGCGGAAATCGATCAGGCGCTCGTATTTCACATCGCCCGAGACCGGCATCTTCGCGACGTCGACGCCGAGCTTCTTCCAGGTCTCGTCGACGTAGGCGATCGGCCACACGGCGCCGCTGTCGACCCACATCGACGTGGTGAGCTCGAACTCCTTGCGCGCGGTGGAGCGCACGGTCATGCCGCCGCCGCGCACGTAGAGGATGTCGGCGCGCGAGAACACGGGCGGCGCCGGCGGCTCGTCGCGGCGCAGGATCAGCTGATCGGCGCGGCGATCGAAGGTCAGGTGCATGCGGCGCAGGAAGTTCACGCCCAGGATGGCGCGGATCGGCACCTGGTTCTGCTGCGTGTAGCCCGAGAGGTCGTCGACCATCGTCGGCACGTCGCGCACCTCGAAGGTGCGCTCGCCCGAGCCGAACTTGATCGAGACCCACGCGGGGTTGGTGTGCGTGGTCTTGTCGAGCACGACCTCGGGGATGCCGGTGTCGATCAGCGCGAGCACGCTCTGGCCGTCGATCTCGCACGGCACCATGAGCGCCGGGTAGAGGTCGCGAGGCATCTTCACCTCGAGCAGGCGCGCGCCGCCGTCGGCGATCGTGAACGGCTTGCGGCCGGCCCCCTGCGAGCCCGCGAGATCGCGCACCGGCTTGGCCCACGGATCCTTGTACTCCGGGTCCTCGAGCGCCTTGGTGAGCTCCTCGGTCGTGTGCGGCAGGTCGCCGTCGTACCAGTACGCGCGGGCGCGCAGCCCCGCGGCCTCGGAGCCGGGGACGTCGACGAGATCGATCGAGGCCTGCCGGAAATCGAGCTTGGCGAGGTCGATGCGGCCGGCCACGAGGCGCAGCTCGCGCTCGTCGAGGTTCTCCTTCTTGGCGACCTCGAGCCCCTTCTTCACGCTGTCGTCGGCGTCGGCGAGGTCGCCGGCGCGGTAGCTCTCGGTCGCCCGCTTGAGCCACTTCTTCGCGATCTCGGTGAGCGGCTGGCGCGGCTTCATCGAGGCGGCCGTCGTCGCCTCGCCGGGGCAGCCCGCGAGCAGCGGCGCCGCGAGCGCGCAGGGGACGACGAGGAGGGCGAGGAGCTCTTGGCGGCGGCGGGGGAAGAGGGACACGGCAGGCCTCGGGTGGCGGCGCCTCGGTGGAGCGCGGCGCGGAGCGCCGTTCTAGCCCAGCTGGGCCAGGGGGCGCGAGCCCGGCGTTGGCGATCCGGGCCGTTTCTACGCGGATCAGGCGGGTTTGACCGGGTCCACGCGGAGGATGCGGTCGATCCGCAGGTCGCGCCGGCCGCGCGCCGGCAGCGTGTACCCGTGGACGCGCGGCGGCTCGCGCTCGAGCGACTGCACCACGAACGTGAGCGTCTCGGGCCCGCCGCGCGCGGGGCGATAGACGATCTCGACCGGCTGGCCGTTGCCGACCGCCGCCTCGAGCGCCGTCACGATCCCCGGCCGCGCCGCGCGCTCGCCGATGCGCACGTCCCAGAGATCGCGCGGCGTCTTCGGCTCGAGCGCGGTGACCAGCGGCGCGAAGATCCCGCGCAGCGTCGCGACGTCGCCGCCGGCGCGGTGGGCCCGCTCGACGCCGACGCCGAGCGCGAGCGCCACGCTGCCGAGCGCGTAGCTGGGGAGGTAGAGCGCGCGGCGCGCGAGCGTGAGCGTGTCGAGCGCGTGCCGCGGACAGCAGGCCTCGCGCCCCACGCGGCCGAGCTCGTCGCGCAGGAAGGCGAGGTCCCAGCCGGCGCTGTGCGCGACCACGATCGCGCCGTCGAGCAGCTCCGCGATCCGCTCCGCGATCGCCGCAAACGGCGGCGCGCCTTCCAGCGCCGCGGCGTCGAGGCCGTGCACCTCCTCGGCGCCGCCTCGCCCCTCGGGGTGCACCAGCGTCTCGAGCCGCGCCTCGACGCGCCCGCCGCGCACCCGCTCGAGGCAGAGCTCGACCACGCGATCTTTGCCGATCTCGAGGCCGGTCATCTCCAGATCGAGGAACGCGAGTGGCGCCTCGTCGAGCGGCAGATCCCAGGGCGCCCCGGCCGGCGGTGGATCGCGAGGCAGCGCTACGGCTTCGGGCTGCTTCACGGCGGCGCCATCGGAGTCTGCGCTGCGTGGACCGCCGCTCAGATCCCGTCTTTGACGAGGCGATCGACGTAGCGTTGCGCCTGCACCGAGCGCGGATCGCCGGGGTACTTCTTCACGACCAGCTCGAAGGTGGCCTTCGCCTCGGGCCTGCGCTCGAGCCGCAGCAGGATCTCGCCGCGGAGCACCAGCGCCTCGACGTCCTTGGACGAGCCGGGGTACTTCGCGATGGCGTAGTCGACGCGCCCGAGCGCCGCTTCGAACCGGTTCTTCTTGATGTAGAAGCGCGCGACGTAGAGCTCATGCGCGACCAGCCGCGCGAGCGCGTCGGCGCCGAGCTTCTTCATCTGCGCGAACTCGGGGCCGTCGGGGAAGTCGCGCAGGTACTCCTGGATCTCGCGCGACGCCTCGGCCACCGACGTCTGCTCGCGCTCCTCTTGGGCGGGGAGCAGGAACGCGTCGCTGATCTGGTTGTAGTAGCAGCGCGCCATGCGCATCCGCGCCCAGGCCACGTCGCCGTGCTTGGGGTTCTCGCGGACGAACTGCTTGTAGGCCGAGATGGCCTCGACGAAGCGCTCCTGCTCGAACTCGATGTCGGCCAGGCGCAGCTGCGCGAGCGGCGCCTCGCGGCTGAAGGAGAAGCGTCGCCGGACCTCGCGGAAGAGGATCTGCGCCTCCTGCCAGCTGCGGTCCTTGAACGCCATCATCGCCTCTTCGTACGCGCGGCGGGCGTTCTCCGAGTACTGGAGCACGCCGGGGCCGTACGCCTTCGGCGGCTCGCACCCGGTCAAGGGCGCGACGGCGGCGAAGCCGAGGGCGAGTGCGACGAGGACGAAGGGGAGTCGGCGGGGCACGGCCGAGGGGGCGTAGCGTGCCGGCAGGGTGGCGTCCAATGGGCGCAGGCGCGCGGGCGTCATCCGGACGCTCCCGCGCGCGTTCCCCCCTGCGTTCGTCGCGTTCGTCCATGCGCCGCGCGCGGAATCTGCTTACGCTCCGGGGCTCGACAAAGGGAGGGGACCGACATGCTCAAGATCGACAACGCCACGGTGGCAGGGCTGCGGGATCGACTGAAGGAGCGCGGCGAGCGCCCCTCGCTCTTCGCGATGGACCTGAAGGCCCTCACGCAGACCGACGTCCCCGCCGACGTGCTCCTCCGCTTCGATGCGCTCTGCGAGGCGATGTTCCTGATGGCGATGGCCGACGGCAAGATGGACCCGGCCGAGGAGGACACGCTCCGCGGCGCCATCCGCGAGCTGTCCGACGGCACCGTCCGCTCGGTGCACATCCAGTCGATGATCCAGGGAGCGCAGCAGCGCCTCGCCGTCGAGGGGCAGGCCAAGCGCGTCAAGGCCGTGGCCGACAAACTCCACGACGATCCGCCGACCGCCGAGGCCGCCTTCGCGCTCGCCGCCGCCATCGCGTTCGCCGACGACGAGATCGCCGACGAGGAGAACGAGCTGCTGAACGAGTTCGCCGACGCGCTCGGGCTCGAGGCCGAGGTCGCGGAGAAGCTCCTCGACGAGCTCCACATCGGTCCGCCGGCCGAGTGAGCGAGTGAGCGAGTGCGCGAGTGCGCGAGTGAGCTAGCGCGCGCGCCGTCGCGCCGTCGCCGTCAGCCCGAAGAAGAACCGTGCCCGGATGGCGAGCCGCCGGCCGAGGCCGAGCTCGACCCAGGGCGTGTCGACGTAGTCCGGCAGCACGAGCGTGCTCGGCTCGCTCGTCGCGTAGTGCAGCAGCACGCCGCCGTGCTCCGAGAGGAGCTTCAACAGGTAGGGGTACGCCACCGGATCGAGCAGCGTGGCGATCCGCAGCTCGTCGCCGCGTCGCTCGATCGGCTCGAGCGCCCGGACCGAGCCGATGCGGCGCGCGAGCTCGGCGAGGATCTCCTCGTTGGCCGGGGGCTCTCCCGGGAAGCGCACCCGCGCGACGAACAGGCCCATGCGGGGAGCGTACGCCGTGGGCGGCGCGTCGAGAGGTCACGTGCACCGAAAGTCGACTCGCCGCGGGACGACCGGAGGCGGACGGCGCGAGATCACACCCATACCCCGCGACCGTGGCGAGCGTTCGCCAGGTGGACACCACCCCGCCGCGCCGCTAGGTCTCCGCGTCCTTTGCCCCGTTCGAATCCGCCTCCGCCCGTCGATCGCGAGCTGCTCGATTTCGGCCCGGGCGAGCTGACCGCCGTCGAGCGCTGGCAGATCCGGGTCGTGCGCCGCACCTTCGAGTCGCCCGCGATCGATCGCGGCATTCGCCTGCTCCAGCGGCACTTCTCCGCCAACTGGGTGCACGACGCGACCAAGAACCTGACCCACGTGCACGGGCTCGGGCGGCTGCCGCGCTTCGATCGCGACGAGAGCACCATCCTCGTCTCGAACCACCGCAGCTTCTTCGACCTCTACGCGGTCTCGGCCGTGCTGCTCAAGCGCGGCCTCGCGCAGCGGCTGATGTTCCCCGTGCGCTCGAAGTTCTTCTACGACACGCCGCTCGGCTTCGCGGTGAACGGCGCGATGAGCATCTTCGCGATGTACCCGCCGGTCTTCCGCGATCGCGACCGCGTCGCGCTGAACCGCGCCAGTGTCGACGAGGTGATCGGCCGCCTGCAGGCCGGCGGCGCGTTCGTCGGGCTGCACCCGGAGGGGAAGCGCAACCAGTCCCGGGATCCGTACACGCTGCTGCCGGCCCGCCCCGGCGTCGGGCGCATCATCCAGGCGACCAAGGGGCGAGCGACCGTGGTCCCGGTGTTCGTCAACGGCCTCGGCAACGACGTGGTGCGGCTCGTCGCGGGCAACTACCGCAAGAACGGGAACCCCGTCACGATCGTGTTCGGCGCGCCGATCGACTTCGGCGCGCAGCTCGACGAAGCCCCTTCCACCGAGCTCCACGTGCGCATCGCCGAGCGTGCGCTCGACGCCGTCCGCGCGCTCGGGGACGAAGAACGCGCGATCCGCGCAGCGCTCGGCGGCGGCGGCAGGGGCGAGTAGCCGCGCGCGCGGGCGCGCTATTTCCGGGCGCCGTGCCCGTGGCGATCCGCGTGCGGTCGAGCTTCGAGATCGACGGGCACGCGCGACCGCCGCGAGCCCTGGAACTTCGTTCTCCCGACGCCGCGCGCGCGTACACTGCCGCCGCGCCGGTGCCCCACCTTCGACGGCTCCTCGGCTTCGTGAGGCCCTACTGGCGATTGGCCGTCCTCTCGCTGCTGATCCTGTGCGCGCTCGTCGTCCTCGACCTCGCGATCCCGCGCCTCATCCAGCGCGTCATCGACCAGGGGATCGCGCGCCACGACCGCGCCGTGGTCGTGCGCACGGCCCTGACGATGCTCGGCATCTCGGCGGCGAGCGCGCTGCTCGCCATCGCCAACAACGTCTTCTCGGTGCGCGTGGGCGAGGGGGTCGCGCGCGACCTGCGCGAGGCGCTGTTCCTGAAGATCCAGCGCTACTCCTTCGGCAACCTCGACCGCCAGAAGACCGGCCTGCTCCTGGTGCGGCTCACCAGCGACGTCGGCGCGGTGCGCACGCTCACGCAGGTCTCTCTCCGCATCGGCACGCGCGCGCCGCTCATGATGATCGGCAGCCTCGCGCTGATGATCACGACCAACGGGCCGCTGGCGCTGCTGATGCTGCCGCTGCTGCTCGTCACCTCGCTGCTCATCGCGTTCTTCGTCGTGCGCATGGAGCCGCGCTTCCGTCTCGTGCAGCGCAAGCTCGACGCGCTCAACGAGGTGCTCCACGAGAACCTCGCGGGCGCGAGGCTCGTGAAGGCGCTCGTGCGCGGCGAGCACGAGTGCGCGCGGTTCGACGTCGCCAACGAGGCGATGACCCTGCAGTCGATCCAGGTCATGCAGTTCGTCGCGTCGATGACCCCGGCGCTCACCATGTGCATCAACCTCGGCGTCGTGCTCGTCATCTGGCGCGGCGGGCTGCGGGCGATGGAGGGGGCGCTGTCGCTCGGGCAGATCGTCGCCTTCACCAACTACCTGCTCACGACGATGTCGCCGCTGATCATGATGACGATGCTGTCGAACACCTGGGCCTCGGGGCTGGCCTCGCTGCGGCGGCTCGACGCGATCCTCGACAGCGTGCCCGACGTGCGCGACGCCGAGGGGGCCGAGGCCATCCCCGCGAGCGCGCCCGCGTCGGTGGCGTTCGAGGACGTCTCGTTCCGCTACGCGCAGGCGGGCTCCGACGCGGTGCTGAGCGGCATCGACTTCACCGCGGCGGCGGGCAAGACCATCGCCATCCTCGGCTCGACGGGCGCCGGGAAGTCCACGCTCGTGAGCCTGATCCCGCGCTTCTACGACGCGACCTCGGGCCGCGTGCGCGCGTTCGGGCGCGACGTCCGCGGCGTCACCGGCGACTCGCTCCTGCGCCGCATCGGCGTGGTGCCGCAGGAGTCGGTGCTCTTCTCCGGCACCGTCCGCGACAACCTCCGCTACGGCGCCCCTGACGCGAGCGAGGAGGCGGTGATCGCCGCCGCGCGCGCGGCGCAGGCGCACGAGTTCATCGTCGAGCTCCCCGAGGGGTACGACAGCCGCGTCGAGGCGCGCGGCACGAACTTCTCGGGCGGTCAGCGGCAGCGGCTCGCCATCGCGCGCGCGCTGCTCCTCGACCCCGCGATCCTGATCCTCGACGACGCCACGAGCGCGGTCGACGTCGAGACCGAGACGAAGATCCAGACCGCGCTCGCGGCGGGGACGCGCGGCGTGCGGGGCCCGGGGGAGGCGCCCGGCCGGACCACCTTCGTCGTCGCCCAGCGGGTGAGCACGGTGCTCGACGCCGACACCATCCTCGTGCTCGACAAGGGGCACCTCGTCGCCCAGGGGACGCACGCCGAGCTCATGACGAGCTCCGCGGTGTACCGCGAGATCTACGACTCGCAGCTCGGCGAAGGTCCGCGCGCGCCCGCGCCCGCCGCCGACGGGACACCGCCATGAGCCCGCCCTCCGCGCCCGCTTCTGGCGCAGCCGGCTCCGCGGGCTTGTCAGGGTCCGCCGGACCGAGCCCCGGCGGAGGGCTGCGCGGCGCGATGCGCCCCGGCTACGGCGCCATCGCGCGCGCGAAGGATCCGCGCGGCTCGCTCGCGCGGCTCGCCGGTTACTTCAGCGCCTTCCGCGCGCGGCTCGCGCTCGTCGCGGCGGGCATCGTCGCGTACACGCTGCTCGGCCTCGTCGGCCCCTACCTGATGGGGGTCGCGCTGGATCGCTACGTCGCCACGCACGACGCCGCCCGCCTCGGGCGCATCGCGCTGCTGATGCTCGCCGCGTTCGTGGCCGGGAACCTGTTCGACGCGGGCGCGAGCTGGCTGATGGCGGGGGTCTCCCAGCGCGCGCTGAAGCGGCTGCGGGCGGAGCTGTTCCGTCACCTGCAGTCGCTGCCGATGGCCTTCTACGATCGCAACCCGGCCGGCGAGCTGATGAGCCGGCTGACCAACGACATCGACGCCATCAACCAGGCGGTCGCGCAGAACGTCACCTCGCTGCTGGCGAGCGTGCTGTCGATGGTCGGCATCCTGGTCGCGATGTTCGTGCTCGACCGCTGGCTCGCGCTCGCGTCGCTGCTGGTGGTGCCGATCATGTTCGGCTTCACCCGCTTCGTCGCGGTGTTCACCCGCAAGGGGTTCGCGGGGCTGCAGCAGCGCTTCGGGCGGCTGAACGCCCTCATGGAGGAGTCGATCGGCGGGCAGAAGCTCGTCCTCGCGTTCCGGCAGGGCGACGCCTCGATCGCCGCGTTCCGCGCCGAGAACGAGCGGGTGTACCGCGCCGGCGTGTACGCGAACACGTACGCGCTGCTGCTGATGCCGCTCACCACCGTGCTCGGCAACCTCTTCGTGATCGTGCTGGTCGGCCTCGGCGGCTGGCTCGCGCTGGCGGGGCTGGTGAGCGTCGGGATGATCGCGACGTTCATCAACTACGGGCAGAACTTCGTGCAGCCGCTGCGGCAGCTCTCGAACCTCTACAACACGCTGCAGGCCGCGCTGGCCGGCGCCGAGCGCGTGTTCGAGATCCTCGACTCGCCCGCCGAGCTCGACGACGCGCGCTACCCGGGCGGCGCGGGCGACGCGGGCGACCCGGGCGACCCGGGCGACCCGGGCGAGGCGCGCGAGCTCGTCGCGGTGCGCGGCCACGTCCGCTTCGACCACGTGACCTTCGGCTACCGCCCCGGCTCCAAGATCCTCGACGACGTCTCGCTCGAGGCCGCGCCCGGCCAGATGATCGCGCTCGTCGGCCCGACCGGCGCCGGCAAGACGACCATCGTCAACCTGCTCACCCGCTTCTACGAGCTCGACCAGGGCGCCATCGAGATCGACGGCGTGGATCTGCGCGATTTGAAGAAGGGCGACCTGCGCCGCAAGCTCGGCCTGGTGCTGCAGGACACGTATCTGTTCGGCACGACGGTGCTCGAGAACATCCGCTACGGCCGGCTCGATGCGAGCGACGAGGACGTGTTCGCCGCCGCGCGCATGGCCGACGCGGAGCACTTCATCCTCCAGCTGCCGCACGGCTACCAGACCGTGCTCTCCGAGCGCGCCGGCAACCTGAGCCAGGGGCAGCGCCAGCTGCTCGCAATCGCCAGGACGCTGCTCGCCGACCCCGCCATCCTGATCCTCGACGAGGCCACCAGCAGCGTCGACACGCGCACCGAGGCGCGCATCCAGACGTCGCTGCTGCGCCTGATGGCCGGTCGCACGAGCTTCGTCATCGCGCACCGGCTCAGCACGATCCGCGACGCGGATCAGGTGCTCGTGATCGACGGCGGCCGCATCGTGGAGCGTGGGACGCACGGGGAGCTGCTCGCCCTCGGCGGCGTGTATCGGCACCTGTACACGAGCCAGTTCAAGGGGCACGCGATCTAGCGATCGGCCACAAAGCGACGAGGCCGACAGGATCGCCCTGCCGGCCTCGAAGTCGTCTGCGCGTCTGCGCGTCTGCGCGTCAGGCCGATGCGAGCGTCACGGGAGCGCCTTCAGCGCCTGGTTCGTGGCCGCGACGAGGCCGTTGAAGAACCCCGGGTTGTGGATACCCAGCGTGCCGTCGTTGTTGAGCACGCTGACGTTCCAGTTCGCCTTCATGAGCGTCTGGACGCTGGCGACGCCGCTCCCGGCCAGCCAGCCGGGCTGCGGGACGGTCGGATAGGTTCCCGTGGTCGTGCCGCTGGCGGGGCTCGGCGCGCCCCAGACCGAGAACACGTACCCCATCCCGGCCGGCCAGCCCGGGAGCGTGGTCGGCACGGCCTGGTTGGTCCCGATCGCGGTGAACGACACCGCGAGCGCGTTGGTGGTGATGGGCACGGCGCCGGTGGCCGTGGGCGTGAACGTCACGGCGTTCGGCACGTTCAGCACGACCAGCAGCGAGCCGGTCCTGCTGTAACGCATGCCGACGCTGGTCGGGAGGTTCTTCGTGCCCGGCGCGCCCGTGCCGGTGCCGGCGACCAGATCGATCCAGCCCGCCGGCAGCGCGCCGCCGGCGTAGCTCGAGGTCGCGCTCGAGTACGAGTCGGAGACGATGTCGTAGGGCCGGACCGCGACGATCATGCTGCCGGTGGCGGGCACGTAGTTGATCGCGGCGGTGATGGTCGTCAGCATCTTCTGGGCGATGAGGCCGCGGAGCGCGTCGATCTGCAGCTGATTGGCGGCCTGGAGGGCGGCGCCATCGACCTTGCCGCTGCCCGTCGCGTGGCAGGCGGCGCAGATGGTGTTGTCGACCTTGAACGCGTGGTTCGAGGTCTGCTTCGAGGCGAGCTCGCTCCCCGTGGCGATCTTCACGTGGCAACCGGCGCAGGTGTCGGTGACGGCGAGGTGCGCCGAGGGGGTGTAGCGCGGCATGAAGTACGCGCTGAAGCCGTACATCATCTCGGCCTGCGGGCCGTCGTGCTCGGTGGGGAAGGCGACCAGCGTCGGCTGCGGGAGGAACTTCCCGGTCGCGAAGTCGATGGTGTTCTGGGCGAAGTCGGAGTGCTCGCCGTTGCGCCCGTTGTGGCAGGCGATGCAGATGGCGCCCGAGCCCATCCCGCTCACGTTGGACATCCCGTTGGGGAGGGCCTTCACCGTGTCGTAGATGCGGAGCTGGTGCTTCGTGGCGGCCGGGTCGAGGAAGGGATCACCCGAGTGCGGGTCGTGGCAGGTCTGGCAGGTCTGCGACTCGACGGTCGCCAGCGTGAGCCCCTTGGCCGCCATCTCCGGCCCGGTGGCCGGGTGGTTTCCGGCGTTCTGCGGGTTGCCGTCGCTCGTCAGGAAGGCGTACTCGCCTCCGTTGATCTGCCGGGCGTACTGCGCGAAGCCCTGCGCCGTGTGGCAGCGCGGGCAGTACTTGAGGTTGTTCCCTTGGGGGACGACGGCGCCCGTCGCGGCGACGAAGCTGGGGGCCATCCTCTCGAAGGCCCCTTCCATGATGGCGACTTGCCGATTGGCGTGCCCGACGAAGCTATTGCCCGGCTGGTTCCACTGCGAGGGGTAGTAGTAGCTCGCGTTCTCCTGGTGACAGCTCGCACAGACCTCGGACGACCACGAGACGCGGGCGTTGACGTCGACGGCCGGGTGCGGGCCCCCGACGGGCTGCCCCTGCGGGCCGTGGCAGCTCTCGCACTGGATGCCGGCGAGCGGAGCGAGCGCCGCGTTGCCCGTGAGGTTGGTCCAGTTCGGCGACGCCGAGTCGTAGGTGGCCGGCACGGTCGGGAAGGTCCAGCCGGCGGTCGCCTGGACGTCGTCGAAGCCGCCGTTGCTCGCGGTCTTGTCGTAGCCGACGGTGTGGCACCGGAGGCAGGGCTCGGTGAACTGCGTGCCCGCGGCCCCATCGAGCTTGCGCTCGAGCGCGGACGCGTGGGCCGTCGCCTTCCACGGAGCGAAGAGATTGGGCGCGGTGAGGGGGCCCGCCGGGAGCGAGGGATTGGCCGTGTGGCAGATGCCGCACGTGCCGCTCGGCGCGCTGTAGTCGCTGGTCATCGCGCCGACCCAGGTGCCGGCGTAGACCTTGAGCTGCTGGCCCGAGACGGCCTCGGTCAGCGTGTAGATCCCCTTCACGTCGGGCGTGAAGTTGGGGAACTGGGTGGTCGCGTTCTGGAGCGTCGCCGTGCTTCCCGGCGCGGCGGTGAGGTCGACGGTCCAGTTCCACGTCGTCTGCGGGCCGGCGCAGCTGCCGGCCTTGGTGGCCGTGGCGGAGCAGGTGAGGCCGCCGGGGCAGCCGTTGCCCGAGCCGAGGATGTTGCAGCCCGCGGCGCACACGCCGGCCTTGCAGAAGAGCCCACTGGTGGCGCCGCCGCAGTCCGCGTCGGTGGTGCAGCCGCAGGTGCCCTTCGCCACGGTGCAGGTGGAGGTCGCCGTCGGGCAGTCCGCGTTGCTCTTGCACACCGGGGTGAAGGGGATCAGGCGGAGGTTCGAGTCGCCCTGGAGGTAGACCGCGATGCCGACGGGCACGTTGCGCATCCCCGTCGTCGGGCTCGTGGAGTCGACCTCGACGCTCGAGGTGGTGCTCAGCCCGTTGGCGTCGGTGACCACGACCTGGAAGACGCTGTGGCCGGCCTGATCCGGGCTGATGCCGAGGGCGCCGAAGCGGGCGTAGGTGATCTGCGGCGCGGTGCTGGTCGCGGTCGAGCCCATCGACGTCGGGAAGTCCGGCGTCGTGAACGCGATCGTGTCGGTGTTGGTGGTGGTGAGCGAGACCGGGAGCCCTGCCGTCTGCGTCCACGCGTAGCTGAACGGACCGGTGCCGGTGGCGATCGCTTTCGCACTGACCGACTTGCCGTATCCGACGGCGAGCTGGTTGGTCACGGCGACCGTCGGAGGGGTGGCGCCGGCGAGGCTCGTCGCCAGCACGACGTCGACCGTGGTGGGGCCGGCCAGGCTGACCGGGGCGACGATCGTCTTGCTCACGTAGCCCGTGGCCGTGAAGGTGAGATCGTAGGAGCCGATCGGGACGCTCGCGAACGAGAACTTGCCGCTGGCGTCGGTCGTCGCCGACGCGATGCTCCCCGGGCTGATCGAAACGGTGACCCCGGCGAGCAGCTTGCTCCCGCTGCCGGTGACGGTGCCCGAGAGGGCGTTCACGAGCGGCGGGACGACCGCCGCGTCGCCCTGCGGACCCTGCGCTCCGTCGACACCGTCCTTTCCGTTCTGACCCGGTGCGCCGGCCTCGCCGGCGGGGCCCGGATCGCCCTGAGCCCCGGGGGCTCCTGCGCCTCCGGTGCATCCGGCGGCGGAACATGCGGCTGCGAGCAACGCGCCGCAGACAACGTGAAGCTGGTTCGACATGGGTGTCTCCCTCGCGAACGGGCAGAGTCACGCCGACTCCCAGCGAAGGCAATCCCGGGAGTGGCGTCGCCTCGCGCGTGATTCCGTGTTCTACGGATGAGATCGGTTCGCTCGGCATTTCCCGGGCCGATTCGGTGAGCAGGCGCGCGCGCGGATACCCCCCCTGATCGCGCGACCGGGGGAATCGCCGGCTTCGTCGAATCGCCGGCTTCGTCGCAGGAAGGGCCTCGGCTCCACGGTGCACGGGGGGCGCGCTGCGGACGGCGATTCGACGCGTCGATGTACGGGAGTCGGAGTCTCCGTGGATGGATATTCGGAGAATCGGCGAAGTGCCGATGCGCCGATGCGCCGAAGTGGCGAATCGAGAATGGCACTCTGGCCCGCGCGGGGCGCGGCCGTGAGATGTCCGCGCGGATCGGGTAGACTCGATCGCCTCATGGAAGACCTACAGCTCCGCGACCGCAACGTCCTCGTCACCGGCGCCTCCTCGGGGCTCGGCCTCGAGATGGCGCGCCAGCTCGCGCGCGACCACCACGCCCACCCCATCCTCGTCGCGCGCCGCAGGGACAAGCTCGAGGCGCTCGCGAAGGAGCTGGAGGGGTTCGGCGTGAGGCCGAAGGTCATCGTCGCCGACATGACCAAGCCGGCGGACGTCGAGCGCACGATCGCCGAGGCCACCGCCGAGCCGCTGCACGCCGCCATCCTGAACGCGGGCGTGACCTACTTCGGCAAGACCGTCGAGCACCCGGTCGAGGACATCGCCTCGCTCGTCGCCACCAACGTGACGAGCGTGATCCACCTCACGCAGCGGCTCGTGCCGTATCTCCTCGAGCGCAACGAGCAGGGGGCGCTGATGCTCGTCTCGAGCCTGGCGAGCCTGCAACCGATGCCGTTCCAGGCCGTGTACGGCGGCTCGAAGGCCTTCGTCACGAGCTACGGCGTCGCGCTCGCCGAGGAGCTGCGCGAGCACGACATCTCGCTCACGACCTTCTGCCCCGGCGGCATCGCGACCGAGATGATGGACGGCGCGGGCCTGTCGACCAAGTACCCCAAAGGGCACCCGATGATCATGGACGTCGAAGACTGCGCGGCGCGCGCCCTCTGGGCGATGCGCGTGCGCAAGGTCATGCACGTCCCCGGCGTGCTCAACGCCCTCGCCGCGCTCGGCGCCACGATCGCGCCGCGCCAGCTGGTCGCGCGGCTGGTCGCGAACGACTACCGCGGCGCGCTGCCGAAGGACGGAGCGAAGTAGCGCGGGGGAGGGGCCCTTGGCGTTCGCAACGAGCCAGCGCTCGCCATCGGCTCCCAGCTCGAGCGCGTGGACGCCGAACGGAGGAGCACGGACTCTGAGTCCGCCCCTCGCATCGCCCGCGCCGCGATACCGTCCCCCGGCTTCGTCCGCGCTTCGATCGCGTCGTTCCGCGGCTCTTCGCCTATCGTACGGCGGGTCACGATGACGAGCCCCGAACGCTATCTCGAGCCGGTCTGGGAGGCGCCCATCGACCTCGTCGCGCACCGCGCCCTCGCGCCGCGCGACGGGAAGGTCAAAGGGATGTTCTTCCGGCGGATCATCGCGGAGACGCGCGCCGTCACCGGGCGCCCGATCACGACCCGCCCGTTCTTCGCGTTCTCCGACTACCCGCTCGCCGACTGGCTCACGCTCCTCCACGACGCCGCGCTGTTCGCGCACCCACGCCTGCCCGTGCGCGCCGGGCTCCGCCGGCTCGGCCGCGCGATGGTGCCGGCCTTCGCCGAGTCGATGCTCGGCAAGGTCGTCTATTCGGTCGCGGGCGACAGCCTCATGCGCGCGCTGCCGCTCACGCCGCGTGTGTGGTCGGTGATCAGCAACCACGGCACCGCCGAGGTCCGCGAGCTGCGGCAGGGGCGCGTGATCATCTGCCTGCGCAACGTGTGGGACTTCCTCGACAGCTTCCAGCTCGGCTCGATCGAGGGCGGGATGGCCTTCTTCGGCGTCGACGCGGCGGTGAAGGTCGCCATGCTCGGCCCGTGCGAGGCCGACTTCGAAGTCACCTGGCGCTGACGCCGAGGAGCTCGCGAAGCCCGCGCACTCGCCGCGGCGACCGGGCGCGCCCGAGCGAGGCTCGGCGCTTCGTCACGAGCCGAGCTTGCGCTCGATCGCGTCGAGGTGGCTGCGCATCTCCGGATCGGCGACGCGCAGCGCTTCGACCTTCTTCACCGCGTGCATCACGCTGGTGTGGTCGCGGTGGCCGAAGTGGCGCCCGAGCTCGGGGTAGCTGCACTTGAGGCGCTGGCGGCAGAGGTAGATGGCGACGTGGCGCGCGTGCGCGACGCTCCTGTGGCGATCCTTGCCGAGCACGTCGCTCGAGCGAAGGTTGAAGTGGTTGCAGACCGCCTTGATGACGTCGTCGACGCTCGCGGGGCTCGAACGCGGCGGCAGGGCCGACGCGAGCACGCCGCGCGCGAACTCGAGGTCGATGCGGCGGCCGAGGATCGAGGCCTGCGCGGCGAGGCGGATCAGCGCCCCCTCGAGCTCGCGCACGTTGGAGCGGATGGCCTGCGCGAGGAGCACGGCGACGTCGTCGTCGATGTCGAGCTGCTCCAGCTGCGCCTTCTTGCGCACGATGGCGACGCGCGTCTCGAGCTGGGGCGCCTGCACGTCGGCCACGAGGCCCCACTGGAAGCGGGTGACCAGGCGCTCGGTGCAGCGCTCCAGCTCGTGCGGGTAACGATCGCTCGTGAGGACGATCTGCTTGTCCGACTGGTGGAGCGCGTTGAACGTGTGGAAGAACTCTTCCTGCGTCTGCTCGCGGCCGGCGAGGTTGTGGACGTCGTCCATCAGCAGCAGGTCGCACTGCGTGCGGTAGCGCGTGCGGAACTGATCCATCTCCTTGTTCGCGATGGCGGAGATGAACTCGTTGGTGAACGCCTCGGCCGAGACGACGACGATGCGCAGCCCCGGGCGCGTCGCCGCGATGTGGTGGCCGATGGCGTGGAGGAGGTGCGTCTTGCCGAGGCCCGTGCCGCCGCAGATGAAGAGCGGGTTGTAGCGGCGCACGCTGCCGGCGCCGGCCGCCGCGAGCGCCGCGGCGTGGGCGAGCTCGTTCGAGGTGCCGACGACGAAGTTCGCGAAGATGTACTTGGGGTTGAGGCCGTCGATGCGGCGCGCGACGACGGGCGCGGCGGCCTGGACGGCGATCGGCTCGGCCGGGGCGTCGACGCGGGCGGGCTGCGCCTGCTCGGCGAGCGCGGGGGGCGGCGGCGGCGGCTGGGACGGCGTCGGTCGGGGCGCGACGGGAGAGGGGAGCGCGGCGTCGATCGTCCACGCGATGTCGATCGTCAGCCCCGTGCGCTCACGCAGCCGCTCGCGCACCAGCGAGAGGAAGTGCTCGTTGACGAAGTCGCGCACGAAGGCGTTCTGCGCGCGCAGCTGGAGCACGCCGTCGGTGAACCCGTCGAATTGGATCGACGAGAACCAGCGGTCGAACGAGCCCGGTGCTTTCGCGCGGAGCTCCGCGATGGCGGCTTCCCAGAGGTCCTGCATCACCACTCACCTGAAGAGGGACGCGCGCCCGAGCGGCGCCCCTTCGCGACTCCCAACGCCCGACGTCCCACGAGGAGACGCCTACCCGACACGAGACGAACGAATGCACCGCCCCCAAGCTATCCACAGGCTGGGGAAAAACTCCGCCGCACTCGCGGCGCTATGGGACGAGGGATCTCCCCTCAAGAGGAGCGAAGAAGGAGCGGAGCTCCCCACCTCGCTCGAGGGCCCGGGCACGACCGCCCCGAGCTCAATGCACCACGACTACTTCATCCACCCCGACCACGGTAACTGAGGGCGGCCCACGAAAACCAGACCGAACGGTCGGTGCTCACAACATGCCGCCCTCGACCGCGAAGCTCTCGACCTCTTCCACTGCGACGCGGCCGGCTGGGCCGAACCTCGTCGCAAACGCCTTCGACCTGGATGAGCGCGACGCCGCTTCCCCCACTCGCTCCTCGAACTCCGCCTCCGAAGTCTCACCCCCGGCACGTCGGCGAAGCTGTCTCGCCACGAGGGAGATCGGAGGTAGCACTGCGCGGAGATGCGCGTCTAGACCTTCGCGCTGCAAGCTGCGAACGGATTGGATTTCAATGACTTGCGCGTCGACGGCGGGGGGAGCCGGAAGCGAGGACGCGAGCGTCGGTCGAGTCAAGCATCAACTCCCGCGCGTGACCTCGGCTTTGCGCGCGAGCCAGCCGTCGGATTCGGAAGCGTGCCCCAGGCGTTGCTCAGAAAACTGGTCCGGCAGCGTCCCCCCGCGCTACGGCGACGCCACATGCTCCCCCCCTCGTCCGGCCTCCGTCGCGCCTCTCGCGGGGCGCTCGCGCTCGCGCTCTCCGCGGGCGCGTGCGTAGCGCTCGCCGCGCCGCCGGCCGCCGCGGACGACTACCGGCCGCCGGAGTACGGCTACGGGTACGGCGAGCTCGAGAACCCGCGGACCCTCGCCATGGGAGGAGCAGCGCGAGCGTTCGGCTGGTCGACCTCTGCCGTCGACTCGAACCCGGCCAACGCCGCGGCGCAGCGCGTCTATCACGCCGAGGCGTTCGGCGGGTACGACACCGTCCCGCACCGCGCCCAGTACGGCGTGAGCGTGATCGATGGCGTCACCTCGAAGATGGCGATGGGGCTCCAGTTCCTCCGGAGCAGCCTCGGCACCGACTCCGATCCTTACAAGCGCTCGTCGACCGACCTGCGCCTCACCGGGGCCTACCCGCTCGGCGATCGCTTCCTGCTCGGGGTGACCGGCCGCTGGCTGCGCGTGAGCCAGGACGGCAACGGGCCGCTCGGCGCCAGCGCCGTCTCGAAGAACTCCGGCGACACCAACGCGAGCATCTACACCTTCGACGCCGGCCTGATGCTCGCGCTCACCGAGGGGCTGCGCATCGGCGCGGTCGGCTACAACCTCACCGCGCCCAAGGGGGCGCTCGCGCCGCTCATGGTCGGCGGCGCCCTCGGCCTGCGCGCCGGCGACTTCACGCTCGAAGCCGACATGGTCGGGGTCGACCCCACGTACTGGGGCGCCTGGAAGGCTCGCTACCAGGGCGGCGCCGAGTATCTCGTGGCCGATCGCTATCCGATTCGCCTCGGCTACGTCTACGACACGGGCGCCAAGCGCAGCTCGCTCTCCGCCGGGCTCGGCTACGTCGAGAAGCAATTCGCCTTCGACGTCGGGCTCCGGGGCGATCTTTCGGCCCCGGACGTGGCGGGGAAAGCCATGGTTTTCATGGTGGGTCTCAGGTACTTTCTCGAGAGCGGCGCTGCGCCTGAGCAGGCGCCGCAGCCCGTCTACTGACGGCGCGCGCCTCGCGATCACGCTCACGGCGTGCCCCGCGTCGTCCGTCGGAAGTGAAAGCGCACCCGAGCCCGTCACGATGTCCGGCAACGACGCACCGTCGCAGCTGCCCCACCCGAGAGACGACGACGCCGAAGACGTCGCCTGGGCGCTCTCGACCGCGGAGGCGTTCTGGAAGCGTGGCGAGCGCGCCGACGCCATCGCGTGGGTGCGCAAGGCCGCCGCCGCCGCCGCCGAGGCGGAAGCGGACATGCGGGTGCTCGAGCTCGCGAAGGCCGCCGCCGAGCTGAGCGCCGCGCTGGCGGCCGAGGGGGCCGCTCCTCCCGGGCCCCCGCCGTCGCCCCTGCAGGACGTCCTCATCGAGGAGCTCGCGCCGGCGAGCGAGGTGCGCGACAGCGCGATCGAGATCCAGCTGGACGCGGCCGCCACCCCCGGCCGCGCTCCGCCGCGAAGACCGCCGCCGAAGCACGGCGCGTCCGGCCCGGTGCCGACGCCGAACCCGTTCCCGAGCCCGCTGCGGGCCGTGTCGCTCGACGACATCGCCCTCGAGGATCTCCCGAGCGACGACGACGAGCCGAGGCCCCCGCCGCTCGCCGCCGACGAGGCGGAGCACCACGAGTCGCAGCCCAAGATCCCGACGGTGCCGCCGCCGCCGCCCGATCGCGCGCCGAGCCAGGCCGAGATGCGCGCGGTGCGTCCGCCGGCGACGGCGCTCACGCCTGGGGCGCCCGGGGG
>CAIXWQ010000558.1 GCA_903923175.1 uncultured delta proteobacterium | reverse complement strand
CGTCGTAGGCGACACGCCGCCCGTCGTAGGCGACACGCCGATCGTCGTAGGCGACACGCCGATCGTCGTAGGCGACACGCCGCCCGTCGTAGGCGACACGCCGATCGTCGTAGGCGACACGCCGATCGTCGTAGGCGACACGCCGATCGTCGTAGGCGACACGCCGATCGTCGTAGGCGACACGCCGATCGTCGTAGCCGACTCAGCTCGGCGCGGTCGCGCTCGGAGCCGGCGCGGCGGGCGTCGGCGCGGTGGCGGCCGTCTTTGGGTGCGAGAACGCCCCCCGCGTCCCCGCCCCCGGCACCAGCCGCGCCACCGTCTTGTCGCGCGCGTTGGCGTTCGCGAACGCCGCCATCGCCGCGCGCATCTCGAACAGCACGCGCCCCTCGATGCGGTTGAGCGCCGCGCTGTCGCGGGCGTCGACGCGGCCGCCGAGCGCGGTGCTGGAGCTGGCCGACACCAGCGCCAGCGCGGCGGCGCGCGCGCGATCCACGTCGCCCTGCGCGAGGCCGCTGGCGGCCACCAGCGCGCGCGCGTGGGGATCCTTGCTCGCGAGCCAGCCGGCCGCGACGTCGGCCAGGGCGTCGAGCGAGGCGGCGAGGGCGCCGTGCGTCGCGGCGCTGCCGCGCGCGGCCTCGAGGGCCGGGAGATCGTCGGCGGCCTCGCCGGCGAGCTCCTCGAGGAGCAGGAGCAGCTCGTTGCGCACCGCGCGCGCGACCGCCTCGACGCTGCTCGCGCCGTCGCGGGTGGTGCTCGCCGTCTTGGTGCTCGTCGCCTCGGCGGCGCGCGCGTCGAGCAGCGCGACGACGTTCTCGAGCAGCCAGGCGAAGCGCGGGGCGGAGTAGGGGCGCACCGCGGCGGGCGCCGCGCGCAGCGCCGCGTCGATGGTCTTGGCCCAGCCGAGCGCGTCGCGCGCCACGCCGAGGCTCTTGGTGCGGGCGCCGAGGGCGTCGCACACGGCGTCGGGGGCGCGGCTCGCGAAGGCCTCGCGGTCGACGTCGGAGATCGGGGGCCAGGCCGCGAGCAGCGTGCGCGCGGCGAGGGCGAGCGGGGCGTCGTCGCCGCGGGGCACGGCCGTCGCGGCGGCGTTCGAGCTCGGCTTCTTGGTGGGGCTGGTGGTCGCCGTCTTGGTCTTGCCGGCGGGCTTCTTGGTGGGGCTGGTGGTCGCCGTCTTGGTCTTGCCGGCGGGCTTCTTGGAGGGTTTGGTGGTGGCGGTCAGTTTCTTCTTGGAGGCCATACCGCGGAGCGTACGGAAGAGCTGTGCTCGCTGGCTAGCCGCTGGCGTCGCGCCTCCGTGACGCGGCGCAGCGGTGCGAAGGAGCCCGCCGGCCGAGCCGCCCCTGGGTGGAGCGACCCAGCCGGCGCACGCATTCATGCAGCGTCGCGCTCCGTCCCCCTCAGCGCCGCGCCGTGTCCGTGCTCGGCCGCGACGTGCGCTGCGTGTCCGTCGCGCGCGTCGGCTGCGCGTACTGCTCGTAGCCGCCGAAGTCGACGAGCACGCACGCCTGGTTGCCGACGACCCACGCGTCGTGCCCCGGCCCGATCTCGATGAAGTCGCCCGGCCCGATCTCCGCCTCGGCGCCGTCGTCCATCACGACCTTCATGCGCCCGGCGAGCACGTACCCGACGTGCTTCGCCTGGCAGCTCTTGGTCCCCGCGATCGGCGCGACGTGCTCCGACCACTTCCAGCCGGGCTCGAACACCCCCTTCATCACCGTGCCTTGCGCGAGCTGGTGCATCTCGGCGTGCCCCTTCGCCGCGAACGGACGAGTCTGGTCGGGCGTGCCGCCGTGCTTCACCTGGATGCTCTGCTTCGAAATGGTCGCCATCGGGTTCACCTCGAGGGCGAAGCTCGCTGCAATCCACGTGCGACTCGCGCGTGCGCGAAGGAGCCACTCGCCGCGTGCGCCGCGTGCGCCGCGTGCGCCGCGGCGCGCGCGAGCTCACGCCGAGAACGCCGCCAGCACCTGCTCGGAGGTCGGGCGCCGGGCCGGATCGACGGCGAGGCAGGCGAGGATCACCGCGGCGAGGCGGGGCTCGAGGTCCGGCGCCTCCAGCGTCGCGGGCGGCGTGATCGGCAGCTCGGAGGCGCGCAGGAAGAGCGGCGGAACGGAGAACGCCGCGCGGCCGGTGAGCAGCTCGAAGGCGAGGACGCCGAACGCGAACACGTCGCTCGCGGCGGTCGCGCGCGCGCCGCCAGAGAGCTCCGGCGCCATGTACGCAGGGGTGCCGAGCATCGCGCCGCTGCCGGTGAGCG
>CAIXWQ010000557.1 GCA_903923175.1 uncultured delta proteobacterium | reverse complement strand
CCAGCCGTCGCCAGCCCGAGGTGCGCTCCATGAAAAACCTTCGAGAACTCCAGCGGTACGTCTCGATCCAGCATCGTGACGAGCGGGACGACGAGGTTCGCGCGTTCATGTCGGAGAACGCAGAGCTTGTCGCCGGTCTGTTCGGCGTCCCCGTGACCACGATCGAGAACGCCATCGCGACGTTGCCCGATGATGCGGACCTCGTGAGGAAGACGCTGAACACGATCAAGTCGAAGATCGAGAAGACGCGGGAGGCGAAGGCTGAGAACAGGGTCAGCACCGCCCAGGCAAGCGCCACCGCGCTCGGGTCGGTCGCGTACTGGATCGACGACCAGGCGCACTTCGACCTGCAATCGGTGCTCGCCTCGTGCCTCACGAAGCCGAAGGAGCTGCTGGTCTTCTCTTCGCCCGATGGCTTCGAGGTCGTGATCAGCATGGCGCCGATGATCGCGCTTGGACGCCTGGAGCGCGATGACATGACGGCGTACGTGGATCGCCACGGCGTGCACGTGAGGTGGTTGCCCAAGGGCGCCTTGAACTTCGTCCACCAGCTGCACCCCGAGCCCGCTCCGCGCGTGATCATCTCGCTGCCCGCTCAGTTCGCCTGCGCCGCCGAGTAAGCCGATGGATCTCCTCGGAAAGGTGCTGAGCTACATCGGATCGCGCGACCACGAAGAGCGAGTGCTCTTGCGTACCCATGCCTTCCTTGAGGCGGACCACTTCGCCACCTTGCTGCGGATCGGGCGCGCCGAGTTTCTGGACGCGCTGATGCAGGTCGAGCCCGAGGACGAGGACGCTTCGCTCATGCGCCAGTTCGTCAGGGTGTGCACCGCCAAGCCCTGGGAGTGGGAGCACCCCGACAAGCGCTACCTCGCGATGGCAGCGGCGAACGAAGTCGGGCGGCGCGCAAGATGGCGCAGGGATCGCGCGCACTTCAGCTTCCAGCGAGTGATCTCGACGGTCATCACCGACGCGACCGACCTCCTTGTCTTCGAGGCGGAAGACTTCAGCGTCTCCGTTCCCATGCGGGTCCTGATCCAGCTCGGGAGCCTTGGACGAAGCGACCTTCGAGCATGCGTCTCAGCATCCGGGCTCGAAGTGAAGTGGGGCATGCAGGGCTCGTTTCTGTTCCCGAGCGCGCCGGAGCCTTGCACCGCGCAGATCGTCTTGCCGTTGCCGGCGCGCGCAACCGGCGTCGCTTGAGAGGGTTTGCCTGCCGATCGTTCCCCATCTTCCGCGCGCTTGCGCATCGAGGTCACGACATGCACCCCCTGCTTGCTCTCGTCCGCTTCATGCGTCGTCTGCATCCCGCCGACCAGCACGAGCTGCGCTGCTACTTGCTCGCTCACGCCGCCGAGGTAGCTGGCGCAGCGAGCGTCGATCTCGACGCCGTGCTCGCGACCTTCGTTGAGCCCGACGACTTCTCCGACGCCGCGATCGCGAACCGCCGCCGCGCGCAGTGACGAAGAAGTCGTACGCGCTCGAAACTCCGAGATTCGCCGGCGTCTGGTGCTCGAAGCCTGCGAGATTACGATCGGAGGGGGCATTGCTGCGGACCCTGTTCGCGCCGCCATCCTTCGGGCTGTCGAGCGCGCCGATCGTCGCCGGCGATGCCATCAACGACTTCGCCGAACGTCGCATGTCGCGACCAGGAGGTGATCAACCGGGCGCGCTCTCGCGCCCACCAAGAGAGGACCAACCCATGACCACGACCAAGCTTGAACCGCCGACCACGATCGCCACGATAGTCCTTCCCGCCGAGGGACTGCGTGACGCAATCCTCGCCGCCATCGCTCACCCGAGCGTGATCACCGCGCTCGCCGATGCCCTCGCCGCACGCGGCGCTTCGGCAGCGCCGACCCCGAAGTATATGAGCGTGAAGGAGTACGCTGCTCACGCTCGGATCAGCCCGCGAACCCTGTCGTACGCCCAGCGCGACATGATCGAGGGCGTTCACTACTCGCGGACCGGGCGACGCGTTCGCTTCCACGTCGCGGAGGCTGATTCGTTCCTTTCCGCCGCGAAGGGCATCGCTGCTGGCGTTGCGAACGACGCCGCGCGGT
>CAIXWQ010000556.1 GCA_903923175.1 uncultured delta proteobacterium | reverse complement strand
CTACCGCCTCCGGCACGGCGCGAGGGTCGCGAAGGTCGAAGTGGACCGCGGTCGCGTGATCGCGACCGACGCCGCGAGGAAGCTGGTCGTCGCCTCGCCGCGGCCGTTCGCGCGCGACGCGGTCGGCGCGCGCCGCGAGCTCGACGTCGAGCTCGCGGGGGACGTGCTGACGGTCCACCTCGACGCGCGCGGCCTGCGCTACCCGATCACGATCGATCCGGCCTGGACCATCACCGGCCCGATGGTGACCGCGCGCGGCACGCCGTCGGCGGTCGCGCTCGCCGACGGGCGCGTGCTCGTGATCGGCGGCATCAGCACGGGCGATCGCAGCGCCGAGCTCTACGATCCGGCGATCGGGCTCTGGTCCGACGCGGGGGCGACGACCGGGGATTTCAGCGGCGGCGAGCCGGAGCAATGGAACTCGCTGGTGGCGCTCGCCGATGGCGGGGCGCTCGCGGTGCGCGACACGTCCTCGCGCTGGACCGCCTCGACGAAGACCTGGAAGGCCACGGGCGCGCCCTCGGGCACCGGCCGTCACCCGGTCACGCTCAAGAGCGGCAAGGTCTTCGCGGCCTGCGGCTCGGCGGGCGCGGACCTCTTCGATCCGACGACGAGCACGTGGGCCGCGGTCGGAGGCCTCGCGACCACGCGCGCGACCTGCACGACGACGCTCCTCGCCGACGGGCGCGTGCTGCTCGCGGGCTACGGCACGGCGGACGTCTACGACCCGGCCACCAACAAGTTCACCGCGACCTCGCCGATGCTCGTCTCGCGCTTCGCGCACACCGCGACGCTCCTGCCGAACGGGACGGTGCTCGTGGCCGGCGGCCTGCTCAGCTACTCGGCCGCGACGTCGACCACGGAGATCTTCGACCCCACGACGCTGAAGTTCACCGCGGGTCCCGCGCTCGGCCACGCGCACGGGTCGCACACGGCGAACGTGCTCCCGAGCGGCAAGGTCGTCCTCGCCGGCGGGATCACGGCCGATCCGGGCACCATCTACGCCGCGGCGGATCTCTTCGACGCCGCGACCAAGACCCTCGGCACCGCCGGCTCGATGATCATGCCGCGCAGCTTCCACGCGAGCGCCACGCTCCTGGACGGACGCGCGCTGATCGTGGGCGGCTGCTCGCGCTACCAGGGGGTGGTCGGCTACCTCCCGCTGCAGACGGCCGAGATCTACGGCGCGACGCTGGGCACGGCGTGCGCGGCCGGCTGGGAGTGCGCGAGCGGCAATTGCGTCGACGGCGTCTGCTGCTCGGCGGCGAGCTGCGTGGTGGGCGCGAGCTGCAACAGCGCGCAGCGGCCGGGCTCGTGCGTGAAGCCCCTCGGGAGCGCGTGCGCGGGCGACGGCGACTGCGCGCTCGGCCACTGCGCCGACGGCGTCTGCTGCGACTCCGCGTGCACCGAGACGTGCGGCGCCTGCGACCTGCCCGGGCACCAGGGGGTCTGCACGGCCGTCGCGGGCGCACCGCGCAACGGGCGCCCCGCCTGCACGGGCGCGGCCCCGCTCACGACGTGCGGCGATCAGTGCGACGGCGTGGACCGGACCAAGTGCCACGTGCCGAGCACCGCCAAGGCCTGCAGCGCCGACACCTGCGCCTCGGGCGTCGAGACGCACGCGAGCACCTGCGACGGCGCCGGCAAGTGCAACGACGTCTCGTCGACGTGCGGCGCGTACGCGTGCTCGGCCAAGACGTGCAAGGCGACCTGCGGCGGCGACGTCGACTGCGCGGCGGGCTACTTCTGCAAGGCGACGGTGTGCGTGCCGGGCGCGGGGCTCGGCACGCCGTGCACGGGCCCCGAGAACTGCCAGTCCGGCTACTGCACCGACGGCGTCTGCTGCGGCACCGCGGCGTGCGGGGTCGGCAGCTCGTGCGCGACGACCGAGCGAGCGGGCACCTGCGCCAAGGTGCTCGGCTCCGTCTGCGCGCTCGACGCCGAGTGCTCGAGCGGCCACTGCATCGATCAGGTCTGCTGCGAGCGCGCCTGCGCCGGGCAGTGCGAGGCGTGCGACGTCTCGGGGAAATTCGGGCACTGCACGCCGATCGCCGGCGCGCCGCACGGGGCGCGCGCGCGCTGCGACGACGGCGGCGGCGACCCCTGCAAGGCGCGCACGTGCGACGGCGCCAGCGACGCGACGCTCTGCGCGGGCTACGTCGCGGCCGGCGACGTCACGTGCGCAGCCTCCACCTGCGACGGCACGAAGTTCACCGGCGCGGGCTCGTGCGCGGTCGGGACGTGCGCGGTGCCGGTGGCGGTCGACTGCACGCCCTACCGCTGCGACGACGCAGGCTGCCGCACGGCGTGCACGCGCGACGAGCACTGCGCGACGGGCAACCGCTGCAAGGATGGCCGCTGCCAGCAGGTGATCGCGACGTGCAGCGTCGACGGCACCACGTCGACCGCGGCCGACGGCACGGTCACCACCTGCGTGCCCTACCGCTGCACGACGCTCGGCGACTGCGGCCACCAGTGCGCGACGAGCGACGACTGCACCGCGGGGAGCTACTGCGACGCGAACACCCGCGCGTGCGTGACGCCGGGCGCGACGGGTTCGAGCGGCGGCTGCGCGACGCCGGCGGGCGGGGAGGCTCCTTCGGCCGGCGGCTGGCTCGCGCTGATCGGCGCGCTCGCCCTGGGCGGCGCGCTGCGCCGTCGCGCGACGAGGGCGTGACGCGCGGCCCGCGTCACTCCTCGGCGACGAACCCCTTCCAGCGCTGCATGTAGCCGGCGAACCGCTCGCTGAGGCCGCGCTGCCGGAGCTCGGCCCGCGTGAGCGGCGGCCGGCGCGGCTGGAAGCCCGGCTCG
>CAIXWQ010000555.1 GCA_903923175.1 uncultured delta proteobacterium | reverse complement strand
TGCGCCTGCGCGGGCGGCGGCCGCGGGGGCGCGCCCGCGCCACTCGTGCGCGGCGGGAGCGCAGGTGTCGGCGGTGCTGGCGGGGCTGGTTGCGCGAGCACCTCCGCCAGCGGACGCCACGCGGCGGTCGACGAGGTCCGGACCTTCGCGTCCTCCGGGAGCTTCCCCTCCGACGCGCCCCTGCGCAGCTGGTCGAGGCTCACCGGGCCGACCACGGTCTCACCGTCGACGGTGACCTCGTACGCGCGCTCGACGACGGTCGGGGCCACCAGGGTCTTGACCTCGTCGTCGTCCTCGAGCGGCGGCGCGATCTGGTGGACGGGGAGCCACGTCGTTTCGCCGACCCGGGCGACCTGCGCGTCGACGGGGATCTGGTGCCCCCAGACCTTCGCTTGCAGCTCCGCCAGCGAGAGCGGGCCGTACGGCGGGCTCGTGGAGCCCGGTACGAAGACCATGAAACGGTCAGGCATGGCGCGCCCCCGCGCCGCCGCCGATCGAGGCGGAGCGCGTCGTCGCCGTGCCGTCCCCGCGGGAGGGCGCGACCTCGCCAGGCGTCGGAGTCATGACGCAGCCGCTATGGTCGAGCGGCCGCTGGAGCGCCACTGTCTGGCGCGAAGTCGGCCGCGATCGCGCCCGAATTCGCTCGACCACGGGCGCCGTCGGAACTCGACGCTACGCGCGGCCGCGACGCTTGCGCACATCCCCGACGCGGAGCGTGACGTGCTGGGCGTCGAACCACTCGGCCAGCGGCACGACGTACTTCCGGGAGGCCCCCACCAGCTCCTTGAACGCCTGGGTCGTGATCGAGCCCCTCGCCTCGAGGTATGCGAGCAAGTGGCCCTCGAGCTCGGCGAGCGGCTCGCGTGCGAGCCACAGCTCGCCCTGCACGTGCACCAGCGCCCCGGTCGCCGCGACCGCCGCGGCCAGCGCCCGCGCGCGGGCGGGGTCGAGCCCGAGCTCGGTCGCGAGATCGCCGAGAAACGGCGGCGAGGTGCCGGCGGCGCGCAGGCGCGCGAGCAGCGCGAGCGCCGCGGGGTCGTCGACGCGTGCGCGCGCCTGGAAGCCCGCGAGGCGGACGCGGTCGCCCGTCCGCACGAGCCGGCGCTGCGCGATCGATTCGGCCAGCACGAGCTCGCCGAGCCCCGGCGCGGCGTTCGCGGGCACGGCGGCGAGCGCGGTGGCGAGCGGCATCCCTTCCTCGTCCGGATGCAGCTCGTGGTAGCGACGCACGCCCTGCTCGAGGTGCGCGCGCGCGACCCCGCGGGCGGCCGCCGAGACCCAGCGGCGGGCCCCGCCCGTCTCGAGCTTGGCGAGGCCGCGCGCGAGCTCCTTGTCGATCGCGCGCGCGGCGAGCCGGGGCGCGAGCTCGGCCCCCGCGAGGCCCGCGAGCCCTGCCGCCTCGATCTCGAACAGCGCGCGCGCCAGCGACGACTCTCCCTCGAGCGCACGCAAGCGCTCGGCGTACGCACGCCGGCCGCCCGCCAGGCGTCCCGGCGAGAGCCGCAGCACTTCGAGCGCGCCGACCGTCGTGCCGACCGCGGCGATGGGGGCGTCGGCGCGGGCCACGAGGTGATCGTGTGCCGCCAGCGCCAGCGGAGCGGCAGCGACGACGCGCACCAGCCAGCGCTCTCCACCGCGGATCGTCGTCGGCATCGCGGCGTCCGCGGCGAGCGGCGGGGCGAGGCGAACGAGCGGCACGATGCGCGCGCGGGCCTCGTCGGTGCCCGCGTGAATCGTCAGGCGGGCGCGTCGTCCGAAGGGCCGCCCGCCCGCCGGCCGCTGCAGGATGGCGTCGAAGGCGCGGACGGCCAGCAACGTGCCGGGCGCCGCCAGCACCTCGCCGCGGTGCAGCTCGGCGAGCTCCACCCCCGACAGCGCCAAGGCGAGGCGGCCGGTCGCCGCGGCGCGCGTCAGGGGCGCACCGTGCTGGTGAAGCCCGCGCACCCGGACCGTGCGCTGCGAGGGGAGCAGCGTGAGCTCGGCGCCGACCGCCACGCTCCCCGCGATCAGCGTACCGGTCACCACGACCCCCTGCCCGCGCGGCGCGAACACGCGATCGATCGCGAGTCGCGCCGGGCGCAGGCGCCTCTCGCTGGCGTCGAGGGGGCGGGTCAGCCGCGCGATCGCGGCGCGCAGCGCGTCGAGCCCTTCGCCCGTCTTGCCGCTCACCTCGACGATCGCCGCGCCTCGCCAGCGCGTCTTCTCCAGCGCCTCTTCGACGTCGAGCCGCGCCAGCGCCCGCATCTCCGCGTCGACGAGATCGCAGCGCGTGAGCGCCACCAGCAGCGCCGAGACCCCGAGCGCCTCCAGCACGAGCAGGTGCTCGCGCGTCTGCGGCATCACGCCCGCGTCGGCCGCCACGACCAGCAACGCGGCGTCGACCCCCTGCGCGCCGGCGGCCATCGTGCCGACGAAGCGCTCGTGGCCCGGGACGTCGACGACGGAGAGCGTGCGCTCCGCGCCGTCGTCGTCGCGCACCAGGAGCGGCGCGAAGCCGAGCTCGATGGTGATGCCGCGGCGCTTCTCCTCCGGCAGCCGATCGGTGTCGACGCCGGTGAGCGCGCGCACGAGCGTCGTCTTGCCGTGATCGACGTGCCCCGCGGTGCCGAGGACCGTCACGGCCGCGCGCCCGCGCGCCTCACTCGGGCGAGCCGACCGAGGCTTCGGTGGGATCAGGGACGCTGCGATAGCGCCGGTACCACCCCTTGACCTGCACGACGTAGTTCTGGGTCTCGGGGATGTTCGGGATGCCGCCCGCGCGCATGACCGAGCCCTCGCCGGCGTTGTACGCGGCGATCGTCAGGTCGAGATCGCCGTTGAACATGTTGGCGAGCACGCGGAGATAGCGGCAACCGCCGAAGATGTTCTCGCGCGGGTCCCAGGGATCGACCACGAGCATGCGGCCGCCCGTCTCGGGCATGAGCTGCATGAGCCCTTGCGCGCCCGCCACCGACGTCGCCGTGGGATCGAAGTCGCTCTCGACCTTGATGATCGCGCGGACGAAAGCCTCGGGGAGCTGGTAGTAACCGGCTGCCTCGCGGATGTGCTCGTCGAAGCGGGCGTACCGATCGACCCCGCCGCCGCCGAACGGGTGGGGCTTGAAGCCGCCGCCCGGCGCAGCCTTCCCGTCCTTCGACTTCGCGTACAGCTTCCACGGGTCGCCCTTCGAGGGGACGTTGGTGAAGTGCACGACGCCGTCGGCGTCGACGTACTCGAAGATGTCGGCGTCGGCCGAGCGCGCGCCGCAGAGCGTGACCGTCCCGGCGACGAGGAGCGCGCCCGCCACACGGAGGCCGGCGCGCGCGCGCCAGCTCGTACGGGGGGCGGACGACGGAGGTCGGGCTCGCGGCACGCGGGCATCCTGCGACGGGGGAGCGGAGCGGGGCAAGAGTTCCTCCAGGCGGTGGCGCGCGCTTGGGGGAACGCTTCGGGACCGGTCGGCGTTCCCGGAATCGACGCAGCTCGACTCTAGTTCAACGATCGTGGATCAAGTGCCCGAATTCATTCTGTTTTGAGACTTCATGGATTTCTTCGCGTCGGGCCTCCTCCTCCGCACGGTTCCTTGCCGACGGTCCCACGGGTGAGTACGCTCCGGCTAGCGCCCGCAGGCCTGCGAGATCGACTCGCTCGGCTTCCGCGGCGCCTGGAGCCCCGGTGTCCCCCTCGCATCACGGTCGGTCCTCGTCCCTGTCGTCGGCACGCTTCGGTGTGGCTCTGGCCGCCGTGGCCGTGACCCTCGCGGGGTTCGGCTGCTCGGCGAACGTGGGCGCGGAGCCCACGACCACGGGCGCGCAGCACCTGGCGGTCATCGAGGTCCGGCTGCGGGCGAGCGCCGCCGATCCCGAGGCGCACCTCGACGCCTCGGCGCGCTTCGTCGGCGTCCGCGAGCCTGGCGTCGCGAGCGACGCGCTGGAGCTCCTCGGCCTCACCTACCGCGAGCCGCCGGCGGGCGTCTGTACCGTCGTCGACACCGACACGGCCGCGCGCCCCCTTCCCGCCGTCCGCGTCGACCTGCGCGATCTCTCGCCGGTGGCCGTCGAGATTCGAGGCGAAGACGGCGAATCCTCGGCGCTCGCGCTCGAGCCGCGCGCCTTCCCGGACGTCGGCGGCCTCGTGAGCGGCGTCGTCTTCGTGGCGCCCGGCGCGAAGCCCACGCGCTCGACGCCGCGCGCAGTCGTGCTGACCGTCGCCGGCACCCGCCTCGGCGACCTCGAGCTGCCCGAGATGCCGCGCGTGCAGCTTCCCACCTCGGTGGCGAGCGAAGAGGGGCTCGTGGTCGACGCCAAGGGCTTCGATCTACTGGCCGCGACCTCGACTGCCGACGGTCGGATCTCGGTCGACGTCGTCCGCGCGGGCGTGACCCGTGCGCGCTGCGGCACCGACGCCGCTGGCCGCGTTCGCATCGACGCCGCCTCGGTGGGCGGGCCCGGCGAGACGGTGCTCGTGGTGCGCGAGCAGCGTCGCTTGCTGCGCGACGAGCCGACCCTCGGCTCGGTCGACACGCGCGTGTCTCGCGAGATCGAGCTGAAAGTCGTGGCTCGCTGAGTCTTCGGGTTGCCGCCTGACGAGGGCGGGCTACGTTCCCTCCGTCGTCGATGCGTCCCCCGAGCTCGTCCGTCCTTGCGCTCGCCGCCGCCATCGCGGGCGCGATATTCACGGTCGCCGCGACGGCCGCCCCGCCTGCGCCGAAGCCCTCCGCCTCGGCCGCCGCGCGCGCGAGCGCGTCCGCGAAAGCCGGTGCCTCTGCGCGCCCGAGCGCCCTCGCGCCCAAGGGTTCTGCGAGCGCGACCAAGCCCGCGACCAGCGCCCATCCAGCGCCCTCCACGTCGGGAAAGCCGGGCGCGCTCCTGCCGGTCCCCAAGCTCGGCGCGGTCACCGTCAAGGGTGGGCCGCTGCTCCCTGTGCCCAAGCCGGGAAAGCGGGTCGCCGCGCTCGGCAACGGCTGGACGCCGCCAGGCTACGCAGCCCTCGTCAAGATCTGGCACGCGCCGGCGCCGAAGGCCCCCACCGACGACGTCGGTCGCCCCAAGCTGGTGCTCAATTCGCTCAACCGCACCGAGAAGGTCGAGCTCGTGCCGACCGACGAGGCTGGCGACTTCGCCCCCGCCGAGGTCGACAAGGCGACCTGGGTCATCCGCTGCGGCGAGGACCAGCACCCGATCGACGCGCGCCTGCTGAACCTGGTGTACGCCATCCAGAAGCACTTCGGCGCCGGCGAGATCCGGTTCATCTCCGCCTACCGCGCGCCCTACAAGGGTCAGGGCTCCAACCACGGCTACGGCCGCGCGATGGATCTCGTCGTCCCGGGCGCCACCGACGAAGAGGTCGCGACCTACGCGCGATCGCTGGGCTTCGCAGGGGTCGGCATCTACCCGATCAGCGGCTTCGTGCACGTCGACGTGCGCGAGCGGAGCTTCTTCTGGGTCGATCGCTCCGGCCCCGGGCAGCCCAACCGCACGACCGGCATCCTCGCTGGCGAGGCGGCCGCCGCCGACGCGAAGGCCCGCAAGGAAGGCCGCATCGGCGCGCCGACGCTCGCGATCGGCGGCAGCGTCGACGCGGCGCTCGCCACGCGCGCGAAGGCGGTCACCGGCTCGGCGACGGCGTTCCCCCCGGCCGCGCCCCCATCGGCCGAGGAAGCCGACCTCGACGACGACGCGGACTACGACTGAAATGCCGGGCGATCCCGAGGTCGAGGCCCTCGCCCGCGACCTCCGCTTCGCCGAGGCGTGCGATCGAGCTCTCGTCGCTGGCGAGCCTCAGCGGGCGCTCGAGCTCGCGCTCGAAGCAGACGACCTCGCGCGTGCCGAGCGGGCCGTCGAGGCGCTGGCGCTGTGCGAAGACGGGCGGGCCGACGCCGGCCCGTCGCGGGCCCAGCGCCTCGCCCGCGCCCGGGCCACCGCCACGCGGGCGCGTAGCGACGAGGTCGACGGCCTGCTGCTGGAGCGCTCCGGCCTGCTCGACGAGGCGCTGGAGGCCTACGAGCGCGCCGGCGCACACCGGCGCGTGGCGACGCTGGAGCTCGCGCGTGGCCGGGGCGCCGAGGCCATCCAGGCATTCGAGCGTCACCTCCTCGCGCACCCCGACGATTTCGCGGCGCGCCTCGCACTCGCCCGCGCGCTGCTCGCGCTCGGGCGCGCCGACGCCGCGCTGCGGTCGCTCTCGTCCGTGCACTCCCCGGAGGCTGCTCCCCTCCGCGAGGCCGCCGAGGCCCGGCTGGGCCTTCGCGAGGCGCCGACGGAGGTGCCCGCGCAGTCGGAGCGCGCGGCGCCCGCGGTAGCGCAGCGGCTGTTCGGCCGCTACGAGATCGTCCGCGAGGTCGCCTCCACGCCGTCCTCGCGCGTCCTTCAGGCGATCGATCGGCTCGCGCCCGGGGCGCCGCCGGTGGCGCTGAAGATCTTCACGGGGGTCGGCCACCTCGGCGCCGGGCGCGACGCGCTCGCGCGATTTCACCGGGAGATCTCGGCGCTTTCGTCGATCGCGTCGCCCTACGTGCTGCGTCCGCGCGAGGTGCTCGCGGAGGGGCCGACGCTCGTCCTGCCGTGGATGTCGGGCGGGAGCCTCGCCGCCGAGCTCGAACACGGCCCGCTCGTCGCCTCGCGTGCGCTCGAGATCGCGGCGCGGGTGCTCGGCGCGCTCGACGTGGCCCACCGGCGTGGGATCCTGCACCGTGACGTCAAGCCGGCCAACGTGCTGCTCGACGAGGCCGGCGGCGCGTTCCTCGCCGATTTCGGCGTCGCGCACCTCGGCGACGCATCCGCGACCGCCACCGCGGGGCAGATCGGCACGCTCCGCTACATGTCGCCCGAGCAGCGGCGCGGCGAGCCGGCCACCGCGCGGAGCGATCTGTACGCGGTCGGCGTGCTCCTCGCGGAGATGCTCGGCCTGCCCAGCTCGGTCGCCGACGTCGCCGACCGCGACGCCGCGCGGGCGTGCGCCCGCGTCGACCCCACCGGCGCGCTGTACGGCATCCTCGCCTCGATGCTCGCCCCCGAGCCGACCGAGCGCGCCGCGGCGGCTGCGCCTCTGTGCGCGGCGCTGCGCGCGGTGCGCCCCGACGATGCGGGTCGCGCCCCGATCGCCGCGCCGCGGAGCGTCCCTGCGCCAGCCTCGGTCCGCCCGGTCGGAGGGGCGCGACGCACCGCGCTCGAGGGGGGCGCCAGCGATCGCCTACTGGAGCGCGACGAAGCCTGGGTGCCGTTCGACGATCCGCGGCGCGCGCTCGTCGAGGCGCTCGCGTCGCTCCTCGACCCCGCGCTCCCTCGCGTCCTCGGCGCCGACGCCGAGCGCGGCTGCTTCCGGCTAGAGGCGTTCGCCACGCCGGCGCCGCGCCCGCTCGCGCCTGCCCAGGCAGCGGCCCTGCGAAGGGCGCTCGGCGAGCTCCACGCGCTCGGCGTCGCGCACGGGGCCGTCGCGACCTCGATCCAGACGACCCCGCGCGGACCGGTGCTGGGGCTCCCGCCGGCCGAGGCCGTCGCCGCGGCCAGCATCCCGGCCGACCTCGAGGCCCTCGCGTGCCTCGTCGCCGGCGGCGCGGCCGAGCTCGAGTGACGCGCGCCGAGCGGCGCGAGCGCCGTCAGACCGGCACGACCATGTGCTTCTTCGCGGGCCGCTGCTCGCGCTTGCGCGAGTAGGCGGCGAAGCGACGTACCAGCTCGCCGCGGAGCGTATCGGCGGGGATCACCTGATCGACCACGAGCTCGCTGGCGAGGTGGACGATGTCGATGTCCTCCTTGTACTCGGCGCGCAGCTTGGCGACGTACTCGTCGCGCTGCGGCCCGGCCGGCAGCTCCTGGATCTTGTTGAAGTACACCGCGTTCACCGCGGCCTGCGGGCCCATCACGGCGATCGAAGCCTGGGGCAGCGCGAGGCAGACGTCCGGCTCGAAGGCCGGCCCGCACATCGCGTAGAGCCCCGCGCCGTAGGCCTTGCGCACCACCACCGAGATCTTCGGCACCGTCGCCTCGCTGACCGCGGCGATCATCTTCGCGCCCGCGCGGATGATCCCCTCGCGCTCGACCTTGGTGCCGATCATGAAGCCCGGCACGTCGGCGAGGTACAGCAGCGGGATGTTGAAGGCGTCGCAGAGCCAGATGAAGCGCGCGGCCTTGTCGGCGCTGTTCACGAACAGCACGCCGCCGAGCCACTTCGGCTGGTTGGCGACGATGCCGACGACCTTGCCGTCGATGCGGGCGAAGCCCGTCAGGATCTCCTTCGCCCAGAGCTTCTTCATCTCGAACCACGAGCCTTCGTCGATGACGGCGTCGATGACGACCATCATGTCGAAGGACTTGTTCTCGTCGGCCGGGATCAGCTCCGACAGCGGCTTCGCCGTGGCCTTGGGCGCCTTGGCGGTGACGACCGGCGTGGGCTCCTCGAAGTGAAGCGGCATGTAGCCGACGTAGCGGCGGCCCAGCGCGATCGCCTCGTCCTCGGTCTTGGCGAGCACGTCGCCGCAGCCGGAGACGCTGCAGTGCATCTTCGCGCCGCCCATCTCCTCGAGCGACACCTTCTCGCCGATGACCATCTCCGCCATGCGGGGGGAGCCGAGGTACATGGCGGCGTTGCCGTCGACCATGATGACGACGTCGCAGAACGCGGGGATGTACGCGCCGCCTGCGGCCGACGGCCCGAAGAGGATGCAGATCTGCGGGATCTGCCCCGAGAGCGCGACCTGGTTGTAGAAGATGCGCCCGGCGCCGCGGCGGCCCGGGAACATCTCGACCTGGTCGGTGATGCGCGCGCCGGCGGAGTCGACCAGGTAGAAGAGCGGGCAGCGCAGGTCGCGCGCGGTCTCCTGGATGCGCAGGATCTTCTCGACCGTACGCGCGCCCCAGGAGCCCGCCTTGACGGTCGAGTCGTTCGCCATGATCGCGACCTGGCGGCCGTCGATCGTCGCGAGGCCGGTCACCACGCCGTCGGCGGGGAGCTCGGCGTCGCCCGCGTTCGCGAGCAGCGCGTCCTCGACGAAAGAGCCAGCGTCGATCAGGCGCGCGATGCGCTCGCGGGCGAACAGCTTGCCCGTCTCGGCGTTCTTCGCGTGGTACTTCGGCGCGCCGCCCTTCACGACCCGCGCCGTCGTCGCGAGGATTCGCTCGTGCGCGTCGACCGCGGTCGTCGGCGGTGCGGGGGGCGCCGCGGAGGTCGAAGGGGCGGAGGGGGTGGAGGGGCTGTTGACATCGGCCATCGCGGCCGCGCGAGTACCGAAGGGGGCCGCGCGCGGCTATGGCGAAGTTCGGCCGCGTCGGGCGTCCACGCGATTCCGGCGCCATTCCGGCGTCGCGCGCGAGAAAGCGACCGGCGGTACGACATGAAGTTGACGCGACCCCCGCCGACTTGAAATCATGCGGACCACCGCTGTTGTCGTAGGGCGTCGTCGCGCCGTTCGCCGGCGTGTGCCCGCACTCTGCCGCTCCCCGAGGAACCCGCGATGTCGTTCGCCGTCATCATCAGCGAAAAGGGGGGCCAGGAGCGCCGCGAGGTCTTCGACAAGAACGAGATCAGCATCGGCCGCGTCCAGGGCAACGACCTGCTCCTGCCGAAGGGGAACGTCTCGAAGCGTCACGCTCGGATCGTGTTCCGTGACGGCCGCTTCATCGTCACCGATCTCAAGTCGACGAACGGCAGCTACGTCAACGGCCACCGCATCGCGCAGGCGACGATCGTCCGCGAAGGCGACAAGATCTACATCGGCGACTTCATCCTGCGGCTCGATGCGAGCAACTCCGCGCAGAGCCCGCTCCCCTCGCCGCGCAGCGACTCGAGCCGGCCCGAAGCAGACATGCTCCGCGACATGGAGGGCTCGAACCCGACCCCGGCGCCGCGGCCGATGTCGAACGAGCCCTCGGCGGTCTCGCACATCCCGCTCGAGCACGATCCCGACGACCCCTCGAACGCGGGCCTGCCCATCGTCGGCGGCCTGCCGAGCCGCCCCCCGCCCGGCCGACCGGCGGCCGTCGCGAACCAGGCCATCGGCCTGGTCGAGCGTCCGTCCTTCGGGCGAGGCCCGGCCGGCGTCGGGCCGACCGCGAACGTCGCCCCGCCGACCCCCTCCGCCGCTCCGCCGCCGCC
>CAIXWQ010000554.1 GCA_903923175.1 uncultured delta proteobacterium | reverse complement strand
CTGCCGCTCCCTCGGACCTGCCGCCTTCGCCTGCCTCTTCTTCGTCGCTGCCATCGGACCCTCCGGCCGCGCCGAACGCCTCCGGGTCGTCCGGAGATTCAGCCTCGTGCGCGGATGGTCAGAGGGTGGGCATCAGCAAGTACCGACCAAGTATTTCTCGCTGGGCGGGCGGGTCGTCGCCAAGCAGGTCGGCACCGGCGGCGTGAAGCTCTGGCTCCACGCGGATCATCTCGGCTCGACGCACGTTATCACCGACGCGACGGGCGCGGAGAGCACCCGCATGATCCACAGGCCGTACGGGCAGCGACTGTCCACGACGAACTCGCTGGCGACTTCGGTGGCGGAGGCGCGCGGCTACCTCGGCGAGCACCTCGACGGCGAGAGCGGGCTCATCTACCTGCACGCGCGCTACTACGACGCCGCGCTCGGACGTTTCGTGTCCGCCGACACGAGTGACCCGCTCGCGCAGGGGGTCGGGCTCAATCGATACGCCTATGCGATGGGCGATCCCGTCGATCACGTCGACGACGGGCACGCAGCGATAAGCGCCGAAGAAGCGCTCGCGTTCATCGGCCCTCAAGAGGGGGCCAAGCTCACCGTGTACACCGACACGAAGGGCTACGCGACCACCGGGGTCGGGGTGAAGATCGACGTCAACCAGGACGCGCTCGCGAAGGTCGGGGCGAACGTCGGGCTCATCAACTCGATCGCGAAGGGAATCGAGGGTCAGAGCAACAACCACGCGAGCACGATCAAGGTGCTCACCGAGCCACGACTCCTGTCGTTGTGGACCCTCACCTACGGCAAACTAATCAAGTATGCGCACAAGGACTTCGGGTCCGACTTCGACGACTTTCCTGCGCCGGCGCAGAAGGCCATCCTGAGCATGTTGATGGCTGGCAACGGTACGTTCCTGAAGTTCAAGAACTTCCGTGCGGCGGTCGCCGCGGGCGCCTGGGCGGACGCCGCGGCCGACTCGCACGTCAGGGGCTGGCAAGCGAGCCGCAACGCCCAAGTTCACTCGGAGCTCCTCGCAGCCAACGCGGCTCGCTACTCGTTTCCTATGCCACAAGACGGGTGGAGCGCAGAGGCGCAGACCGCGCTCGAGTCCGCCATCACCCCGTCCTTTGCGTCCGGGGCGATCCGCGCCGGGACCGGTTCGTCAGGAGGAGGCTCGGGCCTCACGGCGGCGAATCTGACGGCGTTCGAGAGCAGCATCCCGGAGCTGACGAGCTTCGGCTTCGAGTTCGTGTGGTAGCCGCTCGAGGTCCCGCCGAGGAGGGCCGCAGCCTCTCAACCAAAGCGCGAGCCGGTCGCGACGCGAGGAGGGCACGAGGGAGCCGCCGGAGCCCCGCACGATGGAAGGTCGAGACGCCGCGCGGGGGATAGGAAGTCGAAGCCGCCCCCTCTGGATTCCACGGCGCGCGTTGACCTAACACTGCATCCCCGCAGCACGATGCGGACGGAATCGCGCGCTCTCTGATCACCCCGAACCCCCCGCCACGCGCACCTCGCCGTGCCCCCCCGACGAGGCGAGCTCGGTCGCGCGGATCGCGTCAGCCGCCGACGTCGACTTCGGGCTCCACCCATCCGTCGTCGGCGCCGACATCGGCGTCGTCAGGATCCACAGCACCGCTCGGCGGCGCTCGGGCCGCGGGCTCGCGCACGTGGTCGAGGATCTTGCGGATGACCGCCGGCTCGGTGATCGCGGCGACGATCCGTGTCGCGCCGTGGCACCGCGGGCAGACGAGGACGTCGATCTCGTAGGTGCGCTTCAGGAGCGTGGCCCAATCGAGACGCGGCGTGGCCGCGAGCAGTCGGCCGCCGTCGAGCCGGCGCCGGTGCGCGTCGGTGATCGCTCGAGGGTCGCGCTCGGCCTCGTCGGCGCGCGGCCGCTGCCAGAGGGGCGCGAACGATTCCGGCGACGAAGCGCGCTTCGCCCCCTTCGTCGCGCCATTGGCCTGGTGTCGGGGGCGGCGGCGCCGCGTGGGCAGGCTGGTGATCGCATGCCGCCGCGGGGAGGAGGATGGGCGGCTCGCTCCGCCGCGGCACGATGTCCTTGCGCCACTTCGACGCGGGGGCGAGCACGCCGTGGTAGCGCAGGAACGGCACGCGCGGCGGCGGGATCAGCGCGGCGATGCGCGCGAGCAGCTCGACGGGGCTGAGGATCCGGTGCGTCGCGCCCTTGCGCGCGGTCTTGATCGCGTAGGCGACGCGACCGTCGCGCAGCACCGAGAGCCGCTCGAGCGCGAAGGCGGGCCTCGCGCAGTAGCGCACGAGCTTCTCGCGAGCCAGATCGTCGTCGGCGCCGATGCGGACGGCGGCGTGGAGGTTGTAGCCGTCGAGGGAGGCGGATCGCTTGCCGGGCGCGCGCGGTTCGTCGTCGTCGGGCGCGGGCTTGCCGCCGAGAACGTCGAAGAGCCCGCGCTGGGTCGCGATGCCGGCGCAGCCTGCGAGCGCGTCGGGCTCGTCGCCGTCCGCAGCCGCGTCGTGCTTCGCGATCCATGCGGTGATCCCGTCGCGCACCTCGACGAGGACGCGCTCGAGATCGACGCGCGTCGGCGCCGGCGCGGGGACGAAGATCGGCGCCGCCTTGCCGGTGCGCACGAAGAGCCCGTCGAGGACCAGGACGTGGAAGTGGACGTGCAGGTTGAGCGAACCGCCGAAGCGCTGCACGAAGGTGACGAAGCCCGCCCTGCCGCGCGCGACGCCGAGCTGCTCGCGCATCCGGCGTTGGATGGCCTCGAAGAGGACGCGATCGCAGGCGGCGACGAGGCGCGGATCGCGCGCCGCGGGGACGCGCAGATCGAAGGGGAGCGAGAGCACCCACTGGCGGATCGGCACGTTCGGCAGCACGCGATCGGTCAGGGGACCCCAACCTGCCACGCGCGAAGCGCGGGGCGCAGGTTGGGCTGCGCGGCGGTGTTGCACATGATCCGTGCGGCGCAAGAGGGACAGGCTCCGCGCTGCTTGCACGAGAAGGCGACGAGCCGATCGTTCTTGCACGCGTCGCAACGGACTCGCAGGAACCCGCGCTCGAGCAGCCCGCAGTCGAGGTAGGCCGCGAACGCGCGGGCGACGTACTTCGGAAGCGGGCGCGCGTACCGCTCGGAGGCGACGGCGAGGAACCGCGCGAGGTGCTCGCGCACGATCGCGTAGAGGATCGTCTGCTCGGGGCGATGGCGCTCGTAGGTCGGCGGGGCGCGCGGCACGCGACACCCATGGCCAGCGCCATGCCGAGCACGGGCGCCGGGAATTCTCGAGCGATCTTGCCCGCGGCGATCGGCGGCGCCG
>CAIXWQ010000553.1 GCA_903923175.1 uncultured delta proteobacterium | reverse complement strand
GAGGTCCCGAGCGTCGTCACGCTCACCCCGGCGACCTTCACGCTCGCCCCCGGCGGCACGCAGCTGCTGACCGCGACGCTCGACATCCCGGCCCCCGCGGCCGGAACGACGATCTCGCTCGGGGTCGCGCCGATGGGCGCGGGCATGCTCCCGACCACCGTCGTCGTCCCCTCCGGCGCGCTCTCGGCGACGTTCTCGTTCGTCGACGGCTCGACGGTCACGAGCTCCACGATCACCGCGACGCTCGGTGCCAGCACGTCGAACGCGGTGGTCACCATCGCGTCGTCGCCGTGCCACGTCACGATCAACGAGATCGCGACGGCGCCGACGACCGGTGAGTTCGTCGAGCTCTACAACAGCTGCAGCACGGCGATCGACGCGACGGGCTGGAAGCTCATGTACCGCTCCGCCGCGGGGACGAGCGACTCGTCCTACTTCTCGGCGACGAGCCTCAGCATCCCGGCGAAGGGCTACGTGCTGCTGATCGGCAGCGGCAGCACCTTCGCGGGGATGAGCGACGGCAAGCTCACCAGCGGCGTCGCCGACAACGCGAGCCTCTCGCTCAAGGACGCGTCCGGCGCGACCATCGACGTCTGCGGCTTCGGCACCATCACCAACGGCCTCTTCGAAGGCGCAGCCGCCCCGGGGGCCGCGAGCGGCTCGTCGATCGCGCGCGCGGTCGACGGCGTCGACACGGGCAACAACGCGACCGATTTCAAGGTCACCAAGAGCCCGACGCCGCGCGCCGCGAACGTCATCACGCCGTAAGGGAGCCTCGGCTCCGGCCCGCCACCGCCCGAGCGCACGTGAGCTCGGGCGGTCGCTTTTTTGTCACGATCCGATCCAGAGACGCGCTTCCGACGTATCGTTCGTGCGAGTCGTCGAAACGCGCACCCGCATCTCACGTATCCAGCGAGCACCATGACCGGCATCACCGAAGACACCCTCGGCCTCGTGGGTACGACGATCGACGACAAGTACGTCGTCGAGGCAGTGGTCGGCGAGGGGGGCTTCGCGATCGTCTACCGGGCGACGCACAAGCTCTGGCAGAAGCCGGTCGCCATCAAGTGCTTCAAGGGGCTCGGCGACGCGCGCGCGGACGTGCGCGAGCGCCTGCTCAAGGACTTCATCCAGGAGGGCGCGCTGCTCTCGGAGCTCTCGGCGCGCACCGCGAGCATCGTGCAGGCGCGCGACGTCGGCACGCTCACCACCGCGACCGGGATCTGGGTCCCGTTCATGGTGCTCGAGTGGCTCGAGGGCAAGACGCTCGAGGATCTCTGGCAGGTCGACCGCGCGCCGTGGTCGCTGGAGCGCGCCATGCGCGTGCTCGAGTCGATCGCCGAGGCGCTCGAGGCGGCGCATCGGCGCAACATCGCGCACCGCGACGTGAAGCCCGCGAACATCTTCGTCCTCGGCGAGCCGTTCACCGAGCACATGGCGGTGAAGCTCCTCGACTTCGGTATCGCGAAGGTCGTCGAGAGCGCGGCCGATCAAGGCTTCACCAAGACCGGCGCGGTCGTGACGTCGTTCACGCCGTCGTATGGCGCGCCCGAGCAGTTCAGCCGCGCGCAGGGGGCGACCGGGCCGTGGACCGACGTCTACGCGCTCGCGCTGATCCTCGCCGAGCTGGTCACCGGCAAGTACGCGCTCGAGGGGGACGACTTCATCCAGCTCGGCATGCAGAGCGCCGATCCGAACCGGCGCCCGACGCCGCGGACGCTCGGGGTCGAGCTCGGCGACGCCATCGAGGCGGTGCTCGGCAAGGCCGTCGCGGTGAAGCCCACGGAGCGCTACGCGTCCGCGGGGGTGTTCTGGAACGCGCTGCGCGAGGCGGTCGGGCAGGCGCCCCTACGTCGGGTCTCGCCGACCACCGATCCGACCTCGAGGCGGAGCGAGGCCTTCGCGCAGACGGTCTCGTTCGACGGCGCGGGCACGCCTGCGAGCGCGATGACCCAACGCGGTCCGACGACCGACCCACTCACCGGCATCGCGCCGGGGGCGGCTTCGGCGCCGCAGAAGAAGGGCTCGCCGCTGGTCTGGGCCGTCCCGGTGGTGCTCGTGCTCGGTGGCGTGGGCGCCTTCTTCGGGTTGCGCGGCGGCGCGGGCGGCGCGGGCGGCGCGGGGGCGAAGGGCGCGACCGGCGGCGTCGCGGCGGCGAGCGCGGGG
>CAIXWQ010000552.1 GCA_903923175.1 uncultured delta proteobacterium | reverse complement strand
GCGCGCGCAACGTTCGCCGCGTCAGGCGGCGCGCGCGGCGCGCGCAGAACGGCGCTCGAGCGCGCGGCCGTGGCTACAGCGCGTGGCCCATCGCGATCGACGTGTACTCGAGCTTCGTCGAGACGCCGCCCGTCCATCGATAGCCGATCGGCGCGCCGCTCGCGTCGATCAGCAGCCCGACGGTGCCGGTGCCGAGGCCGGTCGCGCCGCTCGGCGTGCGCGAGTCGGCGGCGCCGTGCGGCGAGGAGGTCGAGTCCTCGATCGGCACGAGGATCTCGTCGCTGCGCGCGGGGTTCACGCGGGGCGCGCCGTGCACGAAGAACGTGTGCCCGGTGTTGCCGGTGACGTCGGCCGGCTCGAGCCACGCGACGACGTCGCCGGGGACGAGCTGCATGACGCGCGCGACGCGGCCGAAGCCGGCCTTGCTGCCGCCGATCGGGATCGACGCGAAGAAGAGCTCGAAGTCCTTGGCGAGCGGTCGCGCGGTGGTCGCGGCGACGATCGCGGCGAAGCCGCTCGGGAAGACGCGCTCGAGCGCGTAGCCGACGAAGCCGGAGCAGTCGAAGTCGTAGGTCCCCGTGGCTTCGTTCACGTTCGTCGTGTGCGTGTAGGTCGACGAGCGCATCGACGACAGCTCGCGGTCGATCTCGTCGAGGATGACCGTGCTCTCGGGCGAGGACGTGGGCGCCGGCGTCGGCGCGGTCCCGGTCGGCGCGGGCGTCGGCGAGGTTGCCGTCGGCGCGGGCGTCGGCGTGGTCGACGTCGGCGCGGGCGTCGGCGTGGTGCTCGTCGGCGCAGGCGTCGGCGTGGTGCTCGTCGGCGCAGGCGTCGGCGTGGTGCTCGTCGGCGCAGGCGTCGGCGTGGTGCTCGTCGGCGCGGGCGTCGGCGTGGTGCTCGTCGGCGCGGGCGTCGGCGTGGTGCTCGTCGGCGCGGGCGTCGGCGTGGAGTCGGTCGGTGCGGGGGCAGGCGCGGTCCCCGCGCCGGGCGCGGTCGGCGTCGGTGCCGGCGCAGGCGCGGTCGTCGACGTCGCAGAGGCGGTCGAGGTCGGCGACGCCGTGGAGCTCGTCGAGGTCGGCGAGGGGGTGGTCGTGGACGAGGCCGCCGAGCCCGAAGGGGCGCTCGACGTGGACGTGGCGGGGTCAGGCACGGCCGCGTCGCCACAGGCGACGGGGAGGGCGAACAGGGGAACGAGGGCCAGCGCGAGCGCGAACGTGTGCTTGAAGTGCCGCATGAGCGAGCGCCTGTTGCCCATAGGCGGGTATGGCAAGTACACCCACGCGCACGGCGCGCACACTTCCACCGATGTGCGCGCACGAATTCATCGAGAGACGCGGCTGTGCGCACCGCGGCGCACCCTGAGCCGTACGCCCAAAATTTTGAGTCGAAATTGAGGCTACGGCGGAGTCGCGTGCGCCGCAGTGGCGAGCTCGGCGCGCACGCCCCGCGACGACGCTCGGTCAGCGCGAGCAGGCATCCCGCGAGGTCGCCCGGGCGTTCGTGGTTCCGCACGCCCGAGACACCACGAGGGCGGGCGGGCGCGCCAGAGAGCACGCACGTGAGCGAGGTGCCCGTGCGCGCGACCTGGCGCGAGGACGGGCGCGCAGGCGGGCAGTGCTAGCCTCTGCGCCCGCATGCGCGTCGCCCTGCTCTACCCGCCGCCGTGGAAGATGCCGCTCGCCGGAGAGGTCATCGATCCGGCCGATCCCGGCGGGCCTCCGGAGGGGCACCACCCCTCGCACCTCGACGGCGACTTCTTCCAGATGCCCTATGGCCTGCTGACGCTGGGCGCGCAGGCGATCCGCGCCGGGCACCAGGTCAAGGCCTTCAACCTCTCGGCCTACGCGTGGACGGTGCTCGAAGGCGTGATCGCCGCGCTCGACGCCGAGGTGTTCGGCATGTCGTGCTGGACCTCGAACCGGCGCGGCGTCGCGCTGGTCGCGGCGCTGATCAAGCGCCTGCACCCGCAGGCGACGGTGGTCGTCGGCGGCCCGCACGCCTCGGCGCTAGGCAAGGAGCTGCTCGCGCACCACCCGGCGATCGATCTGGTGTGCGAGGGCGAGGGCGAGGAGACGCTGCTCGAGATCCTGGCGCGGCGCGCGGCGGGCAAGCCGCTCAACGGCATCGCCGGCGCGCTCTGGCGTGCGAGCGACGGGCGCGTGGTGAAGGGCCCGGCGCGCCCGAACATCAAGCAGCTCGACTCGCTCGCGCCGCCGCACGCCTACTTCGACACACACATCCTGATGACCTCGCGCGGCTGCCCGTGGCAGTGCACCTTCTGCGGCGCCGAGAACACCTGGGGGCGCGGGTTTCGCGGGCACTCGGTCGGCTACGTGCTCGACGAGCTCGCGCTCGCGCTCGCGAGACTGCCAGTCAGGATGGTGCAGATCAAAGACGACACCTTCACGACGAACAAGAAGCGCGTCCTCGACCTCTGCCGGGGGATCCGCGAGCGCGGTCTGCGATTTCTGTGGAGCTGCGACACTCGCGTCGACGTGCTCGACGACGAGCTGCTCCGCGAGATGCGCCTCGCCGGCTGCGAGCGTCTGTCGCTGGGCGTGGAGTCGGGCTCCGAGAGGGTGCTCGCCGCGATGGACAAGAAGATCACGCCGGCCGAGATCGTCGCCTCGACGGAGCTCGCGAAGAGGTGGGGGATCAAGGTCCGCTACTACATGATCGTCGGCGCGCGCGGCGAGACGCGCGCCACGTTCCAGGAGACGCTCGCGTTCCTCGAGCGCGCGCGCCCGCATCAGTTCCTCTTCTCGTGCCTCGCCATCTACCCCGGTACGCTCGACTTCGACGACGCCGAGAAGGCGGGCTGGATGGATCGGGAGATCTACTTCACCGAGAAGTTCCAGGAGTACATGACGCCGTTCGACGCCTCGGAGGAGGACGGCGCGTACTTCGCGGAGTGGTTCCAGAAGAACCGCGGGCTGCGCACGATGCACGAGCCGGGCGTGGAGGAGTGCGAGGCGATCGTCGCGCGCCTCCCCGACCACCACGCGGCGCACGTGGATCTCGCGCAGGCGTACGGCCGCGCGGGGAGGCTCGACGACGCCGAGCGCCACGTCCGCCGCGCGCTGGCGCTCGGGTACCCTTGCCCCGGCCTCTTGCACAACGCGCTCGCCTGCGTGGCCTACGCGCGCGGCGATCTCGCCACGGTCATCGCGGAGCTCGGCGAGGGGGTGCGCGTCGATCCGCAGCACCCCGTGCTCCTGCAGAACCATCTGGCGCTGCAGGCGTGGCTCGCGGCCCGGGAGTCGGACGGCGCGTCCTCCGAGACGGGGCTCCAGACGCTGCGCCTCGAGGCGCGCCACGGCTTCGATCTCCTCGAGCGGACCGCCCAGCCGAGCCTCCCCGGGCCGCTGCCGAAGGACTTCGACCAGTGGGGTCCGAACACGCCGCCAGCGCCGCCGACGCCGATCCGCCCGGAAGAGCTGTTGTCGCGGGTGGGGGGTATGCGCAAGCTCTCCGTCGTGCCGTGACGAGCGTACGATCTCGATCCATGGCCGCTGCAAAACACCCCGCGCGCTTCCTCACCGAGGACGAGCGCATGGACTACCTCCTTGCCGTCGCGTCGATCTCCTGCGCCGACGCGGAGATCGACGAGAGCGAGCTCGCCCGGCTCCGCGAGCTGTGCGACGTGCTCGAGCTCGACGAGCGCGCGCGCAAGCGCGTGATGGCCGCGGCCGAGAAGCCCGACGGCAAGACGGTCGAGCGCGCGCTCGCCGCGCTGGCGGGGCGACCGGCGATGTCGCTGTCGCTGCTGACCGACGCGATCGTGGTCGCGTTCGCCGACGACAAGCTCACCGACTCCGAGGCGAGCGAGCTGAAGCGCATGGCGCGGCGGCTCGGCATCGCGACCGAAGACGCGATGCTGGTGGCGAAGTACGTCGAGTCGCTGGTGATGCATCACGGGGAGGTCGCGCTGGATCACCTGGCGAAGGAGCTGCGGGAGGCGCTGGGGCAGCGGGATCCGGAGGAGATTCGGAGTCTGGCTTCCAAGGGGTAGGTGGAGGCATTCCATGCCTCCGGCGGGCAGAGGTGCATCGGGGGGCTGCACCCCCCGCGGCACCTCTGCACTCCCGCTCCCCCGCTTGGGGCTCTTTGTGTACGGAGCGTCGCAGGAGGCGCAGCTTCGCCGCGCCCCGTTGCTCCGGAGGGGGCGCGCTCGACGAGGGCGCTGGGCGCCTTGGGCGATCGCTTCGCTTTGGGGGCCGGGGATATTGGATCGGGAGTGAGTGAGTGAGTGAGTGAGTGAGTGATTGGGTGAGTGATTGGGTGATTGGGTGATTGGGTGATTGGGTGGATTTAGATTTGGATTGTGATTTTGGTGGCTTGAGTGAGTTGGGTGGAGTCAGGGTTTCAGGGCCTGGACGAGGAAGGCCAGGAACGCGACGACGAGGACGATGACGAGGAGGACCATCAGGATCCCGAGGATCGCCATCACGATTCGCATCATCAGGACGTTGCCGACGGTCTCGAGGGCCTGCATGAGCTGCGGGACGTCCTGGCCTTCGGTGTCGACCACGGCTCGGAACGACTTGGCGGCGTTCAGGAGCAGGATGCCGATGAGGATGGACATGCCTGCGCCGACGGCGTTGCGGTCCTTGGGGACGAGCTCGACGACGGCCTCCACGAACGAGGTCACGGCCAGGATGCGGAGCCAGAGCGCGGCGTCGGCGAGGACCACGTTCTCGGCGGGCGAGAACTCGTAGCTCGGGGGCTGCGGTGCTTGCGGCGTGAAGTAGCCGAACGCGGGCGGGTAGCCGGGCGCTTGATAGGGATTCGGAGGCGGGTTGTTCATGGAGATTCCTGCCTATTTCCCTTGGGTGAAGAGGAAGCCGAAGTAGGCGCCCACGAGGATCGTCACGATGGCGGCGATCGCCTCGACGCGCACGGCGTGGGTGAGCTTGCGGAGCGCCCGCATCATGAGCGGGATGTCGTTCCCCTGCGTGGTGACGACGCTGGCGAGGGCGCTCCCGGCGGCGAAGTAGAAGGCGCCGGAGACGACCGGCTGGATGCCGATCGCCAGCACTGCGCCGCCGATCGGGACGAGCTTGGGCTCCTTCGCGCCGTAGCTGAACAGGAGCCCTGCGCCGGTCACGAGCAGGATGCCGAAGAGGATCGACATGATCCCCCAGGTCTTCGCGCGCGAGCCGACCTTGGCGATGGTCGCGTTCTCCCACGCGCTGAACTCGTAGCCGCTCGGCGTCGCCGCCATCGGCGCCGCCGGCATCTCGCCGTAGCCGGGCGCGCCCGGGGGACCCCATCCTGCTCCAGCCATCGCTCACCTCCTCGGGCGCGAGCGTAGCGCCCGAGCGTGCCGGGCGTGCACGCGCGACAGTCGCGCCTCGCGGGAGCGGATCGGGTGAGGGCGCGAAGGCGACGACTACCGTCGCGCTCCTCGGGGGGGGACCGCGCGCGGGTCGCGTCATTGCGCGGAGGGTCGCGCGCGCGCACCTTGGTCCGGGTCGTGAACGTCAAGGCGCAGGGGCTGCTCAACGCGGCCAAGTGGATCGAAGAGCAGTACGGGCGCGACACGCTCGGCGAGGTCGTGCGCGCGTGCTCGCCCGCGGTCCGCGAGCGCTACGTCTCGGCGATCGCGATCAACTGGCATCCGGTGGAGGAGCTCGTGGAGTTCCTCCGCGCGGCCGAGCGGCTCCTCGGCCGGGAGGACGGCCGCATCGCCGAGCGCATCGGCGCGGCCGGCGCGCGGGCGAACATGAAGGGGACGCTCGTCCGCATCGCCGTCTACCTCGCGCGCCCCGAGTACCTGATGCAACGGATCGCGGGGCTGTGGCGGCAGTTCAACGACCAGGGCGAGATGCTCCTCGTCTCGATGGACGAGAAGCACGCGCTGATCGAGGTGCGCGGCGTTACGGCGGCCGACCCGCTCTTCTGCGCGACGCTGACGGGCTGGTGCCTGGAGACCGCGACGCGGCTCGGCATCGTCGGCACGACGGTGAAGCACACGCACTGCCGCGCGCGCGGCGACGGCCGCTGCCTGTGGGACGTCCGCGGCTCGGTCGACGAGGCCGTCGCGCGCGATCCCGCGCGCATGCCGCGCTGAGGCGCGCGCCGCGCGCCGCGCCCTGCGCTGCCGATCACTCGGCGCAGCCCCCGCGCGGGTGCGCCGCCTGCCACGCCTCGAAGCCGTCGCCGAGCGCCGCGAGCAGCCGCGCGCCCATGTACTCGGCCCCCTTGGGCGTGAGGTGCAGCCGGTCGCCCGCCACGAGCCCTCGGCGGTGGAAGCCGAACACCGCCCCCTCGCCGCCCATCGCCTCCTGGAAGCTCCAGAACGCGACGCCGCGCTCGTGGGCGACGCGCTGCTCGGCGGCGCTGCACGCCTTGGTCTCGGTCTCGCGGTCGCCGGCCGAGCGGGCGTGCGAGCGATCGGGGGGCCCGAGGATCAGCAACGAGGCCTCGGGGAGCGCGGCGCGCAGGGCGTCGATGGCCGCGCGCATCCACGCGTCGTGCGGCGGCAGGATGCACACGTTGGTGCCGAGCCAGACGACGACGAGATCGTAGCCGCGACGGCGCAGCGAGGCGGCGAACGAGCGCGGCTCGTAGAGCCCGAGCAGCCGGTAGTTCAGCGAGTCGGCGCCGAGGCAGTCGACGACGACGCTCGCGCCACCGGCGGCCTTCGGGCTTCGCTCGAGCGTGGCGCCGAGCAAGCGGACGCCGAAGTTGTTCGCGACGAAGTCCACCGCGTGCGCGCCGTCGGCGACCTCGAAGGTGCGCGCTTCGACCCCCGCGCTCGCGCCGGCCGCGAGCCTCGTGTCGACGGTGGCGAGCGCCTTGCCGTCGAGCCGCACGTCGAAGGTGCCGCCCTCGGCGCGCGTCGCGTACCAGACGTCGAAGCGATCGATCTTGGTGCCGATGGGCGCCCCCTCGCTCGCCGTCGCGACCCACGTCTTGGCGCCGGCCCCCCTGCTGATCGCGGCGATGCCGCCGAGGCCGAAGACGCCGTCTTCGAGCTTGTTCGAGGCGAGCGCGTGGGCCGACCAGACGTCCTCGATCAGCCCGTGGCGCACGTCCTGGTGCAGGTAGCCGGGCCAGGGCTTGGCGAGCCCTACGAAGCCGTGGCCGGCGTCGCCGAAGCGACGCTGCAGCGGGCGGCGCAGCGCGCTGGTCAGGTAGTCCATCGTGGTGTTCGAGTCGCCGATGAACGCGACGCGGAGGTGCTCGCTGCGCCGGCCGCGGAGCAGCGCGGCGAGCTTCGCGTAGAAGGGGGCCATCCCCTTCGCGTCGACGTCGTCGAGCGCGACGGGCTCGGGGTCCTCGGCGCCGATCGTCGGCGCCGGGAGATCGAGGCGCGCGAGGGGCGGGCAGCTCGCGGCGGGCGGGGCCGCGTCGGCGGGCACGCTCGGCGCGGCGCTCGATGCGCGCGAGACGCTCGCAGGCGTCGACGCGCTCGCGGCCACGCCGCTCGTGGTGGCGGCCTGCGCGCGTCCGCGCTCGTCGGTGCAGGCGCAGAGCGTGAACGCCGTCAGCGCGAGGGGCGCGAGGAGCGCGAGGAGCGCGAGGAGCGGAGCGCGCGCCATCCGGCGATCCTGCCCCGGCGGCGCCGGTCGGCGGTAGTTTCCGACGGTCGACGCCTCGATTGCCCCCGCGGGCGCGCGTCGCTCAGTCCGCGCTCGCCTCGGCGACCTCGGCCGGCGCGCTCCTTCGCCGCCACCACCACGTCGCGACGGCGAGCGTCGCGAGGGTCGCCGCGATCGCCACCCAGCCGGCCGGCGGCATGCTGCGCAGCGCGCGGAAGAGCCGCTCGCCGAAATAGCTCATGAGGAACAGCGGCAACAGATAGCCGAGGAACGACGCCCAGAAGTGCGTCCAGAAGCGCACGCGCGAGACGCCGAAGAAGGCGTGCAGCAGCGGCGGCATCCAGAACACGAGCCGCAGCAAGAACACCGTGGCGAAGCCGCGCCGCTCGAGGCGCTCCTCGTACCTCCGGAACCGCGCCGGGATGATGCCGCTCACCCAGTCGCGAGCGACGAAGCGCGCGAACGAGAAGCCGACCACGCTCGCCGCCATGGTGCCGGTCATCGAAAGGCCGAAGGCGATCGGCCACGGCCAGATGAGCGGCGCGACCATCACGAACACGGTGCCGGGGATGCCGAACGGCTGGAACACGGCGTAGGCCGCGACGAACGCGAGGTAGCCGCGCGGGCCGAGCTCCACGAGCGTTCGCTGCAGCTTCGCCGGATCGCGCAGCTGGGCGAAGACGCCGAGCCGCTGCGCGACGACGAGCAACGCGAGCACGGCGAGGACCGCGGCGATCCGCAGGTTGCGTAGGCCGCGGGGGGTCAGCGGGGTGCCCAAGCGCGATTCGTAGCACGGCGGCGGTGATACGCCCGTCGGCACCGGCCTTCGCCCGGCCGCACCCGCTGCGGCGGCCGCGCGCTACGCTGCCGCGCCGTGGCCCAAGCCGAAAACCCGCTCCTCGACGACCGCACCGTCTCGTTCCTGCTCGACGAGGTGCTCGATCTGCGCGCGCACCTCGCCCTGCCCTACTTCGCCGACCACGATCGCGAGGGGGTCGAGGTGCTGCTCGACATGGTGCGCAAGCTCGCGCGCCGCGTGCTCTACCCGACGTGGAAGCCGCAGGACGAGCAGCCGCCGACCTTCGTGGACGGCCGCGTGCGCCTGCACCCGAGCTTCCACGAGGCCTGGCCGGCGCTCGTCGAGACCGGCCTGCTCTCGGCGACGCGGCCGAGCGAGCACGGCGGCCAGCAGCTGCCGTTCCTGGTGCACGCGGTCGCGGCGGCCTACCTCGGCGCGGCCAACCTGAACGTGGTCGGGCTCGGCATGCTCACCACCGGCGCCGCGCACCTCATCGAGGCCTTCGGCGACGACGCGCAGCGCGCGCAGTGGATGACGCCGCTCTACGAGGGGCGCTGGACCGGCACCATGGCGCTCACCGAGCCGCAGGCCGGCTCGAGCCTCGGCGACGTGCAGACCACCGCGCGGCGCGCCGTGGACGGGTCGTATCGGATCCGCGGCAGCAAGATCTTCATCAGCGGCGGCGACCACGATCTCGGCAGCAACGTGATCAACCTCGCGCTCGCGCGCGTCGTGCAACCCGACGGCAGCTCGGTCGCCGGCACGCGCGGGCTCTCGCTGTTCATCGTGCCGCGGCGGCGCCCCGACGCGTCGAGCGGAGATCGTTGGGTCGACAACGACGTGACCACGACCCAGGCCATCCACAAGATCGGCTGGCGCGGGCTCCCTTCGATCGCGCTGTCGTTCGGCGATCGCGACGACTGCCACGGCTGGCTGGTCGGGCAGCCGGGCCGCGGCATGCCGCAGATGTTCCAGATGATGAACGAGGCGCGCGTCGGCGTGGGCGTGGCGGCCGTCGCCACGGCCTCGGCCGCCTACCAGGAGGCGCTCGCCTACGCGCGCGGCCGCGCGCAGGGGCGCGATCCGCGCAACCGAGACGGCGGCGGGCCGCAGCTGCCGCTCGTCGAACACGCCGACGTGCGGCGAATGCTGCTGCGGCAGAAGGCGATCGTCGAGGGCTCGTTCGCGCTGGCGCTCACCGCGGCGCGGCTGGTCGATCGCGCCGCGCACGCGCCCGACGAGGCGGTGCGCGCCAAGAGCCAGCGGCTGCTCGATCTGCTCACGCCGATCGTGAAGAGCTTCCCGGCCGAGCGCGGCTACGAGTCGGTCGCGCTCGCGCTCCAGATCCACGGCGGCTACGGCTACTCGAGCGAGTACCCGATCGAAGGGTGGCTGCGCGATCAGAAGCTCAACTCGATCCACGAGGGGACGACGGGGATCCAGGGGCTCGATCTCCTCGGCCGCAAGGTCGTGGCGGCGGGCGGCGAGGCGCTCGCGCTGCTGCTCGAAGAGCTCGAAGCGACCGCGGCGCGCGCGACGCAGAGCGGCGTCGAGCCCGCCCTCGGCGAGGCGCTGCGCGCGGCCGGCGAGCGGCTCCGCGGCACCACGATGGCGCTGGCGCAGCGCGGCCTCCGCGGCGACGTCCTCGGGATGCTGCTCCACTCGCACGACTTCCTGGAGCTCGCCTCGATCGTCGTCGTCGCCTGGCAGCACCTCGAGCTCTCGGCCGCGGCGCACGCGGGGCTCGCGCGGGGCGGGCCGCAGCCGCGCGCGTTCTACGAGGGGAAGGTGCTCGCCGCGCAGTACTGGCTCGCGACCGAGCTGCCGCGCGTGCCGCAGCTCGCCGCGCTGTGCGAGCAAGGCGAGGCGAGCTACGCGACGTTTCCGGACGGCGGGTGGTGACGGCGGAGACACGGTTGACAATGTGACCACTGATTGTCAAGTTGGCCTCCTCCGACGAACCGAGCAGGAGCCGCCATGACCGCCTGGACCTTCCGAGACATCCCCGATCAGACCGGCCGCACCGCCATCGTGACCGGCGCCAACACCGGCATCGGGCTGGAGACGGCGCGCATGCTCGCGCTCAAGGGGGCCACGGTCGTGCTCGCCTGTCGAAACCCCGAGAAGGGGGAGGCCGCGCTCGCGCGCATCCGCGCGGAGAGCCCGGCCGGCGAGGCGACGCTCGCGACGCTCGACCTGTCGGACCTCGCCTCGGTCGCCGCCTTCGCGACCACGTTCGCCGCGACGCACCCGCGGCTCGACCTGCTGATCAACAACGCCGGCGTGATGCTGCCGCCGCTCAGCCGCACCAAGCAGGGGTTCGAGCTGCAGCTCGGCACCAACCACCTCGGGCACTTCGCCCTCGCCGGGCGCCTATTGCCGCTCGTGCTCCGGACGCGGGGCGCGCGCGTGGTGGTCGTGTCGAGCACGGCGCAGAGCGCCGGCCGCATCGATTTCGCCGATCTGAACTGGGAGCGCCGCTCGTATCGCGCGTTCGCTGCCTACGGCCAGAGCAAGCTCGCCAACATGATGTTCGCGCTCGAGCTGGACCGACGCCTCGCCGCGGCCGGCGCGGCGGGCGCGGGCGTGCGCGCCGTCGCCGCCCACCCGGGCTGGACGGCGACCGATCTGCAGCGCACCTCGGGCTTCATGCGCGCGTTCAACCCGCTCTTCGCGATGAAGCCGGAGGACGGCGCGCTGCCGACGCTGCGCGCAGCGACCGATCCCGCGGCCGAGAGCGGGAGCTACTGGGGCCCCTCGCGCTTCCTCGAGCTGAACGGCCCGCCCGCGCGCGCGCGCATCCCGAAGCACGCCCGCGACGCGGCGGTCGCTGCGCGGCTGTGGACCGAGAGCGAGCGGCTCACCGGCGTGACCTTCGCGTTCGACGCGTTCGACGCGTCCGACGCGACCGGCGCGACCGACGGCCTGAGGCGAGCGGGCTGAGTCGATGGTCGAGCCCACCGACGCGAGCGCGGCCCGGCGCGAGGCGATCCTCGGCGCGGCCACCGCCGTGTTCCTCCGCTACGGCTTCCGCAAGACCTCGATGGACGATCTCGCCCGCGCCGCCGGGCTCTCGCGCCAGGGGCTCTACCTGCACTTCGCCAGCAAAGAAGCGCTCTTCGGCGCGGCGGTGCTGCGCCTGATCGAGCAGAGCCGGGCCGCCGGCCGCGCGGCGCTCGGGCGCGACGACCTCGACCCCGAGGCGCGGCTCCTCGGCGCCTTCGAGGCGCATCAGGGCGACGCGATCGGCGAGGCGGGGCACATGAACGAGCTGCTCGAGACGGCGCGCGCGCTGGTCGGGCCCGTGCTGAAGGAGCTCGAGGAGGAGTTCGTCGCGGGGGTCGCGCGCGTGCTCAAGAGCAGCGGCGTCGCCGCGCGCTGGAAGGGATCGGGCGTCACCGCGAAGGAGCTCGCCGAGCACCTGAACGCGACGTCGTCAGGCGTGAAGCACGTCGTGACGACCACCGCCGCCTACCGCGATCGCATGCGCGTCGCGGTGCGGATCGCCTGCCGAGGAGCCGGAGAATGAGCGAGCGAGAGAGCGACGTCCGAGGGGCCGCGCGGCGCGTGAAGCTGATCCTGTTCGGCGCGACGGGCATGGTCGGCCAGGGGGCGCTGCTGGAGTGCCTCGACGATCCCGAGGTCGCGCGCGTGCTCGCGGTGGTGCGCCGCCCGACCGGCCGCACGCACGACAAGCTCGACGAGCTGGTGGTGAGCGACTTCGGCGACTACGCCGCGGTGGAGGAGCGCCTGCGCGGCTACGACGCGTGCCTCTTCTGCCTCGGCGTCTCGGCGGCCGGCATGAAGGAAGAGGAGTATCGCCACGTCACCTACGACTTCACCCTCGCGGCGGCGAAGACGCTCGCGCGGCTGAATCCGGGCCTCACGTTCTGCTACGTCTCCGGCGCGGGCACCGACTCGACCGAGAAGGGCTGGCAGATGTGGGCGCGCGTGAAGGGCAAGACGGAGAACGATCTCCTCGCGCTGCCGCTGGGCGCCGCCTACATGTTCCGACCCGGCTTCATCCAGCCCGCGCGCGGCGTCGTCTCGTCGATCAGCTGGTACCGCGCGATCTACGCGGCGACCGGCTGGATGTACCCGGCCCTCTCGAGGGTGTTCCCCAAGAGCCTGATGACCAGCGCGACGCTCGGGCGCGCGCTGATCGCGGCGGCGAAGCACGGCGCGCCGAAGCGCGTGCTCGAGGCGGCCGACGTCAACGCGCTGGTTTCGCGCGGTTCGCCTGGCGCGGCGTGAGTCACCCGGGCAGCAGCCCGTCGGCGGCGAGGCACTGCGCGAACCCCTCGCGGTAGGTCGGGAAGCGCGGCTCGCGGCCGAGCGCGGCGTAGAGGCGCGAGGGGTCGAGCGCGCGCTCGTGGCGGAGCGTCTCGTCGGCCTGCTCGCCGGGGACGCGCGGCGGCATCGGGAGCCCGAGCGCCTCGCACACGTGGCGGACCACCTCGACGTGCGGCGCCGGCAGCCGATCGCCCGCGACGAAGAGCGCGTCGCGGGTGCCGCGCACGAGCAGCTCGAGCAGCGCGCTGGCGAGGTCCTCGACGTGCACGCGCGACACGACGTTGTCGCCGTCGCCCGCGAGGCGCAGGGTGCCACGCGCGAGGCGCAGGTGCAGCCCGCGGCCGGGGCCGTAGATGGCCGGGGCGCGCACGATCGTCGCGCCGAGGTCGCGGTAGACCGCCTCCGCCTCGACCCGGAGGCGCGCGCGCGGCATCGCGTTCGCCAGCGCGTCGGGTTCGCGTGACGAGGCGACGGTCGGGGTCGTCTCGTCCACGCGGCCGCGCGCGCCGCCGTACACCACCGACGACGAGACGTACGCGATCGAGCGTGCCCCCGCGAGGCGCGGGGCGAGCGCGCGGTCGGTGGCGCCGTCGGGCGGGAAGGTGACGAGGACGCTCATCTCGGCGTCGATCGGGAGCGCGTGGAGCATCTCGAGCATGGGCTGCGCCGGCCCCTCCGCGAGCGAGGCGACGAGCAGCGGCGTGACGCCGAGCGCGGCGAGGCGCGCCGCGCGCTCGGGATCGCGCGTGCTGGCGTGCACCGCGAGCCCGCGCGCGAGCGCCTGGCGCGCCACCGCCGTGCCGGTGAACCCGCCGCCGAGGATCAGGAGCCGCATCGCGGGGAGTCTCGCACGAGGCGGCCTCCGCGCGCGGCGATCGACGGCTCTTCCGCAGGCGCGGCAGGCGCGCGGACGATTCCGTGTAAGGTCTCGGCGCCCCGCCGGACTATCCCTGGGTGAGCATCGCAATGGTCGCCCCCCTCGACGTCGCCGAAGCCCCGGAGCGCCGGCTGCTGCGGTGCCTCTCGGAGCACGCGGCGCCACTCGCGCGGCTGGTCGCGAGCTACGCGCGCTCGGCCGCCGATCGGCAGGATCTGCAGCAGGACGTCGCGATGGCGCTCTTCGCCGCGCTGCCGCGCTTCCGCGGCGAGTGCGCCGAGCGCACGTTCGTGCTGCGCGTGGCGCACAACCGCGCGCTCGCGTTCCTCGCGAAGCGCGGCGTCCCGCTCGCCGACGTCGTCGACCACGAGGACGCGGCGGTCGCCACCACCGGCAAGAACCCGGCGATGGCGTTCGAGCGCGGCGAGCGCGAGCGCCGCCTGCTTGCCGCGGTGCGCGCGCTGCCGCTCGCCCATCGTCAGGTGGTCATGCTGCTGCTCGAAGGGCTCGCGCACCGCGAGATCGCCGAGGTGCTCGGCACCACCGAGAACAACGTCGCCGTCCGCGCCAACCGCGCGCGGGCCGCGCTGCGCGTGCTGCTCGACGCGACGGGAGGCGCATGATGTCCGAGAGCGTTCGAGACGACGGCGAGCTGTCGGCGTGGAGGGCGGAGTGGCTGTCGCTGGGAGACACGACGGCGCTCGCGGAGCAGCTCGCCGCGCGCTGCCTGCGCGACGGGCGGAGGCTGCGGCGCTCGCTCGTCTACGAGACGGTCGCCGGCGCGTTCTCCTCCGCGATCGCGTTCGCGCTCATCGTGCGCACCCACGGCGCCCCCTCGGTCGCCGCGATCTGCGGCGTGATCCTGGTGTTCAACGGCGCGTGGGTCACGCGCTTCCACGTCGCGCGCCGCGGGCAGCTCGCCTCGGTCGCGGCGGGGCTCGATCGCTACGTCGAGCTCACGCGGGCGCGGCTCGCCACCGACGTCGCGCTCGTGCGCTTCGCGGTGGTCGCGAACGTCGTGCTGGCCGCGGCGATCGTGCCGGCGGTCGCCTGGATCCTGCTCTCGCGCCTCGAGCGGATTCGCCACGAGCCGTGGCGCGCGGCGGTGGCCGTCGGCGCGATCGTGGTCACGCACGCGGCGCTCTTCCTCTACACCCGCCGCAAGCGCGCCAAGGCGCTCGACGAGCTGGCGCGCTTCGAAGCGCTCGTGGCCCGCGGCTCGCTCGAGTGAGCTGCGCGCGCGCGGGCGCGTCGCGCGCTCAACGCACGCAGCGCACGCCGCCCGACGTGCCGACGTCGGCGTTGAAGTCGGCGCCGGTGCCGAAGTCGACATTCCAGGCCTTCGCGCCGCCGCTGCTCGCGTCGGGGGACGACGACCAGAAGTTGCCACCGCTCGCCCCCGGGAACGCCGTCAGATCGATCGTCGGCACGGCCGTGCGCGTCTCGTCGACCAGGCTCAGCAGCTCGCCCACGGTCGGCAGCCGCCACGGCGAGGCGCACTGGGTCTTCGCCGTCGCCCAGGTGAACGAGCCGCTCTCCTCGGTCTTCTTCCACACGAGCCCCGTCCGGCCGTCCTTGACCCACGGGGTCGTCGCGTCGGTCCCCGCGGTGTAGCGCCCCGGCGGCGCGTCGGCGCGCGCGGCGCGATGGTGCCCGCCGAGCAGCTGCCAGCCGAGGAGGAGCGCGGCGAGGCCCGCGAGCGCGAGCCCCGTGCGCGCGGCGCTGCGAGCCGCGCGCGGAAAGAGCGGAGAGAAGCGAGTGCGCATGGGCTCGTCCTCGGGCCTCATCGGACGCACCGCGCGCCGTAGGCGATCGTGTTGCCCGTGTAATACGTGTAGCCGTGGCCGAAGCCGACGTACCAGGAGTTGTTCGTCGAGAGCTGGTACACGGAGGCGGTCCAGAGCGGCCCGATGGTGGCGCTCGGGAAGGCCGTGGGCTCGATGCTCGGCGTGGTCGCCCGCGAGCGATCGACGAGCGAGGAGAGCTCGATGCGGGTCGGCAGCCGCCAGTCGGAGAACCCCGCGCGGCGCGAGCTCGTGCAGCGCGCTTTCGCGTTGGCCCACGAGAAGGTGCCGACCTCTTCGTCCTGCGCCCACATCAGCCCGGTCGTCGCGTCGACGACGACCCGGTCGCCGCAGATCGTCTTCACGGTGTAGTTCGCGGCGCCCGGGCCGTCCGGCGCGATCGGCCAGCAGGCCCAG
>CAIXWQ010000551.1 GCA_903923175.1 uncultured delta proteobacterium | reverse complement strand
CGCGCATCGGCGACGTCGCGGTGATCGAGCGTCCGGCCGCGCGTGGCGGACCCTTGGACTGCGAGGTCGTCGGCTTCCTCGACGACGGCCGGCCGGGCGGCGAGGTCGTGCTGATGCCGCTGGGCGCGCTTTCGGGCGTGGGCGCGGCCGATCCCGTGCGCCTCGAGCCCGCGGGCGCGGAGGTGCACGTCGACGAGGGGTGGCTCGGGCGCGTCGTCGACGGGCTCGGCAGGCCGATCGATGGGCTCGGTCCGCTTGCGCGCGGGCGCCCGACGCCGATCGATCGCCGACCGCCGGGCCCCCTCGAGCGCCGGCCGATCGTCCGCCCGCTCCCGACGGGCGTGCGCGCGATCGACGCGCTGCTCACCCTCGCCGAGGGGCAGCGCGTCGGGCTCTTCGCCGGCTCGGGCGTCGGCAAGTCGACGCTGCTCGGCGCCGTGACGCGCGGCACGACGGCCGACGTCGTCGTGGTGGCGCTGGTCGGCGAGCGCGGCCGCGAGGTGTCCGAGTTCCTCGAGCACGCGCTCGGCGCGGAGGGGCGGCGCAGGGCGGTCGTCGTCGTCGCCACGAGCGACGCGGCGGCGCTCGAGCGGCTGCGCGCCGCCCAGGTCGCCACCGCGATCGCCGAGCGCTTCCGCGACGACGGCAAGCGCGTGCTGCTCCTGATCGACTCGATCACGCGCTACGCGCGCGCGCAGCGCGAGGTGGGGCTCGCCGCGGGGGAGCCGCCCGCGCGACGCGGCTATCCGCCGAGCGCGTTCGCCATCCTGCCGCGGCTGCTGGAGCGCGCCGGAAATGGCAGCAACGGCAGCATCACCGCGATCTACACCGTGCTGATCGAGGGCGGCGACATGGAGGAGCCGATCGCCGACGAGGTGCGCGGCATCCTCGATGGGCACATCGTGATGGACCGCGCGATCGCCGCCCGCGGGCGCTACCCGGCGATCGACGTCGCGGCCTCGCTCTCGCGCGTGATGGAGAGCGTCGTGACGAAGGAGCAGGCGACCGCCGCGCGGCGCCTGCGCGCGCTGGTCGGCACGTACGAAGCGAAGCGCGATCTGCTGGCGATCGGGGCGTACAAGAAGGGCGGCGACGCCGAGCTCGACGACGCGGTGGCGCGCATGCCGGCGATCGAAGCGTTCCTGCGTCAGGATCCGCGCCAGCAATCCTCGTTCGAGGACGCGGCCGCGGCGCTCGCGAGGCTGGTTCGCTGAGCCTCGTCAGGGCGGGCAGTCGCCCGACGCCTCGGGCACGCCGAGGCGCTTGCGCGTGTCGAGCCAGGCGCGCGCGTCGTCGCGGGCCTTCGCGTCGCGGTGCTCGTGCGCGACCCAGCACAGCGCACGGCCGGCGCGCGCGCTCCCGCGCAACGCGGCGCGCGCGGCGTGGAAGCGCGCGCACTCGGCCTCTCGATCGAGGGCGCAGAGCCAGGCGAGATCGGCCTCGAGGTCGGCCGGCGCGTCGTCGGCCAGGCGCGCGACGGCGCGGGCGAGGAAGCGGCGCAGCTCCCCCCCCTCGCGTGCGTTCGCGACCAGCGGCCCGATGGCCGACACGGCCCCGAGCGGCTGCTTGTCGAGCCACGGCTCCAGCAGATCGAGCGCCGCCTCGCCCTGGCCGGCGCGCACGAGCAGGCGCGCGAGCAGCGCGTCGCGCGGCCACGCGTAGGCGTAGGCCTCCCACGACGAGGGGACCAGCTTCGCGACCTGGGCCAACTCCACGCGCGGCCCGAGGCAGCGCACGGCCGACTCCGCCCGGAGGAAGCCGACGAACGACGCGTCGTCGAAGCGGGCGAGCTCCGCGAGATCGTCCTCGAGCGCGCGGGGCTCCTCGCAGGCGCGCCTCGCGAGGTAATCGGCGCCGCACGGCGCGACGCCGAGGAGCCGACGACCGCCGAACGCCGTGCCCGCGCGGGCGAACGTCGTGTAGCGCGGCTCGGTGAGCACCGCGTCCCACCCTTCGAGCCCGGCGAGCAGCCCGCACGCGGCCCCCTCGCGCGAGACGACGGCGACGTCGGCGGCGTAGCGGGCGAGGGCGAGCTTCAGCGCGCCGGCCTCTCCGAGCGCGTCGCGCATGATCGCGAGCTCGGTGTCGTCGAACTGCAGCGGCACGCGCGAGTCGAGGGTCACGCGGGCGCGGCCGTCGCCGAGGAAGCCGATCGCCGCGCCGGAGTCGAAGGTCGTGAGCACGCGCGCGCCCGTCGGGCCTTGCGCGAGGCGCGCCGCGCCGCCGAGCGGAAACCAGCCGGCGACCGGACCGATCCGGCCGATGGGCCCGTTCTGCTCGTGGAGCCGCACGGCCGCGCGCACGAACAGGAGCGCGCCGAGCACGCCGAACGCCCCGACGAGGAGGCGCGCGCGTCGGAGCGGGAGCGCCTCGGCGATCGCCCGCGCCCCCTCGAACGCGAGCGGGCCGAGCAGCACGCCGCCGGGAGCGAGCCCTCGCACGGCGGTGGAGACCAGCACGAGGCCGAGCGTCGCCAGGAGCAGCGAGTCTCGCCGAACGCGCCGCGCGAGCAGCGCGCCGCCGAGGCCGAGCAGCCAGCCGAGCGCGTAGAGCGGGCCGAAGACGCTCTCGAGCGGGTGGAACGTCTGCCACGTCGGCGCCGCCATGTCGGTGATGTGCGCGACCGCGTCGCCGTGGGCGTGCGCCGAGAGGTTCGCGAAGATGCCGAGGCCGTGCGCGCTCGTGAGCAGGCCGACGGAGAGCGCCGCGAGCACCGCGCCGTGGCGGCGGAGCGCGGCGCGCAACGCGGCGAGCGGGCGCGCGCCGAGGGCCGCGAGGAAGATCGCCGGGGCGAGCACGAAGGTCGGGTGCGTCTGCGCCCAGATCAGCTCGACGCCGACGAGCGCGGCCGCGAGCCGCGTGGCCGTGCCCGGCGTGTCCTGCGTGTCCGGCGTGTCGCTCGCGGCGTAGCGGCGCGCGAGCCCGACGAACGCGACGAGCAGCAGCAACCCGAGCGACTCCGGGCGCTCGCGGACGCGCGACAGGGCCAGCATCAGCACGATCGGCGCGACGAGCGCGAGCGCCGCGTCGCCGGGCCACGCGTCGCGCTCGGGCGTGCGACGCGGCCGCAGCCGCAGCATCCACGGCACCGTCGCGCCGAGGGCCCCGCCGATCGCGACCACCAGCGCCGCGATCGCCGCGTACGAGAACGCGCGGAACAGGCCGTAGAGCAGCACCTCCCACAGCCACTCCTGCGCCACGCTGGTGCGCGAGAACGCCTCGAGCGCGCAGGGCTCCGGCACCACCCGCGCGTGCGCGCGCAGCACCGCCCGCCCGAGCGCGAGGTGCCAGAAGAGGTCGGACTCGCGGAACGGCCGCACCGAGGTCAGCGCCGCCGCGAGCGTCAGCAGGGTCGCGAGCGCCGCGGGGAACCAGCGCCGCGGCTCCGGCTGCGGGGTCGGCTGCGGCGTCGGCTGCGGCTCCGCCATGACCGGATGCTAGCGAGTCGCTCCTCGCTCCGCGGCCGAGATCGTCGTGCGCGTCGCGCGATCGCGGCGAGGCGTCCCTTTCCGCCGGCGGGCCGGCGCGGCCTGCTACGGTGCCGCCCCTCGATGCCGACCTGGGCGGGTGACGCGATGGCGCTCGGATGTGCGCTCGCCTGGGCGGGGGCCGTCCTGATGTTCCGCCGCGTGGGCGACCACGTCGGCGCCTCCGCGCTCAACCTCTTCAAGAACGTCGTCGCCTCGGTGCTCCTGCTCGCGACGATGCTCGCCACCGGGGTGCGCTTCGACACCTCGCGCTCGCCGCGCGACTGGCTCTTCCTCGCCGGCAGCGGCGTGCTCGGGCTCGCCGTCGCCGACACGCTCTTCCTCGCCGGCCTGCGGCGCATCGACGCGTCGATCGCGGCGGTGACCGACTGCGCCTACTCGCCCACGGTCCTCTTGCTCTCGGCGCTCTGGCTCGGCGAGACGCTCAGCGGTCGCCTGCTCGTGGGGGCGCCGCTGGTCGTGCTCGGGCTCTTCATCGTCTCATGGCAGCGCCCGGGCGGCGTCCGCATCGATCGAGGCGGCGTGGCGCTCGCGGTCGCGGGCGTGGTCACCACCGCCTTCGGCGTCGTGCTCGCGAAGCCCGCGCTCGATCGCAGCGTGCTCGTCGAGGCGACCGCGGTGCGCCTGCTCGCCGGCTCGATCGCGCTCTTCGCGTTCCAGCTGGTGACCGGGACCGTCCGCGCGGGGACGGCGCTCTTCCGGCCGCAGCGGGCGTGGCGCGCCGCCGTGCCCGCGACCGTGCTCGGGACCTACGTCGCGATGATCCTCTGGCTCGGCGGCATGAAGTACGGCACCGCGTCGCGCTCGGCCCTGCTCAACCAGATGGGCGCCATCTTCGTGCTGATCCTGTCGCGCTTCGCCGGCGAGATCGTGCCGCTGCGCCGCTGGATCGGCGCGCTCGTCGCCGTCGCGGGCGTCGCCGTGCTCGTCGCTCGGTGAACAATTCGCGCCACGCCGCAGCGCGCTCACACGCGTTCCTGATGCGGCGGGCGTTCACGGTGGAAACCTCGCGCCCGGCCGGCGCAGCGCTTCCCCGCGCGTGCCGGTCGCGCCGGCGCGCGTACAGTCGAGCCCCCATGAAGGCTCGCTCTTCGCTCGTCGGCTCGCTCGCCCTCTCGTCGCTCTCGTTCGCGCTGCTCGCTGCGAGCGGCTGCTCGTCCGCCAGCTCTGGCGATGCGCTGCTGCACCTCGGCGACACCGGCGGCGATGGCTCGCAGGGTTACGACGCCTCGTACGATCCGAACGAAGGCGGGCTCACGAACGTCGACTCCGGCACGGGCCCGCTCGGCGCCGACGCCGGTGCGGAGGCCTTCTGGGCGAACGATCCGCCGCCGATGATGTGCCTCAGCGAGACGGGCGTGATGCCGACCGTCCCCGGGGGCACGCCCGACTGCCCCGACGACAAGAACCGCGAGGGGTGTCCGTGCACGAAGGAAGGGCAGACCGCCGCGTGCTGGCCGGGCCTGCGCAAGAACCGCAACCGCGGCGTCTGCGTCGACGGGCAGACGACCTGCGTGAAGAACGGCGAGTTCGCCTACGCGTGGGGGCCGTGCGAGGGCTACGTGCTCCCGACCCCGGGGGCGACCGCGGGCAAGGACGCGTGCGTCTGCTTCAGCGGCGGCACCTGGTCGATCGCGAACCTGGAGCCTTGCTTCTACGGCACGTCCGCGAGCGCGCCGACGGGCGGCGTCTCGACCATCCCGAGCTACGACGCGACCGGCAAGCTCACCGCGGCGGCCTGCCCGAGCATCGGCTCGGGGACGGTGACGGCCCCCTCGACGCCGTGGTCGCACACCACGCTGAAGACCGACTGCGCAGGGCATTTCAAGCTCTGCTACACGCTCAAGGCCGGCGACGTGAACAGCCCGCAGACGAGCGACTGCACCGTCGCGACCGTCTGCGCCGAGGGCGACTACACGACGCCGAACGTCGAGCAGAAGTGGCCCGACCTCCCCTCGTGGGTGACCAGCAGCGCCGCCTCCAGCTGCGTCGGGAAGTTCAACGCGACGGGCGGCTACGGCGAGATGAGCGTCGTCGGCGAGAGCGTCGAGTGCAACGGCGTGAACAAGGTCTTCAACCGCGTCGGCTACTGCTCCTCGACCTGCAACACCAACCCGTCGGCCGCGGGCTGCGCGGGGTGCAGCAACGGCGGCAGCGGCAGCTTCTGAGCCGGCGCACGCGGCGCACGCAAACGGGACGGCCGAGCACGTCGGCGGGGCGTCGCTGGCAGACCCCGCCGCAGGCGTGGCGTCGTTGACGCGGCGCGACTATGGTCCACGCCGATCATGTCGGCCCTCCGAAAAAAGGCGCTCGCCGAGATCGGCGAAGGCACGTTCGACGTCCTCGTCATCGGCGGCGGCATCAACGGCGCCGTCTCGGCCGCGTGCCTCTCCGGGCGCGGCGCGCGCGTCGCGCTGATCGACAAGGCCGACTTCGCGTCGTTCACGAGCCAGCAGTCGTCGAACCTCGCGTGGGGCGGCATCAAGTACATGGAGACGTTCGAGTTCCTGCTCGTGCGCAAGCTGTGCATGTGCAGGAACCGACTGATCGACGCCTACCCGTCGACCGTGCAGGAGATCCGCTTCCTCACCGTCCACGCGCAGGGGTTCCGCCACGCGCTCTGGAAGCTCGTCTGCGGCACCTTGCTCTACTGGCTGATCGGCAGCTTCTTCACGAGGCCGCCGCGCTGGCTCTCGCCGACGAAGCTCGCGAAGGAGGAGCCGATCCTCGAGCTCGCGGGGAGCGACGGCGGCTTCGAGTACTCGGACGCCTACCTGCACGACAACGACGCGCGCTTCGTCTGGAACTTCGTGAAGAGCGCGATCGGGTTCGGTTGCGCCGCCGCCAACTACGTCGAGGCCCTCGGCAGCGAGCGCGACGCGGACGGCGTCTGGCGCACGCGCGTGCGTGACCTCGCCTCCGGAGTCGAGCGCACGATCCGCTCACGCGTAATCGTCAACGCCGCGGGGCCGTTCGTCGACGCGCTCAACGCGCGCGACGGCGAGGAGACGGCGCACCAGCACGTGTTCTCGAAGGGGATCCACCTGATCGTGCCGAAGCTCACCAAGAGCCGGCGCGTGCTGACGTTCTTCGCCGACGACGGCCGCCTCTTCTTCGTCATCCCGATGGGCGTGCGCACGTGCATCGGCACGACCGACACGCGCGTCGACGGCCCGCACACCGAGGTCACTGCCGAGGATCGGCGTTTCGTCCTCGACAACATCAACAAGCGCCTGCGCCTCCCCAAGCCGCTCACCGAGGCCGACGTCATCGCGGAGCGCTGCGGCGTCCGCCCGCTCGTGGTGCGCAAGGCGGCCAAGGGGCAGAGCAAGGACTGGATGCAGCTGTCGCGCAAGCACGCGCTCGACGTCGATCGCGCCGCCCGGCGGATCAGCATCTTCGGCGGCAAGCTCACCGACTGCCTCAACGTCGGCGAGGAGATCGCCGCGATCGCCGGCTCGCTCGGGATCGAGCTGCCGCGCCCCGACGTGCGCTGGTACGGCGAGCCGATCGAGGACCGTCGCCTCGAGTTCTTCGCCCGCGCGCGGCGCATGAAGCTCGACGAGCGCACCTCGAAGAGCTCGTCGGAGCTGCTCTCGCCGCGGCTCTGGCGCCGCTACGGAATGGACGCGTTCGCGATGCTCGACGAGATCGACGCCGATCCGAGCAAGGCCGATCTGCTCATCGAAGGGGCGGAGTACGTGCGCTGCGAGCTCGAGCACGCGGCGAAGCGCGAGATGATCGTGAAGCTCGACGACTTCCTCCGACGACGCTCCAAGATCTCGCTCGTGATGCGCACGGAGGAGATCCGCTGCGCGCCCGGCCTGGTCGAGGCCTGCCACATCCTCTTCGGCGATCAGGCCGAGGCGCGCCTGGCGGAGCATTTCGGTGCCCCGACCGAGCCGCCGCGCCTGGTCGCGTCCGCGTAGCGTCGTCGCGTCGTCGCGTCGTCGCGTCGTCGCGTCGTCGCGTCGTCGCGTCGTCGCGTCCGCGTCGCGCCGCTACTGGATGGCCGGCACGCAGAGGCCCGAGGAGCACGCCTCGTCGCCGGCGCAGTCCGTGACGGTCTTGCACGGCTTGCGCGAGACCGTGAGCACCCACTGCGCGATGTGGTTGCCGCTCGCGATGTCCTGGAACGGCAGCCAGAACGCGGGGAAGCTCGGATCCTTGCCGGCGGCGACCTGGGTCGGATCGATCGCGGCCATCCAGATCTGCGCGGTGCCCGGCGCGTCGGTCGTCGGCGCCGCGGTGTTGAGCCGCAGGCCGTACGGGCGGCGGCTCGAGAACGTGATCCAGAAGAGCGGGTGGCCGCGGTGCTGCTGCACGCTCGGCGTCCACTTGGGCCACGAGTCGCCGCGCCCCGCGGTGGGCGACGCGTTCGAGAGCTGGATCGGCGCGCCCGAGCCGTCCGCCTTCACGACGAACACGAGGGCGTCGGGCGCGTCGTAGGAGTTCTGGTTCGACGGCGAGCGGTTGAACGCCACCAGGTTCGAGTCGGGCGAGAACGCGGGGTAGTAGTTGTTCTGGCCGCCGTAGGGGACGATCGTCTTGCCGGCGGTGATCGTGGTGCCGTCCCACTTCAGCGACTGCAGCGAGCCCTGCGAGACGCCCGGCTTGCCGGTCGCGATCGGTGACGCGGCCTGCTCGCGCGCGTAGACGATGGTGCTGCCGTCGGGCGACCAGGTCGGCATCCCGGCCTGCGTGGCGACGCCGGAGATCTGCGCGCCGCTGGTGCCGTCGAGCAGCACCATCTTGTCGCCGGTCGAGGCGAGCAGCCGGCCGCCGTCCGGAGACCACGCGAAGAAGTTCCCGGTGCCGGTCTTCTTGAACGTCGTGGCCTTCGACGCGACGTCGTAGACGTTGAAGCCGCTCGGGCTCGGGATGGAGTAGCCCTCGGCGATCTTGTCGCCCTGGCGCGAGAGCTCGTGGCAGCCGACGCAGACCGGCACGCCCGCCGACGCGGCGTTGAGGAACAGCTCCCCCTTCTTGCCGCTCACGCCGAACTCGTAGCGCATCGTCGCGCCGGCGCCGGCGTTCCAGTAGTAGAGCCCGCCCGTGAGCTTCTCCTCGGCGAAGGAGATCTTCTGCGCGGCCGACACGCCCACGCCGCCCGGGCTCGCGCCGTCGACGCCGCGAATCTTGTACGTGACCACGTCACCGCCGCTCGCCGCGACGGCGAGCTTCTTCCAGGTCGCGTCGTCGGGCGAGTAGACGCAGCCGCCGCCGACGGGCGTGCACGTCGCGTAGACCTTGAGCGCGACGTCGGCGCTCTCGAAGTCGAGCTCTAAGAGCGTGTTGCCGGCGCCGGGCATGAAGTGGAACTCGAGCGTCCCCAGGTTGGGCGGCACGAGCACGCCGTCGGCGGGATACACGAGCGAGGGCGCGCGCGACGGGTCGGCCGCGCCGGCGAACTTCGAGGGCGCGTCGGCGGGGGCGCCGGGCGCGATCACCGTCTGCGGCGTGGGCGGTGGCTTCGTGGTGTCGACGTCGCCGAGCCCCACGTCGGCGACGAAGCCGCCGTCGTCGCCGCTGACGCTCCCATCGGGCTTGGCGGTGCCGCCGTTGCCCGCGTCCTTGCTGGCGGAGCACGCGGCGACGGCGAAGGCGACCGCGAAGGCGGCGTGGGGGGTCAGGGGGCGAAGCGCAGCCAAGCGAAGGTGGAAGGGCACGCCTCCATCGTTCCGTCTCGTTGGCTTTCGTTCAACTACGGCGCGCGGCCGAGCGCACACGGCGGATTCCAGCCAGCGCGCATCGTCGCGGGCGTGGCCCGCCGCGGCTCGAACCGCCATCGGCGCGCGCGGCCCTGGCGCCGATGTGGGCGAGCGCCTCAGGGCGCCGCGGGATGCCCGCTCGGGCGGTGATCGGCGTAGCGCTCGCGGATGGTGGGGAGCAGGTACTCCTCCATCGCGCGCTCGAAATCGTACTCGGGCGACCAGCCCCAATCGGCGCGGGCCTTCGAGTCGTCGACGTCCTCGGGCCACGAGTCGACGATCTTCGCGCGCACCGGATCGGGCGCGTAGTCGATCTGCGCGTTCGGGTAGGCCTTGCGCACGCGGGCCGCGATCTCGGCGGCCGACGGGCTGAACGCACCGATGTTGTAGACGGTCTGCGTGAGCCGCTCGCGATCGACGTCGAGGAGCTGCGTGAGCGCCTGCACCGCGTCGGGCATCGCCATGAACGGGATGCGCGCCTCGGGGCCGACGAAGCACGTGTACTTCTCGCCTTTGGCCGCGGCGTGGAGCATCTCGGGGCCGAAGTCGCTCGTGCCGCCGGTCGGGACGGTCTCCGCCGAGATGAGCCCGGGGAAGCGGATCGACCGGAAATCGAGGCGCGCGGCGGTCGCGAGCGCGCCGAGCTGGCGGTAGTTGGTCGTGAAGTAGCGGCCGAGGTGCTCGCAATAGAGCTTGTTGCAGCCGTACATCGTGATCGGCACGTTCCACGTGTCCTCGTGCACGCGGCCGGCCTTCTTCTTCTCCTCGACGTTCGGCAGGCCGTAGACGGCGATCGAGCTCGGGAAGAGGAAGCGCACGGCGCGACCGAGGCGCTGCGACTGGTTCTGCGCGACGCGCAGCAGGTGGAGCGTCCCCTCGACGTTGACCTGATGGGCCAGCTCCGGATCGCGCTCGCCGCGCGTCGAGAGGAGCGCCGCCAAGTGGAAGATCACCTCGATCTCGTGGTGCGCCGCGACCTGATCGAGCAGGTAGCGGTCCATGATGTTGCCGGCGTACGTCTCGAGGCAGTAGCCGCGGTACTTCTCCGGCAGCGGCGTGAGATCGACGGTGACGACGCGATAGCGCCCGTCGTTGTAGAGCCGCTGCAGAAGCGAGCGGCCGATTTCCCCATTCGCGCCGGTGACCAAGACGACGGGCTTCGCCATGGCGCGGGACGCTAGTCCCGAGTCGTGCCGCGGTGCGAGAGAGAACGCGCAGCGCAGTGCGGCATGCGCGCGGGCGAGCGCGGTGCCCTGGGTGGGTGTGGAGCGTGTGCGCGTCGGCACGGTCGAGCCGTGGCGTGATTTCGCGCGGCAAATCGAGTCGATGCGGAGCGAGGAAGCGAAGGCGCGAGCGCCGGCGAGCCTGGCTACCCCGGCGAGCGCAGCGGCGTTCGAGCGCGAGCCCGAGCCCGAGCCCGCACACGAGCCCGGTCACGGTCACGAGCACGGGAATGAAGACGTGCACGAGTGCGATCACGAGTGGGGGCGTTTGGACTAGGCTGCGCGCCACCATGTACGGCCGCGCCAAAGACGTTTACGCGAAGACCCTCTCCGAGATCCGGGAAGCGGGCCTCTACAAGTCCGAGCGGATCATCAACACCCCTCAAGCGGCCCGCATCGGCGTCGCGGGGGGCGCGCAGGTCCTCAACTTCTGCGCGAACAACTACCTCGGGCTCTCCTCGCACCCCGAGGTCATCGCCGCCGCGCACAAGGCGATCGAGACCCACGGGTACGGCATGAGCTCGGTGCGCGTCATCTGCGGCACCCAGGACCTGCACAAGGAGCTCGAGGCGAAGATCTCGAGCTTCTTCGGCACCGAGGACACGATCCTCTACAGCTCCTGCTTCGACGCGAACGGCGGCATCTTCGAGACGCTGCTCGGCGAGGAAGACGCGATCATCTCCGACGCGCTCAACCACGCCTCGATCATCGACGGCATCCGCCTGTGCAAGGCCGAGCGCCATCGTTACCCGAACGGCGACATGACGGCGCTCGAGGAGGCGCTGAAGGCCACGCAGGGCAAGCGCCTGCGGCTCGTCGCCACCGACGGCGTCTTCTCGATGGACGGCTACCTCGCGAAGCTCGACGTGATCACCGCGCTCGCCGAGAAGTACGACGCGATGGTGATGGTCGACGACTCGCACGCGAGCGGCTTCATCGGCAAGACCGGGCGCGGCACCGCGGAGCACCACGCCGTGCAGGCGAAGGTCGACGTGATGACCTCGACGCTCGGCAAGGCGCTCGGCGGCGCGGCCGGCGGCTTCACGACCGGCAAGAAGGAGATCGTCGAGCTGCTGCGCCAGCGCTCGCGCCCGTACCTGTTCTCGAACTCGATCGCGCCCGCGATCGCTGGCGCTTCGGTGGCGGTGCTCGAGCTGCTCGGCCGCACCACCGAGCTGCGCGATCGGCTGATGGAGAACGCGCGCGTCTTCCGCGAGGGGATGAAGGCCGCGGGCTTCGCGATCAAAGAGGGGATCACCCCGATCGTCCCGGTGATGCTGGGCGACGCGCGTCTCGCGAGCGAGATGGCCGCCGCGCTGCTCGCCGAGGGGATCTACGTGATCGGCTTCTCGTTCCCGGTGGTGCCGAAGGGCGAGGCGCGCATCCGCGTGCAGCTCTCGGCGGGGCACTCGCCGGAGCAGGTGCAGCAGGCCATCGCCGCCTTCACGAAGATCGGCAAGCAGCTCGGCGTGATCAAGGGCTGAACCGCCCGGCGTCGACGCAGCGGAGACGAAGCGGGCGTGCGGAGCGAGCGATCGCTCCACGCGCCCGCGTTCACTTCGAACGGTCAGTGCGTCTTCGCGTACGACGGGCGCGCCTGCAGGCGGCCGAGCCACGCGGTGGTCTTCGGGCCGAGCGTGGCCCCGGCGAAGGCCGAGAGGCCGACGACCGAGCCGCAGTTCAGATCGGCGAGCGTGAAGGTGTCGCCGATCAGGTAGTCGTGCGTGAGCGCGGCCTCGAGCTGCTCGAGGTAGCGCGCGGCCCCCTTGCGGCCGGCCTCGACCTCCGACGGCTGCCGCTGGTCCTCGGGGAGGAACGTGGTGTTCATCATCACCTTCAGCAGCTGGGGCTGGAGGTTGGTGATGGCCCAGTACGACCACTGGTCGACCAGCGCGCGGCCGTACACGTCGGTCGGCAGGAGCTCGGGCTTGTACTTGCTGGCGAGGTACATGTTGATCGCCATCGACTCGAACAGCTTCACGTCGCCGTCGATGAGGTACGGGACCATCGCGCCGGGGAAGATCTCCGCGTACTTCGCGCGCCCCTCGGGCGTGCCGAGGCCCGAGTCGAGGCGCTCGTAGGGGACGCCGATCTCCTCGAGCAGAAAGAGACACCGGGAGGCGCTGGACATCGCGGAACCGTAGATCTTGATCATGGGTCCGAAGTGATAGCCGAATCGCCCCTCAGGCGACCACGCGGATGCGCGCGTCGACCGCGATGGCGCCGTCCGGCCGGGCAATCACCGGGTTCAGATCGACCTCCGCGATGTGCGGGAAATCGGCGACCAGTCGCCCGACGCGGAGCAGTACGTCGGCGAGCGCCGCCTTGTCGGCGACCGGGCCGCCGCGGAACCCTTCGAGCAGGGCGCGGGCGCGGATGCCGTCGACCATCTCCGCCGCGTCCAGCGTGCCGAGCGGCGCGACGCGGAAGACCACGTCCTTCAGGAGCTCGACCTGCACGCCGCCGAGCCCGAAGCCGATCAGGTGGCCGAACTCGGGATCGCGCGTCGCGCCGACGAAGGTCTCGATGCCGCGATCGGCCATGCGCTGCAGCAGCACGCCTTCCATGTCCGAGGTGCGCCCGAGCTCGTGGAGGCGCCCGAGCATCGCCAGGTAGGCCTCGCGGACCTCGCTCTCGTCGCGCAGGCCGAGGCGCACGCCGCCGACGTCGGTCTTGTGGGTGATCCCCTTGGCGATCAGCTTCAGCGCGACCGGGAACCCGAGCTCCGCCGCCAGCCGCGCGGCCTCGTCACCGCTGCGCGCGATCGCCTGGCGCGGCGTGGTGATGCCGTACGCCTCGAGCACCGTGCGCACCTCGTCGGGCGGGAGCCAGCGGCCGCGCGCGCCCGCGGGGAGCGGCTGGCCGATCACGGCGGCGGCCGCGTCGCGATCGACCGTGAGCACCGGGGTCGTGTGCTCGCCACGCGCGCGGAAGTCGCCATAGCGCGCGGCGCGGGCGAGCGCGGCGGCGGCGGCCTCGGGGAAGGTGTACGTCGGGATGCGCGCCTCGCGCAGCGCGGCGACGGCCTCGGGCACGCCCTGGCTCCCCATCATGCAGGCCACGATCGGCTTCTGCGCGTCGCGCGCGGCGCGGAGGATGGCCTCGGCGACGTCGGTCGGCTTGGTGACGATCGGCGTGACGAAGAGCGTGAGCACGCCGTCGACGCCGGGATCCTCGAGGAGCAGGCGGAGGCTCCGCTCGTAGTGCTCGGCCGACGCGCTCGCGATCATGTCGACCGGGTTGCCCACCGAGGCGGCGGCGGGGAGGAACTCGCGCAGCGCCGCGCGCGTGGCCTCGGTGAGCGTGGGGACCTTCAGCCCGCGGCTCTCGCACGCGTCGGTCGCCATGATGCCAGGGCCGCCCGCGTTGGTGAGGATCGCCATGCGCGGCCCTTTGGGCACCGGCTGCGTCGACAGGAGCATCGCGACGTCGAAGAGCTCGTGGATGGTGTCGGTGCGCAGCACGCCGCACTGGCCGAGCAGCGCGTCGACCGCGACGTCCATGCCGGCGAGCGCGCCGGTGTGCGAGCTGGCCGCCCGACGCCCGGCCTCCGTGCGGCCGCTCTTCACGACGGCCACGGGCTTCTTGCGCGACACGCGGCGGGCGATCTCGAGGAACTCGGCCGGGTCGCCGAGGTTCTCGAGGTAGAGCAGGATGACCTTCGTGTCCGGGTCGTTCTCCCAGTACGCCATCACGTCCGCCGCCGAGACGTCGGCGCGGTTGCCGATGCTGACGAACGAGGAGACGCCCATGCCGACCTCGAGCGCGAGATCGAGGATGGCGAGCCCGAGCGCGCCCGACTGGGAGCAGACCGCGACGCCGCCGAACGGCGGGAAATTCGGGGCGAACGTGGCCCCCATCCGCACCTCGGGGTTGGCGTTCAGCACGCCGAGGCAGTTCGGCCCGACGACGCGCATGCCGTAGCTGCGCGCGCGCGCAGCGAGCTGCTGCTGCATCGCCGCGCCCTCCGGGCCGGTCTCGGCGAAGCCGGCCGTGATGACGACCACCGCGCGCACCCCCTTGCGGCCGCAGGCGTCGATGGTCTCGACCACCTGCGCGGCCGGGACGACGAGCACCGCGAGATCGACCGCGTCCGGGATCTCTTCGACGTTCGCGTACGCGCGCACCGACTGCACGACCGAGGCGCGCGGGTTGACCGGATAGACGGCCCCTTGGAAGCCGAACTGCACGAGGTTGTGGAAGACCTCGGCGGCGATGGTGCCGCGCTTGCGGGCGGCGCCGATGACGGCGATCGAGCGGGGGCGGAGGAGGGGCTCGAGCGAGGCGGGCATCGGGCGCGATGTACCGTGTCCGGGGCGGGGCGCGAGCGACGTTTCCGAGCTGGACGGTAGTGCGGGCGCACGGGGGGCGCGGCGCTCGCGCCGGCCGGGCGGGCGCTGCCGTGCGCGTGTAGCCTCCCGCGCACTTCCACCGGAGCCCGCCATGCTCGCCGAGATCTCCATCGCGCTGCAGTCGCTCAACGCCCTCGCCGGGCAGGTGCAGAAGCTCGGGCCGATCGTCTCGAGCCTGCGCGCCAAGCCGGACTCGGCGGCCGAGAAGGTCGCCGTCGCGCTCGACGAGATCCGCAAGACCTGCGACGTCGTCGACACCGCGCTCGTGAAGTTCTTGCTGCTCGCCGAGTCGACGACCTACGAGCGCCTGCTCGAGCTGCAGGGCGGGACGCTCGCGGCGCACGTCGAGCTGAACCGCGGCCACTGCTACACCATCGACGCGCTGTTCCGTGGCTACGTCGAGAACTGGTTCAACCGCGCGCTCGACGCGGCCGACACCAACGTGGCGCGCGGGGTCTTCGCGGCCTTCGAGCAGGCCGACACCAACGTCTTCGACACGCTCACGCGGGCGGTCGGCGCGATCCAGATCGTCTCGACCGAGCTCACGAAGACCTACCTCGCGAGCGGCCCCGCGCCGGTGATGGCGGAAGTGCGGAGCCTCGCGCCCGCGGTGCTCGATCTCCGCCGCGCGATCGGCGGGATCCTCGTCACGGTCGTGCGCGAGCAGAGCGCGTTCCGCGGCATCACCGGCCTCGCGGCCAGCTGAGCGCCTCGCGCGCGGCGCCGCGATGCGGGCGGCGCGCGGCGTGCTTCAGCGCTTGCCGAGGTATTCGAACCCGAAGCGCCCCTTCACGCACAGGTGGCCGTGCGTGACCTCCGAGCCGACCGGCGAGGTCACCTTCACGATGCGCTCGTCCTGCACGTGGAGCGTGAGGGAGCAGCCGACGCCGCAGTACGGGCAGATGGTGTCGATCTGCGACTGCCGCGACTCGTCCCACGCGTCGGCCTCGCGCAGCTCGTGCTCCGCGCGGAACTGCAGCGCGCCGGTCGGGCAGACGCCGACGCAGTTGCCGCAGAAGACGCACGCCGAGTCGGGCAGCGGGGTGTCGAGCTCCGTGGCGATCGTCGCGTGCGCGCCGCGGCCCGCGACGGCGATCGCGAACGTGTGCTGCGCGTCGTCGCCGCAGGCCTCGACGCACTTGTAGCAGAGCATGCACTTCGCGTAGTCGCGGACGAAGAGCGCGTTGTCGTCGACGACCGGCCTCGGCGTCGGCGTGCCGAAGCGCGTGGGGCGCGCGCCGTAGCGTTCGCACCACTCGGCGAATTTCGGCGTGGCGCTCATGTCGACCGACGACGCGAGCAGCTCGAGCACGGTGCGCCGCGCGTCGCGCACGCGCGCCGAGTCGGTGTGGACGACCATGCCCGGCTCGACGCGTCGGGCGCACGACGGCACGAGCGTGCGCGCCCCCTCGAGCTCGACCACGCAGACGCGGCACGCGTTGGCCGGCGTGAGGTTCTGGGCGAAGCAGAGCGTCGGCGTGTCGATGCCGAGCGACTTCGCGGCGTCGAGGATCGTCGAGCCCTCGGAGACCGAGAGCGTCGCGCCATCGATCGTCAGCTGCACCTTCCGGCGCAGCGTGACGAGCCGGCCGGTCGGGTCGGTGGGCGATCCGGCGGCCATCAGGCTTTTCCTCCGTTGCTCGGCGTCGGCGTCGGCGTCGGCATCGCAGCGGGCCAGATCGCGAAGCGCTGGGTCGCGCTCTCGAGCGCGCTCGCCGCGGCCTGGCCGAGTCCGCAGATCGACGCCTCGCGGAGCACGTGCCCGAGCTCGCGCAGGCGATCGCGCTCGTCGTCCCACGTGCCGTCGGGCGTGCCGGCGCGGACGCGCGCGAGCAGATCGTCGACCTTCGTGGTGCCGACGCGGCACGGCACGCACTGGCCGCACGACTCGTGGCGGAAGAACCCGGCGAGGCCGTGGACCACGGCGCGAAAGTCGGTCCCCTCGCGGAAGACGATCACCACGCCGCTCCCGAGCGTGGCGCCGGCGCGGCGGGTGTCTTCGAACGTGAGCTTCAGATCGAGCTCGTCGGGCCCGACGAACGTGCCGGCCGCGCCGCCCAGCAACACGCCGGCGAGCCCGTGCGTGGCCCCGCCCGCGAGCGCGATCAGCGCGCGCAGCGTGAGGCCCATCGGCACCTCGTAGACGCCCGGGCGCGTGACGTCGCCGGAGAGGCAGAACAGGCGCGTGCCGCTGCTCTCGGGGGTGCCGAGCGCGGTGAACGCGGGGGCGCCGTCGCGCACGATCAGGAGCGCGGCGGCGAGCGTCTCGACGTTGTTGACGAGCGTCGGCTTGCCGAAGAGCCCTTGCTCGACGGGGAACGGCGGCTTCGCGCGCGGCTCGCCGCGTCGGCCTTCGAGCGACTCGAGCAGCGCCGTCTCCTCGCCGCAGATGTACGCGCCCGCGCCGCGCCGGACCTCGATCTCGAGGCGCTGCGCGTGCCCCATCACCGATTCGCCGAGGAGGCCGCGCCGCCGCGCGCTCGCGATCGCGTGCTCGAGCCGCGCGGCCGCGAGCGGGTACTCGCCGCGCACGTACACGAACGCGCGCTCCGCCGAGACGGCGAACGCCGCGAGGGTGATGGCCTCGACGATCGCGAACGGATCGCCCTCCATCAGCACGCGATCCTTGAACGTGCCCGGCTCCGACTCGTCGGCGTTGCACACGACGTAGCGGGGGCGCGCCGGCTGCGAGGCGACTGCGCCCCACTTGCGCCCCGCCGGGAATCCCGCGCCGCCGCGGCCGAGGAGCTTCGCGTCGCTCACCTCGCGGAGGACCCACGAAGCGCCGAGCTCGTGCGCGCGTCGGAGCGCGGCGTAGCCGCCGTGCGCGCGGTAGTCGTCGAGGCTCTCGGGATCGACCACGCCCACGCGCGCGAGCAGTCGAAGCGAGTCACGGGGCTGCTGGATGGACGCCGGGGCAGGCACCGCGATCGTCTCTCCGCGCAGCGCGTCCATCGCCGACACGGCGTCGAGCCCGCCCAGCGCGCGCTCTTCGACCGGCTCTCCGGCGCGGATGCGCAGCGCGGCCGGCGCGCGCTCGCACTGACCGAGGCAGGGAGAGCGCTTCCAGCACGCGTCGTGGTGCGCGGCCGCCTCCGGCGCGAAGCGGCTCGCGAGCGCCTTGGTGATCCGCTCGCTGCCGCGCGCCCGGCACGCGACGTCGTCGCAGACGTGCAGCACGGTGCGCGGCGCGGGCCGCGTCGCGATCAGGTGATAGAACGTGGCGATCCCCCAGGCCTCTGCGGGCGGCACCTGCAGCCGATCGCAGGCGTGGGCGAGCGCCCCCTTCGACACGAAGCCGACGCGCGCCTGGATGGCGCGCAGCACCGGCAGCAGGAGATCGCGCGTGGGCTCGGGCTGCGTCGCGAGCACGCGCTCGATCGCCTCGCGCTCGTCGTCGGTGGGAAGGGCGTCGATCGACTTCAGGTCCATGGGTGCTCGCTCACGTCACTCGCCGGGCTCGCTCTGCAGCGGCACGTCGAGCCGCTCGATGCAGATGGCCGCGGCCTTGAATTCGGCCGTCCCCGCCCGCGGATCGGTCGCCTCGATCGTGAGCAGGTTGGTGTCGACCTGCTCGGGCCGGTGGAGCGTCATGAACGCGAGCCCGGCCGGGAGCCGCGGATCGGCGCGGACCGGCGCCTCCACCGCGCCGCGCCGCGAGCGCACGCGCACGCGCTCGCCCTCGCGCACGCCGAAGCGCACGAGATCCTGCGGCGCGAGATCGATGGTCTCGAGCGCGCGTCGCAGCGGCGAAGCGAACGCGCCGCTCTGCACGCCCGTGTTGTAGTCGCTGAGCCGCCGACCGGTGGTGAGCCGGAGCGGGTACTCGGGCGTGAGCGCCTCGACCGGCGGCTCCGGGTGCACGACGTGGAAGGGCGCGGGCGGGCCGACGCGCGGCTCGGCCCAGAGGCGATCGTGGAGGAACGGCGTGCCCGGGTGCGTCTCGTCGGGGCAGGGCCACTGGATGCCGCCGAGCGCCTCGAGGCGCGCGTAGCTCATGCCTCGATGCATCGGGCTCAACGCGCGCATCTCGTCCCAGATCGCTTCGGCGTGGGTCGTCCCGAGATCGTGCCCGAGACGCTTCGACAGCTCGGCGATGATCCAGATGTCGTCGCGCGCCCCCATCGGCGGCGGGACGGCCCGTCGCAGGCGCTGCACGCGCCGCTCGGAGTTGGTGACTGTCCCCTCGCTCTCGCCGAGGCTCGCCGCCGCCGGCAGCACCACGTGCGCGAGCTCCGCGGTCTTGGTCAGGAAGAGATCCTGCACCACCAGGTGATCGAGCTCGCGCAGCAGCTTGCGGACGCGGTGCGCGTCGGCCTCCGACTGCGCAGGGTTCTCGCCGAGGCAGTAGAGCGCGCGCAGCTCGCGCCGCTCCATCGCGTGCAGCTGATCGGTGAGGTGCCACCCCTTCTTCGGCGGGATGGTCGCTCCCCACGCCCGCTCGTAGCGCGCGCGGATCTCGTCGTCCTCGACGTCCTGGAAGCCGGGGAGCTTGTGCGGCAGCGCGCCGGCGTCGCCGCCCCCCTGCACGTTGTTCTGGCCGCGGAGCGGGTTGACCCCGGAGCCCCACTTGCCGACGTGGCCGGTGAGCAGCGCGAGGTTGATCAGCGACAGGACGTTGTCGACCGCGTCGTGGTGCTCGGTGATGCCGAGCGTCCAGCAGATCATCGCGCGGTCGGCGCGGCCGAAGTCGCGGGCCATCTCGCGGATGAGCGCGGCCGGCACCGACGTCGCGGCCTCGGCGGCCTCCGGCGTCCAGCGCTCGACCGACGCCTTGAAGTCCTCGAACCCCGCCGTCGCGCGGCGGATGAAGGTCTCGTCGACGAGCCCCTCGTGGATCAGCACGTGCGCGACGGCGTGCGCGAGCTCGATGTCGGTGCCGACGTGCGGCGCGAGGTGGCGGGTGGCCCACGCGGTCGACGGCGTCTTGCGCGGATCGATCACGTACAGGCGCGCGCCGCGGTCGATGGCGCGCAGCACGTGGTGGAAGAAGATCGGGTGCGTCTCGCGCGCGTTGCTCCCCCAGAGGAGGACGACGTCCGTCTCCCCGACCTCGCGGTAGGAGCTCGTGCCGCCCCCCGCTCCGAACACCGCCGCCAGACCGACGACGCTAGGTGCGTGTCACGTCCGGTTGCACGAGTCGATGTGGTTGCTCCCCATCGTCGCGCGCATCAGCTTCTGCGCGAAGTAGTTCACCTCGTTGCTCGCCTTGGAGCACGAGAAGCAGCCGACCGCGCCCCCGCCGTGCGCGTCGATCGTGGCGCGGAACCCGGCGGCCGCGCGATCGAGCGCCTCGTCCCAGCTCGCCTGGCGGAGCGCGCCGCCGTCGCGGACGAGGGGCGTGGTGAGGCGAGGGAGCGAGCGGCGCTGCATCGCTGGATTCTAGGCGCGCGCGCCTTCGCGGGCCGACCAGAAAATCGTGGCGGGGCGCGTCAGAGACCGATGCGCTCGGGGTTCGCGTAGACGCTGTACCGACCGTCGCGCAGGAAGGCGACCAGCGTCATGCCGAAGCGCTCGGCCGCGCGCACGGCGAGGCTCGAGGGCGCCGACACCGCGCAGAGCACGGGGATCGCCGCCATGGCCGCCTTCTGCACGAGCTCGAAGCTCGCGCGGCCCGACACCAGCGCGACCGTCGCGTGCGCCGGGACCGCGCGGTCGAGCACGAGGCGGCCGATGGCTTTGTCCATCGCGTTGTGGCGACCGACGTCCTCGCGCACCACGACGAGCTCCCCCTGGATGGTGAAGAGCCCGACCGCGTGCAGCCCGCCGGTCAGCTCGAACTGCGGCTGCGCAGCGCGGAGCTTCGCTGGCAGCGACGCGAGCACGTCCGCGGCGATCACCGGCCCTTCGGCGATCGGCGGCGCCGCCCGCTCGATCTGGTCGATCGAGGCCTTGCCGCACACGCCGCAGCTCGACGTCGCGTAGAAGTTGCGCTGCAGCCGCGAGGCGTCGAAGTCGCGCGCCAGGCGCACGGTGATCTCGTTGTGCCGACCGACCCCCGGCAGCAGCTCGCGGAAGGTCGGCTTGGCGAGCGCGTCGGCGCCCGAGATCAGCCCCTCGGTGTACAGGAACCCGACCGCGAGCTCCTGCTCGTGCCCGGGCGTGCGCATCGTCACCGCGAGGCGCGTCGGTTCACGCCCCTCGGCCTCCGTCAGGATCTGCAGCGGCTCTTCGGCCGCGACCCACTCCTCGACCGTGGAGCGCGCGCCGTCGCGTGACACGAGCACGGACAGGCGACGGACGGCGGCGACGGGCACGGGCGGACCATAGCGCGGCGGCGCGCCGAGCGCGCGGGACGTCGCGCCTTCCGGGCCGGCAGAGCGAGCGGCGCGCGTTCGCGCCTCGCTCGGAGCTCAGACGAGGTACGTCTCGATCTTGCGCGCCATCCGCTTGGCGAGGTGCGGGCTCGCCTCGCCCAGCGCCTCGAGGATCTGCAGCGCGTCCTCGCGGTACTGCCGCTTGCGCGGGCCGGTCCAGTGCGCCGGGGCCGGCGCGAGGTTCACGATCCGATCGGCGAGCTTCACGATCCAGATCGAGCGCGGCTCGAGGCGGATGCGGCGCAGCGAGTCGGTCATCCGCTCGCCCTTCGGCAGCTTCGGATCCTTCGAGAGCGCGACGACGCCGCGCAGGACCTCCGGGCCGAACTCGGCGCCGAGATCGGCCGGCTCGACTTCGGTGTCCTCGACGACGTCGTGGAGGATCGCGCAGGCCACCGCGAGATCGCCGTCGAAGCCGTCCTCGCGCGACAGCGTGTTGGCGACCTCGGCGAACACCGAGGTCACGTGAAGGAGGTAGGGGAGCTCGCTGCCAGGGATCTTCTGGCCCGCGTGCGCCTTCGCGGCGAACTCGAACGCGCGCGGAGGGAGATCGGGTGTCCAGGGGGAGGGCATGGCAAAAGGTTACGCCTCTCCCGCCCCGCTCGCTGCCGGCCTTGCTGGAAATGACGAGGAGGGACGAAATTCTCCCGGCCTCGACGGTCCCGACCTCCTTCGCATGCGAAGGGTTTGCCGAGTTCGTCCAAGATCGCGGACACGATGCCGCAGAAACGACGCCCGCTCCTCGCCGGACTCTTCGCGCTGACCCTGCTCGCCTGCTCGGCCGGCAAGGGGACCGACGGGGGGACCGGACTCCACGACGGCGCCACCGGCGGCGACACGAGCAGCGGCGAGGACGCCAACGCCGACGTCGGCTTCGACTTCGACGCGTCCTTCGACACCGGCACGACCACCACCCCGCCCGACGCGGCGGTCGAGACCGGCGGCGGCGTGCAGGACGCGAAGCCAGACGTCGCCTCCGACGGCTGCAGCGACGTCGGCACCAAGCCCGGGCCCGGGCCGTACACGCACGCCTGCGCGCCGAAGACCGACAACGAGTGCGACGGCAAGAGCGACAAGAACGCAGCGTTCCCCAACGGCGCGAACGGCAACGGCTTCGACGACGATTGCGACGGCCTCGTCGACGAGGGGTGCACCTGCGACGCGGCCCACCCGCCGGGGACGACCAAGCCCTGCTGGCTGATCCCGAGCACCCAGGCCGACGCCAGCGGCTCCGCGGTCGGCTGGTGCAAGCAGAACGCGAAGGGGACGATGACCTGCATCCAGACCGGCTCCGGCGAGTTCACCGGCCGGACCTGGGACGGCGTCTGTCGCGGCGCGCAGCAGCCCTTCGCCGACGACGCCTGCGCGACCGGCGATTTCGACTGCGACGGCGCCGACATGAACCCGCAGACGCAGGACTGCTCGTGCAAGCCGGTCGTGGTCACGTGCCCGACCGATCCGCTCGTGAACGCGCCGTATCCGGTGGTGACCAACCTCGAGACCAAGAAGGCGAACCCGCTCGATCCGGCCCCGACCAAGCCGTTCATCATCGACGGCAACGCATGGCTCTCGGGCGCGGGCGCCGCGGTCGCGACCAACTGGGTCTGGACCGTGACGGGCGGCGATTGCGACAACATCCTGCCGCACCCGACCTTCGCGCTCTACAACGGCAAGGACACGACGACGGCGACGCGCGTCCCGGGCGCGGAGAAGTCGAACCTCGGGCCGAGCCTCAAGCAGAAGGGGTGGGTCACCACCGCGAGCTCGACGCAGCACCAGGTGTGGCCGGCGTTCTCGCTCTCCGGCGACTACGCGGTGACCGGCGAGTTCGACGTGCAGGGCGTCCACTACGCCTGCACGCAGAAGGTCCAGATCCGCTACCCGGGCGTGCGCGCAGAGCTGTGCTGGGACATGGCGGCGACGGCCTCGGGGGGCATCTCCAACGCGGACGTCGATCTGCACTTCGCCCGGCTGCAGGGGACGAGCTGCACCGGGAAGAACGGCTGGTTCGACACCTGCGGCACCGCGCCGAATTCGGCCGACTGCTACTTCGAGAGCACCTCGGGGTGCGTCGCGGGGAGCGTCGCCGGCGCGCCGAGCCCGGGGTGGGGCTATCCGGCGAGCGCGACCGACGCGTGCCACGGCTGGGGCTCGCTGCGCGCGGCCGGCGCGCCGTGCGACAACCCGCGCCTCGATCGCGACAACATCTCGTGCGGGATCGCCGTCACCAACCCGAACGCGCCGAAGACGGTCTTCACGCTGCCTCAGCAGCAGTTCTGCGGGCCCGAGAACATCAACATCGACAACCCGAAGGTCGGCGAGCAGTTCCTCGCGGGCGTGCACTTCTACAGCGGCACCGACGCGCACGCGCACGTGAACATCTACTGCAACGGCGAGCGCAAGCTGGCCCTCGGCTACGACCCGACCTCGACCCCCGCGATCACGCACCCCGACCTGAAGACGGGCTTCAACCCGGGGAGCACGGCGGCCTTCGTCACCGGCGATCTCTGGGAGGTCGCGCGCATCACGTGGAGCGGCGGGGCCGACCCGTGCAAGCTCGAGCCGGTGCCCAGCGTCGCGCCCAAGGCCGACAAGGACGCGAACACCAACATCTGCGTCGACACCAACGCGCAGAACAAGGCCACGACGACGGCCAGCGATCTGTGGCTCTTCACCCCGGGCGGCAATCCGACGTCGACGACGCCGATCGGATCGTTCTGCTGGCATTGATCCGCTTCGCGGCTAAGGTCGGCGCATGTCCGAGCGCCGGTTCGACGTCGTCGTGTTCGGGGCCACCGGGTTCACCGGGAAGCTCGTCGCCGCCTACCTGACGCGCAAGCGTCTCGCCGGCGAAGCGTTCACCTTCGCCCTCGCCGGGCGCAGCCGGGCCAAGCTCCAGGAGGTGCGCGCCGGGCTCGCGGCGATCGATCCGCGCGCGGCGCAGCTCGAGATCCTGCTCGCGGACGCGGCCGACCCCGCGTCGCTCGAGGCGGTGGCCGCCCAGGCGCGCGTCGTGCTCACCACCGTGGGGCCGTACGCGGTGCACGGCGAGCCGCTGGTCGCGGCCTGCGTCGCGAAGGGGGCCGACTACGTCGACATCACCGGCGAGCCCGAGTTCGTGGATCGTACGATCGTGAAGTACGACGACGCCGCGCGCGCGGCCGGCGTGCGGGTGGTGAGCTGCTGCGGCTTCGACAGCATCCCGCACGATCTCGGCGTGCTGTTCACGGTGGGGCAGCTGCCCGCGGGGGCGGCGATCACGATCGAGGGGTGCGTGCGCGCCTCGGGGACGTTCTCCGGCGGCACCTGGCAGTCGGCCATCCACGGCTTCGCGAACGCGCGCGAGATGCGCAAGCGCGCGAAGCAGGCGAGGCGCCCGGCGCCGGCGGGGCGGAGCGCGCGGGGGCTGCGCCCGTCGGTGCGCTGGGAGCCGCGGCTCTCGGCGTGGCTCGTCCCGATGCCGACCATCGATCCGCAGGTGATCCTGCGCAGCGCGCGCGTGCTGGAGGCGTACGGCCCCGATTTTCGCTACGGGCACTACGCGCAGGTCAAGCGCCTCGCCACCGTGATCGGCGGCGCGGCCGCGATCGTGGGCATCGTCGCGGCGGCGCAGCTCGGGCCGACGCGCCGGCTGCTCGAGCGCGTGCGCGGCTCGGGCGAGGGGCCGAGCGAGGCTGAGCGAAAGAAGTCGAAGTTCCGCGTGACGTTCCTCGCGCAGGGGGGCGGCCAGCGCGTCGTGACGGCCGTGAGCGGCGGCGATCCTGGCTACGACGAGACCTCGAAGATGCACTCGGAGGCGGCGCTGTGCCTCGCGCTCGATCGCGTGAAGCTCCCGGCGCGCGCCGGCGTGCTGACGACCGCGAGCGCGATGGGGGCGCCGTTGCTGGAGCGGCTGCAGGCGGCGGGCATCCGCTTCGAGGTCGTCGAGCGGAGCTGAGCGGGGGCTCGTCTCGCCGTCGCG
>CAIXWQ010000550.1 GCA_903923175.1 uncultured delta proteobacterium | reverse complement strand
TGTCCGCCTCGCTCCTGTCTCGGACGCCCGGGCATGGAACCAAGAGCATCGCCCAAAGGCGCAAGCTCGCCGGCTGGGTGCCTGACTACGCCTTTGACGTTCTGGCCTCGATTTCCGCTACGTAAGATGCGGTCGCCCTGGTAGACGACCTTGGCCTTGGTCGCGAGCCCGTCGAGGGCGGGGCGGAACCAGGAGTGATCGAGCCCCGGCCCGCCATGAAGCGTGACGAGCGCGCCGCCGTGACCGAGCGTCTCCACGAAGACCGAGTGACCCGCGAGTTGGAGCTCCATTGGCGCGGAGCGTACATGCCCGGGAGCGAGGATGTCCCCTCGGCGTGCCCGATGGGAGCTTGCGTCGCATCACGCTCATGTCGGTCCGCGGACCCGAATCCGCCCTTCGCCGCGGCCGTTCCGCGCCGGCTGATCGAATTCGTGATCGGCGCTGCGGGACGCGGCCATCGCTGCAGGTAGAGGCCCTGCGCGCCCCCACGCGCGCCCGCACCCCCAACGAGGCTCACATCCCATGAAGCCGACGGCACACCCTCGCCCGCACGCGACCGCCCGCTGCACGCTCGGCCTGCTGGTTCTCGGCACCTGCGCAGCCGCCCTCTCGACCACCGGTTGCCTCGACCGCCCGGTCGTCGCGATCAAGCCCGGCAAGGGGGGCGTCGTCACCAGCAAGCTGCGCGTCAGCAGCCTCGACAAGGTCGATCTCCTCCTGATGGTCGACAACTCGGCGTCGATGAAGGACAAGTTCACCGAGCTCGGACGGCGCATGCCCGAGCTGATCAAGGCGCTCGCCGATCCCGACGTGGATCCGGCGACGATGAAGCCGAAGACCAAGCGCGTCGCCGACCTCCACGTCGGCGTCATCAGCAGCTCGCTCGGCTCGCACGGGACGTGGGCGTGCGCTCCCGCGCGCGGCGCGCACGAGAACGACGGCGGCCACCTGCTGCCCCGCGCCAGCGAGAACGGCTCCGCCGGCTACACGGTCGACGCGGTCGGTGGCGCGCCGCAGGCGACGACCTGCCCCGCGCCCGTCGCCTCGAGCGCGCTCTCCTGGGCCTTCGATCCAGCTGCTGGGGCCGAGAACGTCGGCGCCGCTGGCGTCAAAGGGATGGAGACGGCCGTGTCGTGCATCGTGCAGTCGGCCGCCGAGGATGGCTGCGGCTACGAGGCGCAGCTCGAGTCGATCTACCACTTCCTCGTCGATCCGGCGCCCTACGCGACCGCCGACGCGGACTGCGGCGCGGACGGGAGGTCCTGCCCGAATTCGGCGCGCGTGACGGCCAAGGGGCTCGACGCCGAGCTGCTGAAGGAGCGCGCGGCGTTCCTCCGCCCCGACTCGCTCCTCGCCGTGCTGATGCTCACCGACGAGAACGACGGCTCGGTGCGGGTCGGGGACTACGGCTGGGTGCCGCTCGTGAAGGCGGGCGGCGGGATGCAGCAAGCCTGGGCAGGCTGCGCCGACGTGCCCGACGATCTCGAGCCTCAGTCCAGCGCCGACTACGCGCAGCTCAAGTCGAAGTGGAACTGCCAGTCCTGCATGTTCCCGCCCGCCGCCGGTGTGCCCGCCGATCCGCACTGCGGCGCGACCTGGGCCCACGTCGCCTTGAACGGCGACGTCGACGGCATCGACGAGCGCATGCTCGAGCAGACCCGGCGATACGGCTACAACTTCCTCTGGAACCGGCAGCGCTACGTCGACGCGTTCAGCGCCGTGAAGGTCGTGGGCTCCGACGGCCTCCTGCAGGCCAACCCCATCTTCGCGGGCGGCCGCACCAAGGACGAGGTCGTCGTGGCCGGCATCCTCGGCGTCCCCAAGCAGCTGGTGAGCAACGACGACGGCACCCCCAAGGCGCTCGGCGAGGCCGAGTGGGACAGGATCGTCTCGCCCGATCACGAGAAGCGCGATCCGCACATGATCGAGCAGATCGGGCCGCGCGCCGGCGTGCCCAAGTTCGTGGGCGCGCGCGGGGTCGATCTCGTCAACGGCGGCGACCGCGACGTGATCAGCGGCGACGATCTCCAGTTCGCCTGCATCGGCCCGCGCAACCCGAGCGTCGCCAGCGATCCCGCGGCCGCCGCCGACGAGTGCAAGCCGAGCGGCTCCGCCGCCAAGAGCCCGCTCTGCGGCCCCGACGTCGGCGGCCACGGCACGCAGCCTTACTTCAAGGCGTACCCCACGCTCCGCGAGCTGCGCGTCCTGCACGAGCTGCAGAGCGCCAAGGTGCCGTCGTTCGTCGCGTCGCTGTGCGCCGAGAGCTACTCGCCCGCCATCCAGGGGATCATCGCCAAGCTCCAGGACGCGCTCACGGCGCAGTGCCTCAGGTCGGTGCTCGACGTCGACGCCGCGACCGGCGCCGTCACCTGTCACGTCGTCGAGGCGTTCGCGACCGACAAGCCCAAAGGGGCGCGGAGCTGCGCCGACCTCTCGAATGGCAAGCAGGGATACTGCACGCCGGGCGCGGCGCCCTGCCGCTTCGAGACCGACGCCGCGGGCCAGCCGAGCGACTACCCGCCGATGGAGGCCGCGCTCGCCGCCGCGCAGCTCGAGCTGCGGATCACGGCCATCGATCCCGGCACCGGGGCCGCCTCGAGCGCGCGGGCGACGGCGGTCGCCGAGGCCGACGGCAACGTGTACGTCACAGGCACCGACGGCAAGAAGCACCTCGTGTGCGAGATGATGCAGCTGGCCGGCAACCCTGCCGTCGACGCCTCGTCGCAGCAGGCCTGCCGGACCGACCCGGCGTTCGAGCTGACCGACGGCAGCGGCGGGTGGTGCTACTCGACCGAGGACGCGATCGTCGGCGCCAAGTGTCGAGCGTCGGGCGCGGTGGGCTCGATGCGGTTCTTCGGCAGCACCAAGCCGCTCGGCGGCTCCGAGGTGTTCACCGTCTGCCTCGGCTCGTAGCCCTCGCCGCGCGCCTCCCCGAGCGCCGCTTCGGCCTCGGGCGCCGTCGCGCTCGGGGGCGGCTCGGCTCGGCTCGGTCGACGGCGGCCGTCGGCACCGCTTGCGCGAGCCGCAATCGCCGCGCGTGGCCGGAACGCCGACCTGCGCCGAGCGGGGCCGATCGAGGGTCGATCGACCCCGCCGCCGTGGCGCGCTTCTCGCACGCGCCCGGCTCTCGAACCTCCCGTCGAGCCATCTCGGCGAGAGCGGGCGGCCTGACGCGGCGAGTCGAGCTCTTCCGTGTCGCGCCGTCGACGGCACGAGGAGCGGCTCCATGTCCCGTGATCAGCAGTCGGAGATTGCCAGTCTCGCCGAGCGTTACACGCCCGACATCGTCAAGTTCCTTCGCGAGATGATCGCGATCCCCTCCGAGAGCGCGGAGGAGCGCGACGTCATCCAGCGCGTGAAGGTCGAGATGGAGCGGTGTGGCTTCGACGAGATCAAGATCGACGGCCTCGGCAGCATCCTCGGCCGCGTCGGCAGCGGCGAGAAGGTCGTCGCGATCGACGGCCACATCGACACCGTCGGCGTCGGCGACCGCGGCACCTGGGTCCGCGACCCGTACCAGGGCGAGCTCAAGGACGGCGTGATCTACGGCCGCGGCGCCAGCGATCAGGAGGCCGGCATCGCGTCGGCCGTCTACGGCGCGCGCATCGCGAAGGAGCTCGGGCTGCTCGAAGGCGTGCAGCTCTGGGTGACCGCGACCGTGATGGAGGAGGACTGCGACGGCCTCTGCTGGCAGTACATCCTCAAGGAGAAGGTCCTGAAGCCCGACGTGGTGGTGATCACCGAGCCCACCAACCTCAACGTCTACCGCGGCCACCGCGGCCGCATGGAGATCGAGGTCCGCACGCAGGGGCGCAGCTGTCACGGCTCGGCCCCCGAGCGCGGCGTCAACGCAGTCTACAAGATGGCGCCGATCGTCGCGGCGATCGAGAAGCTCAACGAGGACCTCGCGGCCACGGCCGATCCGTTCCTCGGCAAGGGCTCGGTCACGATCTCGGACATCCGCGCGACCTCGCCCTCGCTCTGCGCCGTCGCCGACAGCTGCACGATCCACCTCGATCGCAGGCTCACCAAGGGCGAGACGCTCGAGAGCGCGGTCGCCGAGATCCAGGCTCTGCCGGCGGTGAAGTCCGCCGAGGCGAAGGTCACGGTGCTCGACTACGCGCGCAAGGCGTACACGGGGCTGACCTATCCGGTGCAGAAGTACTACCCGACGTGGGTCCTCGAGGCCGACGATCCGGTCGTGGTCGCCGCGGCCGACGCCGCCCGACAGGCGCTGCGTCGCGAGCCGGTCGTCGACAAGTGGGTCTTCTCGACCAACGGCGTCGCGACGGCGGGCATGTTCGACGTGCCCACCATCGGCTTCGGGCCGGCCAACGAGATCTACGCGCACACGCCCGACGACCAGTGCCCGGTCGACCACCTCACCAAGTGCGCGGCGTTCTACGCGGCGTTCCCCCAGAAGTACCTCGCGGCGCGCTGAGCCGCAGTCCCTCTCGCCCGCCGCGATCGGCCTCCCGTCCGGCATTCCCAGGCGCGGGCGCCAGCGAGCCGGCCATTCCGATTCCGAATCCGGAGACTCCCAATGACGACCGACATCCACTCCAAGCTCGAGAAGCTCGCGGCGCTGCAGAAGACCCTCGTGAACGGGGACTTCCTGCTCACCTGGAAGCAGGACGAGGCGACGCTGCGCGCGGTGCTCCTCGGCGCGCAGATCCTCGAGGACATGGTGAAAGCCAACATCTCGACGCGCGTCTTCGACACCGGCCTCGGCCTCTCGATCTTCCGCGACAAGTCGACGCGCACCCGCTACGCGTTCCGGTCCGGCTGCAACCTCCTCGGCCTCATGACCGAGGAGCTCGACGAGTCGACCTCGCAGATCGCCCACGGCGAGACGGTGCGCGAGACGGCCACGATGATCGGCTTCCTCAGCGAGGTCATCGGCATCCGCGACGACATGTTCCTCGGCGAGGGGCACGCGTACATGAAGGAGGTCTCGGCCTCCCTCGACGAGAGCTTCAAGGAGAAGGCGCTCGGCCACCGCCCGGCCGTCGTGAACCTCCAGTGCGACCTCGACCACCCGACGCAGGCGATGGCCGACCTCGCGCACCTCGCCGACCACTTCGGCGGCCTCGACAACCTGCGCGGCAAGAAGCTCGCGATGACGTGGGCGTACTCGCCGAGCTACGGCAAGCCGCTCAGCGTGCCGCAGGGGATCATCGGCCTGATGACCCGCTTCGGCATGGACGTCACCCTGGCGCACCCCGAAGGCTACGACCTCGTCGACGAGCCGATCGAGGCGGCCAAGCGCTTCTCGAAGGAGAGCGGCGGCTCGTTCAAGCAGGTCGGCTCGATGAAGGAGGCCTTCGCGGGCGCCGACATCGTCTACCCGAAGTCGTGGGCGCCGGCCGCCGTCATGCGCGAGCGCACGCGCATCCTCCGCGCGCGAGAGAACGCCAAGCTCGCGGACCTCGAGAAGCAGGCCCTCGCGAACAACGCGAAGTTCAAGGACTGGGAGTGCACCGAGGAGCTGATGAAGGGGACGAAAGACGGCAAGGCGCTCTACATGCACTGCCTCCCCGCCGACGTGACCGACGTCTCCTGCAAGGAGGGCGAGGTCGCGAAATCGGTCTTCGATCGCTACCGCCTCGACACGTACCGCGAGGCCGGCCACAAGCCGTTCGTCATCGCCTCGATGATCATGCACACCCGCTTCGGCAAGCCGTGGGACGTGCTGAAGAACCTCGTCGCCGCGAACAAGCCGCGCCGTCCGGTCTGACCCCATGGCCGACCAAGGCAAGCTCGTGGTGCTCGCGATCGGCGGCAATTCGCTGATCCGCGACGAGGCGCACAAGACCGTCCCCGACCAGTGGGACCTCACGCGGCAGACCTGCAAGCACATCGCCTCGCTCGTCGAGGCCGGGATGCGCGTGGTCGTGACGCACGGCAATGGCCCGCAGGTCGGCTTCATCGTCCGGCGCAGCGAGCTCGCGCTCCACGAGCTGCACCCGGTGCCGCTCGACTCCTGCGACGCCGACACCCAAGGGGCGATTGGCTACATGATCCAGCAGGCGATGGACAACGAGCTCCGCCGCCGAAAGCTCGCCAAGACCTCGGTCACCGTGGTGACGCAGGTCGAGGTGGATCCGAACAGCCCCGCGTTCCAGAAGCCCACCAAGCCGATTGGCAGCTTCATGGACGAGGCGACGGCGAAGGCGCGCGCCGCGAAGGAAGGCTGGACGATCGTCGAGGACTCGGGCCGCGGCTTCCGGCGCGTTGTGCCGAGCCCCGAGCCGCTGGTGATCCTCGAGCTCGACGCGATCAAGACGCTGATCGAGGCGGGCTTCGTGGTGTGCGCCGTCGGCGGCGGCGGGATCCCCGTCGTGAAGCTGCCGAACGGAGACTACAAGGGGGCCGAGGCGGTCATCGACAAGGACTTCGCGACATCGTTGCTCGCCGCGCAGCTGGGCGCCGACCTGTTCGTGATCTCCACGGCCGTCGAGAAGGTCTGCCTCGACTACAAGAAGCCTACCGAGCGTCAGCTCGACCGACTGACCGTCGCGGAGGCCAAGCGCCACCTCGCCGACGGGCAGTTCGGCAAGGGGAGCATGGCGCCGAAGATCGAGGCGGTGATTCGCTTCCTCGAGTCCGGCGGCAAGCGCGCGATCATCACCAGCCCCGACCGGCTCGAAGAGGCCGTGCTCGGGGCCGGCGGCACCGTCATCGAAGCCTGACCCGACCCCGCGCAGCGGCGGGACACCTCCGAATCAGCCGAATCAGCCGAGCAGCGAGAGCATGTACAAGATCGTCAAGCGTGAAGCCTTCTCCGACGTGACCTTCCTGTGGGAGGTCGAGGCCCCCGACGTGGCGCGCGCCGCCGAGCCGGGCCACTTCGTCATGCTCCGACTCCGGGAGGGCGGCGAGCGCATCCCGCTCACCGTCGCCGACTACGATCGCGAGCGCGGCACGGTCACGCTCGTGATCCAGGCGCTCGGCAAGACGACACAGGAGATGATGCGCGACTACCGCGAAGGGGACACCTTCGAGGACTTCGTCGGCCCGCTGGGGCTCCCGCAGCACCTCGGCAAGGTCGGCCACGTGGTGCTCGTGGGCGGCGGGCTCGGCGTCGCGCCGGTGTACCCGCAGCTGCGCGCGTTCAAGCAGCTCGGCAATCGAACCACGGGCATCATCGGCTTCCGCAGCAAGGAGCTCGTCTTCTGGGAGGACAAGTTCCGCGAGCACTGCGACGACCTCGTCGTCTGCACCGACGACGGCTCGTATGGCAAACAGGGGTTCGTCACCAAGGCGCTCCAGGAGATCCTGGAGAAGGACCGCCCCGACCTCGTGATCGCCATCGGCCCGCTGCCGATGATGAACGCGTGCGTGGAGACCTCGCGCCCGTTCGGCGTGAAGACGATGGTGTCGCTGAACGCCATCATGGTCGACGGCACGGGGATGTGCGGCAGCTGCCGCGTGACGGTCGCCGGCCAGGTGAAGTTCGCCTGCGTCGAGGGGCCCGATTTCGACGGGCACCTGGTCGACTTCAAAGAGCTCATCGCCCGCCAGAAGCGCTTCAAGAAGGAGGAGACGGTCGCGAACAAGGACTACGCGCACGTCTGCAACCTCGAGAAGCAGCTCTTCGAGGAGAACAAGCGCAACTACCGCAAGATCAAGGATCTCGCGCCGCACCAGACCAAGATGCCCGAGCGCGACGCCAAGGAGCGCGCGCAGAACTTCAAGGAAGTGAACCTCGGCTACAACCTCGCCGACGCGCTCGGCGAGGCGGAGCGCTGCATCCAGTGCGCGAAGCCGACGTGCGTCGCGGGCTGCCCGGTGTCGATCGACATCCCGAAGTTCATCCGGCACGTGCTGGTGCGCGACTTCGACGGCGCGCTGGCGACCATCCACGAGTCGAACCTGTTCCCGTCGATCTGCGGGCGCGTCTGCCCGCAGGAGTCGCAGTGCGAGTCGCAGTGCATCATCGCCAAGAAGGTCGAGTCGGTCGGCATCGGCCGCCTGGAGCGCTTCGTCGGCGATCACGCCCAGGCCGCCAAGCCCAAGCCGGCCGCGAACGCCGGCGCGCTCGGGCACGTCGCGGTGGTGGGCTCGGGGCCCGCCGGGCTCGCGGCGGCGGCGGATCTCGTGCGCTTCGGGGCCGACGTCACGGTCTACGAGGCGCTGCACGTCGTCGGCGGCGTGCTCCGCTACGGCATCCCGAGCTTCCGGCTGCCGCGCGAGATCATCGATCGCGAGGTGCAGTACCTCCGCGATCTCGGCGTGAAGTTCGTGCCGAACAAGGTCATCGGCAAGACCTTCACGGTCGCGCAGCTCCTTGGCGAGAAGCAGTTCGACGCGGTCTTCCTCGGCGTCGGCGCGGGGGCGCCGGCCTTCCTCGGGATCCCCGGCGAGTTCGCCGGGCAGGTCTACTCGGCCAACGAGTTCCTCACGCGCGTGAACCTGATGGGGGGCGACAAGTTCCCCTTCGAGGACACCCCGGTGAACCTGGGCAAGAGCGTCGTGGTGATCGGCGCCGGCAACACGGCGATGGACTGCCTGCGCGTCGCCAAGCGCCTCGGCGCGCCGACCGTCCGCTGCGTCTATCGGCGCTCCGAGGTCGAGGCCCCGGCGCGGATCGAGGAGCTGCGGCACGCGAAGGAGGAGGGGATCGAGTTCTTCTTCCTGCACACGCCGGTCGAGATCAAGGTCGACGCCGAGGGGAACGTCTCCGGCATGCGCGTGCAGAAGATGACGCTGGGCCACCCCGACGAGGCCGGGCGCCGCAAGCCCGTGCCGCTCGACGAGTACGTGGACCTCGACTGCGACACCGTCGTGTACGCGCTCGGCACCAAGGCGAACCCGATCGTCACGCAGTCGACGCCGGGCCTCACGCTGAACAAGTGGGGGAACATCGTCGCCGACGATCTCACCCAGGCCACGAGCCTCCGCGGCGTCTTCGCCGGCGGCGACATCGTCAGCGGCGGCGCCACCGTGATCCTCGCGATGGGCGCGGGCAGGCGCGCGGCGAAGGCGATCGCCGCATACCTGCAGCAGGGCAAGCCGTGGCCGCTGAGCAAGGAGACGCTCGCGAGCTTCACGCCCGGCAAGCTCCCCGAGGCCGCGGCGATCGAGCGGGCGAAGAGCTGCCCGAAGTGCCACCGGCCGATCGAGGGGGACGAGGAGTACGTCTGCTGTGCCGGCGAGTCGATCGCGTGGCGCTGCACCGACTGCCAGAAGGTCAGCGAGGGGTTCGCCTTCCCGTACGGCATGTGCCCGGCGTGCGGCGGCAAGCTCGCGCCGCGTGAGGCTCGCCCGATCGAGAACGCGGCCGCGCTCGCGGCGATCCGGACGGCGTTCGAGATCGAGCTCGGCGGCCAGGCGTTCTACGCCCGCGCGGCGACGACGACCGACGAGCCCTCGCTCAAGGTGCTGTTCGAGAAGTTCGTGGCGATGGAGGCCGAGCACATGGCGACGCTCGCCCGCCGTTACCACGCCGAGGTGCCGAAGCCGGACCAGAGCTTCGAGGTCGAGCGCGCCGCGATCTACGCCGGGATCCCGCACAAGCCGGAGGATCCGGCGAACCTGTTCCGGATCGCGATCGCCTTCGAGGAGCGCGCCGTCTCGTTCTTCACCGATCGCGGCGCGGCGTGCGCGGAGGGCTCGGTCGAGCGCCAGCTCTATCGCGAGCTCGCGGCCGAGGAGGCCGAGCACGTGGCGCTGCTCACCACCGAGTACGATCGGTGGAGTCGCGGCAAGCCGGGATTGCTCTGACGAGCGTGCGTCGTCGGGGCCGCGCCACGCCGAGAGGGCGGCGGCGCGCTCGAGCCCCCGCGCGCGGTGGCGCGGCCAGATCTTCATGAATCCTTGATGTGGCTCTTCCGTCTCCCTGTGCGGCGGACCGGCTACGTTCGCCCTCCGAGGAACCCACCCATGAATCTCCGCAGCACCATTTCCGCCGCCGCTTGCCTCTTCGCGTTCGCCGTCGCCGCTCCGGCCCTCGCCTCCGAGGTCCGTGAGCCGCGCGCGCACGTGGGCTTCAACGTCCCGGACGCGTGGGTGACCAACATCCACAACCACTGGGTCAATTCGGGGCCGACCGACAAGTCGTTCCACATCTGGCTGCGCGGAGTGGATCACGCGGCGTGGAAGGTCGAGAAGGAGGTCGAGACGGGCCTCATCGGCGACGTCGTCGATCACCTCTCGGACGTCACCATCGACAAGCACGCCAAGGCCATCAAGTGGGGCGGCTTCGAGGGTTGGGAGGTCTGGGGGCAGGGGAAGCGCAAGTCCGACGGCGAGAAGGTCTCGTTCTTCCTGCTGCTGCTGCGCGACGCGAAGCTCCCGTCGAAGGGGGTCGTGGCGCTCGGCATGGGCACCAAGGAAGGCTTCCAGAAGCACCACAAGGGGATCTACGACGAGCTCCACTCGCTCCACACGACCACGGGCGGACCGGCGGGCACGGTCGAGCTGATCGAGCCGAAGGCGCACATGATCGTCGACGTCCCCGAGGCGTGGGACACCGTGACGACCAACGAGTGGATCAGCTCGGGGCCGACCGACGGCACGTTCCACGTCATCCTCAAGGGGATGGACCACGCCTCGTGGAAGAACGAGAAGGAGGTCGAGCAGGGGCTCGTCGCCGACGTGGTCGAGCACCTCAAGGACGTGACCATCGACGCCCACGCCAAGAAGGTCACCCAGAAGGGCTACGAGGGCTGGGAGATCGGCGGCCACGGCCACCGCAAGTCCGACGGCAAGGACGTGAAGTTCTTCGTCGTGCTGCTGCGCGACACGAAGGCTCCGAGCAAGGGGCTCGTCGTGCTCGGCATGGGCACCAAGGGCGGCTACGAGAAGCACGAGGGCGGCATCCACGAGACGCTGAACTCGATCCGCACGTACTGAGCCTCCGGCCCGAGACGCCAAAACGACGCGAGCCCGGCAGCGCTGCCGGGCTCGCCGCCGTTTTGGGGGTGCCGCTCGCTCAGCCTCGCTTGCTGTAGATCGTCGGCCGCGCGTCGCGCTCGAGGTCCCAACCCGCCGCGTGGGGCGCGGTGAGCTCGCCGAGATCGAGATCGGCGATCACGAGGTTGGGGTGCGTGGAGACGTTGGGGATCTCGCCGTTCGGGCCGACGAAGTGGGTGTCGCCGAAGTACGGCTGATTCCACGGCGGCTCGCTCCCCTTGCGGTTGCTGCCGCCGATGAACACGTCGTGTCGCGCGGCGTCGACCGCGAACTCGAGCCGCCACATCCGCCGGCTCTTGGCGCCGAAGGTCACCGCGGGCGAGAAGATCAGCTCGGCGCCCTCGGCCGACAGCGAGCCCATCACGCCCTCGAAGTGGCGGTCGTAGCAGATGGCGACGCCGATGCGCCCCGCGCTGGTCTGCCAGACTGGGAAATAGGGGTTCTTCGAGACGTTGGCGGCGCCGAGCAGGTTCTGGCCGTCGCCCGGGTCGTAGTAGACGTTTTCGTGGAAGCTCCCCTGCTCGTTCTTGCCGAAGGGGATGTGCGTCTTGCGGTAGGTGCCGAGCAGCTCGCCGTGCTCGTCGATGGCGACCGCGGTGTTGAAGCGCTTGCCCGAGGCGGCGTCGCGCTCGAAGATCGGCGCGACCACGATGATGCCGTGGCGCTTCGCGGCCGCGCGCAAGGCGGGGATGGTCGGCCCGTCGTGGACGTCCTCCGCCAGCGCGATCCACATGGGGTCGGTGCGCAGCGCGAAGTACGGCCCGGGGAAGAGCTCGCCGAAGCAGATGGCCTTCACGCCGTGCGAGGCGGCCTCGTCGAGCAGCGCGAGGTGGTGCTCGACGTTGGCGCGGCGGATGTCCTCGAGACGATCCTCGAGCTGGTCGAGCTCGTCGACCGACTCGGGCATGGACTTGTAGGCGTCGACCGTCTCGGTCATCGCCACGCGCACGATTCGCTTCTGGTGGTGCATCCTTGGAGGGTTCCTACTCGTCGGCCAGGGACAGGAGCGTGTCGAGGAGCACGTTCACGCCGTTCTCGCACTGCGCGCTCGTCGAGAGCTCGCGCGGGTTGTGGCTGATGCCGTCGTGCTCGCCCGGGACGAAGATCATCCCGGCGGGGCAGGCGCGCGCGAGCTCCTGCGCGTCGTGGCCGGCGCCCGACACGATCGGCTCGTGCGAGAGCCCGCGCGCGGCGGCGGCCGCGGTGATGAGGGCGCGCAGCCGCTCGGCGAACGGCACGAACGGCGTCCGCGCGGTGCGGCGGTGCGTGATCGACACCCCCTCGAGCTTCGCGACCTCGTCGTAGAACGCGACGACCTCGGCCTCGGCGCGCGCGAGGATGGCGTCGTCGGGGTTGCGCACGTCGACGCTGCACGTGACGCGGCCGGGCACCACGTTGATCAGGCCGGGGTGCGGCGCGATCACGCCCATCGTCGCGCGCAGCTCGGCCCCGAAGCGCCCCGACGCCACCAGCTCGCGCAGCTTCAGGTTGATGCGCGCCGCGGCGACCCCCGCGTCGGCGCGCAGCGACATCGGCGTGGTGCCGGCGTGGGCCGACTTGCCGACGATCGTCACCTCGTGCCAGCAGATGGCCTGGACGCCGGTCACCACGCCGAGGTCGAGCCCGGCGGCGCGCAGCACCGGCCCCTGCTCTACGTGGCACTCGAGGTAGGCGTGCGGCGGCTCCAGGAGCTCCGAGCGCTCGCCGACGAAGGCGATCGCCTCGAGCTCCTCGCGCACCGTGCGCCCGTGGCGATCGCGGATCGCGTACGCGTCCGCGAGCGGGATGCGGCCGGTCGCGACCGCGCTGCCGAGCATGTCGGTGCCGAAGCGCGCCCCTTCCTCCTCGGTGAAGAACGCCGCGACGACGGGGCGGCGCGTGGTGCGTCCGGCGTCGTTCAGCGTGCGCACGACCTCGATCGCGCCGAGCACGCCGAGGCAGCCGTCGAAGCGCCCGGCGGTGGCGACCGAGTCGATGTGCGAGCCCATCATCACCGGCGCGAGCGCGTCGTCGCGGCCCGCGCGGCGCCCGAACACGTTGCCGATGCGATCGACGGTCACCTCGAGGCCGGCCGCGCGCATCTCCGCGACGACGTGCCGTCGACCGGCCCCGTCGGCCGCGGTCAACGCGAGCCGACAGACCCCCGTGAGCCCCGTGTGGGGGTCGACGTAACTGCCAATCTCGCCGAGCGCCGCGAGCGAGCGGTAGAGGCGATCCCCTTGGATGGACAGGGGCGCGGGCGAGCTCGGGGCGGGGGCGTTCTCGGGATTCATGCGCGGCTCCGGAGTCGCGCAGGATAGCCCCACGCGCCCCCGGTGCTCCATGGTCACGGCTCAGCCGTGCGTCGAACGACGGCGCCGACGCAGCGCGACGACCAGCCCGAGGAGCGAGCCCGCGGCCCACCCCGAGCCGACCGCGCCCGGCGTCGCCGCGCAGCCACCCTGCTGGGCGGCCGCCGCGTCCGGCGCGTCGATGCACGTGCCGTCGTTGCAGAGCTTCGGCGCCACGCAGTCGGTCGTCGCCGCGCAGGTGCTCTTGCACTTGCCGGAGCTCTCGCAGACGTAGGGAGCGCAGTCGCTGGTGGTGCCGTCCACGTGCGTCACCACGCTGCCGACGCACTTGTCGCCGGCCGCGCAGGCGCCCGTCGCCACGTCGCAGACGAAGCCGGTCTTGCAGTCCGTGTCGGCGCCGCAGCGCTGTTTGCAGGCCCCCTCCGATGCGGTGCCGCACGCGAAGGGCTGGCAAGGGCGCGTCTGCGCCGCCGGGCAGACGCCCGAGCCGTCGCAGGTGGTGGGGAGCGACTCGATCCCGCCGTCGCACGAGCCCTTGCGGCACGCGACCTCGGCGCCTGCCTTCTTCGCGCAGGTCGCACGATCGACGCCGTCGCAGGCGGCCGCGCTGCACGGGTTGCCGGGGTCGCCGGCGGCGCAGGCCGGGTGGCCGAGGCGCGGCTTGCCGGTGACGGCCGTGCAGGTCCCTTCGGTGCCGGCCTGATCGCACGCCTCGCAGGTCCCGTCGCAGCGGGCGTTGCAGCACACGCCGTCGGCGCAGAACCCCGAGCCGCACTGCGCGTCGACGGCGCACTTGGCGGCCGGCGCCGCCTTCTTCTTGCACCTGCCGGCCGTGCAGTAGCCGTCGGCCGCGCAGTCGGGGTCGGTCGCGCAGGTGGCGCCGCACGCGCCGCCCACGCACTTGCTCGGCGAGCACGGGGTCCCGGTCAGGTCGAGCACGCACACGCCGAGGCCGTCGCAGGTCTGCCCCTTGACCGTGTCGCCGTCGCACGACGTGCTCCCGGTCGGGCCGCACGGCGTGCCGGCTGCGTAGACGGCGCACGCGCCCGCGGCGTCGCAGAAGCCGCTGCTGCCGCAGCTGGTGACGGCCGACCTCGCGCACAGCGTCCGCGGGTTGGTCCCCTCCTTCGCGGGGCCGCACTCGCCGCTCTTGTCGCCCGACTGCTTGTTCAGCGCCGAGCACGCCTGGCAGGCGCCGTCGCACGTGGCGTTGCAGCAGACGCCGTCGGCGCAGGTCTGGCCGGCGCCGCACTGCGTGGTGCGATCGCACGATTCGCCGGTCTTGCGCAGCGGCGCGCAGCTGCCCGCGTTGCAGTAGCCGCTCGTCGAGCAGTCGCCGTCGACGCTGCATCCGCCGCCGCACGCGGAGCTGGTCCCCGAGCAGCGCGCCGCGCCGCACGCGGCGGGCGACGCCGTCTTCGGCAGGATGGTGCACGTGCCGTTGGCTGTGGCGCCGAGCGAGATCGCGCAGACGTCGCAGGTGCCGGCGCACGCCGAGTCGCAGCAGACGCCGTCGACGCACACGCCCGAGCCGCACTGACGATCGCGCGCGCAGGTGGTCCCCTTCGCGAGGATCGGGACGCAGGCGCCGCTCGGGCTGCAGTACGCCAGCGGCGCGCAGTCGCCATCGGCGGCGCACGTCGCGGCGCACGACGCGGTGGTGCCGTTGCAGGTGTAGTTGCCGCAGCCGGTGCCGGCCGAGCCCTTCGCCAGCGGCTTGCACGTGCCGAGGCTCCCGGCGAGGTTGCACGCGTCGCACGCGCCCGGGCACGCGGTGTCGCAGCAGTAGCCGTCGACGCAGTTGCCCGTGAGGCAGTCGGTGCCGAGCGTGCAGGCCTGCCCCTGGTTCTTCCGGCAGACGCCGGTCGCGTCGCAGGCGCTGGTCGTCGCGCAGGTGCCCACGTCCTCGGCGCTCTTGACCGTGGTGCACGTGCCGGGGGCCGCGGCGGAGTTGCACGTCTGGCACGCGCCGGCGCACGCCGTCGCGCAGCAGACGCCGTCGACGCAGGTGGTGCCGCCGGCGCAGTCGGCCGCGGTGGCGCAGGCGCCGCCGAGGATCACGCCGGTCCAGGTGTCGACGCGCGCGCAGTTGCGCAGATCGGAGTTGTTGTCGAACGGCGTCACGATGGGGAGCCCGAAGCAGCTCGGGGCGTTGAAGTTGCCGAGATCGCCGCCGCCCATCAGCACGAGCTTCCCCGACTTGGGCTCGTACGTGACCGCGGCGTTCGGCCGCAGCGAGATGCCGGTGCCGGCGACCGGGACGGAGGTCCAGGTCGTTCCGTCCCACTCCCAGAGCCCACCGGTCGAGAAGCTCGCGTTCCACAGCACCACGCGCTTTCGGCCCGCGTGGTAGGTCAGCTGCGGATCCCTGAGCCCGATCGGCCCGACCGCGGGCGACTTGGTCCAGGTGACTCCGTCGCTCTCCCACGTGTCCGAGAGGCCGGTGGTGTCGCCATAGGCAACCAAGCGGTTGCGGTTCGCGTCGAACGCGAGCCCGGCCCCGGCGCGCTTCAGATCGGGCGTCGCGCCGAACGGCTTCAGCGTCTTGGTGGCCGGATCCCACCAGAACGTGCCGCTCTGGTGCACGACGACCGCCTTGCCGAAGGCCCAGACCGCCGACGGCGGTGAGGGCGACGTCGCGGTGTTCACCGCCGGGACCGTGTTGTAGCAGGCCGAGCTGTCGAGGCAGGCCTTCGCCCAGAGCTTCGCCGTGGGGTCGTACTCGTAGATCCCGAGGTGGGGCACGGAGGCGCCGAGCGTGTAGCCGCCGAAGAGCACGAGCTTCGAGCGGACCGGGTCCCACGCGATGTCGCACACGCGATCGATCGGCCCCGTGGCGGGGTCGATTTGCTGGAGCTGGTCGGCGAACCCCCCGCCGGCCGACGCGACCCATCCCGTGCCGTTGAACTCGAACAGCCCCGTCGCGAGCGGCGTCACCATCGCGGCACTGACGTCGCTGCCGGCGTAGAACGCCTGGGTGCCACCGAACAGGTAGACGAGCCCGGTCCCCGTCGCGCGCGCGCTCCCCCCCTCGCGCGGGAGACCGCCGGGGTAGGTGATGCGCGGTTGCGCGATCCCGCCGGGCGGAGGCCACACCGGGACGTCGGGGCCGAGATCGGTCCAGGCGACCTGCTCGAGCGCGGGGTCGAGCAGGATCGGGAACGCGAGGTCGCGCGCGTCGAGCGCGATCGTCAGCCGGTCACCCTCGAGCGCGAGCGCGGCGTCGCGCCTCAGGCCGTGCGCGTCGATCGCCGCAGGGCGCGTCATGCGCACCTTCACGACGCCGGCCGCGTCGGCGAAGCGCACGCCCCCTTCGTCGAGCCGCGCGGTGAGCCCGCGCAGCGACATCGTGAGCGTGAATCGCGTCGGCGCGGCGGCGTCGCGCAGGAGCCAGAAGGCCTCGACGCGCGCCGGCGTGCTCGCGATCAGGAGATCGGTCGACGCGTGGGCGTCGGGGAAGACCGCCTCGCCGTCCACCAGCTCGCCGTGCACCGGGCGCGCGCCGTCGACGCGCAGCGTGACGCTCGCCTCGCCGTGGCGGACCTCGAGCGCGCCGTCGGCCAGCGTCGGCACGCGCACGCCGAACGACGACGCCTGGCCCCGCGTGGCCTCGTCGAACCCTTCGCTCGTGAAGGCGTCGCGCGTGACGCGCAGTCGCGCCGTCGCTCCGGTGGCGCCGGCTGTCTCGGCCGCGTCGGCTGCGCGCGCGTCCTCGCCGAGCGCGTCGCGAAAGCGCGGCTCGGGGCGGGCGAGGGCGCGCGCCTGCTGCAGCCGCTCGGCCGCCGGCGTCGCCTGCGGGACGAGCGCGGCGTCGGGGGAGGCTTCGGACGGCGAGGAGGCGCCGTCGTGCGCGCCGCAGCCGGCAGTCGTGCCCGTGACGAGCCCCGCGACGAGGAGAGGAGAGCCGAACAGGATCGTTGCGAGGCGGCGCATCAGCGCGCTCCCTTCCGCGCCGTGCGGCGCCGAGCGGCCAGCGCCGCGAGGATCAGCATCGAGGCGAACGTGCCGCCGGAGGCGCGCGCCGCCGGGGACGCGGCGCAGCCGCCCGAGGCCTGAGGGGCCGCGGCGGAGAGCACGCATTTGCTGCCGTCGCACAGCGCCGGCGAGGCGCAGTCGTCGCTGCTCGTGCACGCGCCCTTGCAGCCGGTCGCGTCGCACCGGTACGGCGCGCACTCGCTCTTGCTGCCGTCCGCGCCGACGATGGTGTGATCGCCGTCGCAGGTGCCGTTCGACACGCACTTGCCGGTGCCGACGTCGCAGCGGTTCCCTGCCGCGCAGTCGTCTTGGCTCGCGCAGGTGTCGGCGCAGCGCCCGCCTGCGCAGGCGAACGGCGCGCAGTTGCGCGAGGACGCGGCCGGGCACGCGCCGGAGCCGTCGCACTTGGTCGCGAGGCTCTCGACGCCGCCGGTGCACGCGGCGGCGCGGCACACGACGTCGGGCCCCGCGAGCGCCTTGCAGGCGTCGCGCACGTTGCCGTCGCACGCGGCGGCGGTGCACGAGTCCGCCGGGCCCGAGGGGCCGCTCGGGAGCGCGCACGCGCCGTGACCGTCGTGGGGCGGGCCCGTCACCGCGGTGCACGCCCCCTCGGTTCCGACCCCGTTGCAGGCCTCGCACACGCCGTTGCAGGCGCTCGCGCAGCAGACGCCGTCGACGCAGAACCCCGAGGCGCACTGATCGGCGGCCGAGCACGTGCGCCCGGCGGTCGCGCGCGCCTTGCAGAGCCCCGCGTCGCAGAAGCCGCTCGCGTCGCAGTCCGCGTCGGTCGCACACGAGAACGAGCAGCCCGTCGCGGCCGCGCACGTGCCGGGGGCGCACGCCGTGCCGGCCAGGTCGGTCAGGCACGCTCCGAGGCCGTCGCAGGTCTGCCCCTTGGCGGCGCCCGCCTCGCAGGAGACGCCGCCGCCGCACGAGGCCCCCTTGGGGTAGAGCGCGCAGGTGCCGGCCGCGCCGCACGCGCCCGTCTTGCCGCAGCCGCTCGCGGGCTCGGTCGGGCATCGGTCGCCGGGATCGCTGCCGGCCTTGGCCGGCCCGCAGACGCCCGAGGCGTCGCCGCTCTGCTTGTGCGCGGCCGCGCACGCCTGGCACGCGCCGTCGCAGGTCGCGTTGCAGCACACGCCGTCGGCGCAGGTGAGCCCCGCGCCGCACTGCGCGCTGCCCGTGCAGCCGTCGCCCTGCGTGCGCGTCTTCTGGCAGTACGTGCCGTCGCACCAGAAGCCGGTCGCGCACCCCGCGTCGCTCGTGCACGTCGTCGCGCACGCGGACGTCGCCCCCGAGCACGCGTAGCCGCCGCACGCCGCGGGCTTGGTCGTCGCCGGCAGCGTGGTGCAGGTGCCGTTGGCCGACGCGCCCTTCGCCGTGGTGCACGCCTCGCACGCGCCGTTGCAGGCGCTGCTGCAGCAGACGCCGTCGCGGCACGCGCCGCCGGTGCACTGGCGATCGCGCGCGCACGCCGCGCCCGCGGCCTGGGTCGCGACGCAGGTCGTGCCGTTGCAGTAGCCGCCCGCCGCGCAGTCGACGTCGCTCGCGCAGGTGGTGGGGCACGCGAGCGCGGCGCCGTTGCAGGCGTAGACGCCGCACGTCCCGCGACCGCCCGAGCCCTTCGGCGCGGCGGTGCACGTGCCCGGCGTCGCGTTGCAGACCGCGCACGCCTGGTTGCAGGCCGTCGAGCAACAGACGCCGTCGACGCACGCGCCGCTGACGCACTCGGAGCCGGCCGCGCAGGTCTGCCCCGGCTTCAGCTTGCAGGTGCCGCTCGGATCGCAGGCGTTCGCGCCGGTGCAGGTGTCGTGCTCGGTGCCGGTGCCGACCGCGCCGGCGTAGGGCTGGCAAGTGCCGCCCGGGCTCGGCGCGTCGCAGCGGCGGCAGGCGCCGCACTTCTGGTCACAGCAGAAGCCGTCTCGGCACGAGCCGCCTTCGCAGTCGGCGTCCCCCGCGCAGGTGTTGCCGAAGGCCTGGTACGTCCAGGCCGAGCGCTGGAAGTCGAACTGCGTCGCGCCCCCCTGACCGTTGCCGCCGGCCCACGCGACGATGCGGCCGTAGAGCGGGTCGAAGCCCATCGCGACGTACGGCTTGCCGATCGGGCCGTTCACGTCGCCCGAGGTGATCACGGTCCACGCGCCGCTGGTGCCGTCCCACTCCCAGGTGTCGGAGAAGGAGCCGTTGGTCGTGATCGCGACCGCGCGGCCGCGCAGCGTGTCGTAGGTGACGCCGTTGGCGCCGGTGAGCGTCGAGGCGCTGCGCTTCACCCACGCCGTGCCGCTCCACGAGTAGGTGCCGTCGCCGCCGAAGAAGGTCGCCGCGCCGTACTTCGGGTCGTACCAGCCGCGCCCGAGGAACGTGCTCGGGAACGCGGCGAGCGCGGTCCAGGTGCCGTCGACGGTGGTGGCGTCGAACTTCCAGCACGTGCTCGAGAAGCTGCCGCCGCGGCAGATGACGTTCACCTTGCGGACGGCGTCGAAGACGTTCTCGACGCCGAGCTGCGTGGCGGGCGGCGCCGAGGCCAGGCAGGCGACGGTGGTGCAGCGCTGCGCCCACGTGTTGGTGGCGCTGGTCCACTCGTACACGTACATGCGGTTGGCCGTGCTGCAGCCGCTGCTCCCGCAGGTGTACTGGCTGCTGCCGACCGCGACGAGCTTGCCGCGCGCGACGTCGAACGCGCCGAAGAAGCCGACATCCTCGAAGGCGCCGCCGCCCGAGGGCCCGATCATCGCGGAGGTGAAGCCGTAGGGCCCGTCGGCGAGGCCGTCGAAGGTGCCGCCGGTGGCGAAATTGTAGGCGAAGGTCGCGACGGCCCCGTTGCCGGGGTGGTCGTTGGAGCCGGGGACGTAGCCGCCGTAGCCGATCAGCTTCGCGCGCACCGGGTCCCACGAGAGCGAGGCCTCGGTCCGCGGCCCGCGGTCGCCGACGATCGTCCAGCGCCCCTGGTCGATCGCGGGGTCGAGCAGGATCGGCCGCGCGAGCCCCTCGGCGTCGAGCGAGATCGAGAGCGTGCGGCCGTCTTCCGACAGCGTCATCTCCGCGGCGCGCCGGTTGCCGTGCGCGTCGAGCGCGACCGGCGTCGGGATCCGCAGGCGCGTCCGCCCTCTTTCGTCCTGGAACGAGAGCCCCTCGGCGCCGCGCACGATCCGCGGCAGATCGCCGCCGCGCTCGAGCCGAAACGAGAACCGCGTCGGCGCGCGCTCGTCGCGCAGCAGCAGTAGCAGCTCCGCCCGCGCCTCGGTCGTCGCCCAGATGGCGTCGGTCGCGGCGAAGACGTCGCGGTGCACCGCCGCGCCGTCGTCGGCCTCGACGGCGCTCGCGGCGGCCCCCTCGAGCGTGAACGAGAGGGCGTGGTCGTCGTCGGTGCCGACGCGCGTCGCCTCGGTCGCGCGCGCGGCGACGTGGAGCGCGAGATCGCCCGTGGCGGCCGGCGCGACGCCGAGGCCGCCGCGCTCTCGCACGAGCGGGAGCCGACCGCGGAGCACCTCGGCGATCGCGCGCTCGGGGCGGGCGAGCTC
>CAIXWQ010000549.1 GCA_903923175.1 uncultured delta proteobacterium | reverse complement strand
TTCGCGCGCGGCGAGGTCGAGGCGCGCGTGCGCGGGTTCGCCGCGGTGCTGCGCGGCCCCGTCCGCGCGTGAGCGCGCGTCGCGGCGTCAGCGCTTGCGGCGGCTCGTGAGCTTGGCCGTGCGCCCCGACTCGATCGCGCGGCGGATCTCGCGCTCCAGCTCCTGCGCGTAGATCACCCGCAGCGCGTCCATCGCGGTCGGGCGCAGCACGCGGAGGGCGTCGCCGATCGCGGTCGGGCTCGTCCCCTCGGAGACGAGATCGTCGGCGCGCGAGAGGAAGAACTCGAGCGAGTCGTGCGCGGCGCGCGCGAGGTGCTTGCGGAGCAGCTGGCCGGCCTCGAGCACCGTCTGCACGTCGATGCCGGCGGCCTCCAGGCGCAGCGCGATCTGCAGCAGCGCGGGGCTCTGCACGAGGAAGCGATCGGCCTTGCGCTCGACCAGCCCGACCCGCACCAGCTCCGCGATGCGGCCGGGGCGCGCGTCGCCGGCGAGCTCCTGCAGCTCACGCGCGTCGAGCAGCTTCGGCGCGTCGGCCGCCCAGGGCTCGGCGAGCTGATCCTCGAGCCCGAGCCACTCGCCGAGCGCGAGCTCCCCGCGATCGAGCCGCGCGACGACGTCCGAGATCGCGCGGATCTGCAGCCCGCGATCCTGGAGCTCCTGCACGAGCCGGAGGCGCTCGACGTGCGCGCCGCCGTAGTACGCGACGCGCCCTCGCACCGTCGGCTTCGGCAGAAGCCCCTTCGACTGCCAGAACCGGATGGTGCGGCTCGGGACCTTCGCGACGGCGGCGAGCTCGTCGATCGTGTGGCTCGCCTCGGCCGCCTCGCTGGTGCCCGCGGGACCAGCGGAAGCTGCGGCGACGGTGTCTTCGGGTCGATCGGCTCGGCTCATCGTGTTCAATGCCCCGTTCGCAGCCAGTAGAGCCAGATCGTACCGGCCAGGAACGCCAACGCGATCAACGATGGCAACCAACCGTGCTGGTCGTCGCCCGGCGCGCGTCGCTCGAAAGGGCGGGAGGCCTGCGGGGACTGGCGGAGGGGGGCGAGAACGGACATCCAGGCGTCGTCCATGGGGACCTCTCGATCGAAGGGCGCTCCGTCGAGCCGGAGCGTTCGTCCATCCGATGATGTCTCACCAATAACCGTCGCACCGCAAGCTGTCAAGTTGCGCACCGCGTCATCGTTAGACCAGGCGCGCTTGGCGGCGGCGCCAGCTCGGACGTCGACGGCCATCGCTCGGCGCGAGCACTGGAGGGGCGAACGCGGGAAGGACGGCGCGGGGTCGAGGGCGCGCCGACGCGCACCGCGGGCGGTGGTCACGCGCGGCGTCGACGCGCCGCGGAGGGGTGGGCACGGCGACCTCGGGCCGCACCCACGCACGCGCGGCATTCGGGCGGCGGGGGGAATCCGCGGCCCACGCTCACGCGCGGTGTCGTCGCACGCGGACTCGCTGGCCCGCGCGGCGGCTCAGAGATCCCAGCCGCAGTCTTGCTGCGCGACGTCCTTCATCCACTTCTCGGAGACGTAGCGGCGCGCGCGGCGCTTGGCGATCGCGTTGGTGAGGCGCGCCTCGGGGAGCGGATCCTCGGCGTCGAGGACCTCGTTGAGCAGCTTGAGGTAGAGCGCGAGCGACTGCTTGCGACCGGGCGAGTCGTCGGCCATGTGGCAGGCGTACTTCGTCGCCATCTGGAGCTTCACGAGCAGCACCTTGCCGCCGTTGATCTCGATCGCCTTGTCGAAGTGCTTCTTCGCGTTCTCGAACGACTCCGGGCCGAGCGAGGCGACGCCGGTGGCCGACTGCAGCGCGCCGAGGATCACGTGCGCCGCGCCGCGCTCGGTCGTCTCGTCGAGCTCGACCACGCGCTCGAGGATCTTGCGACCGACCCAGAGCGTGCCGATCAGCTCGGGCTCCTTGGTCGCGCTCACGCGGCCGGCCCAGGCCTGCCCGATCCAGAAGAGCATCTGCGCGTCGGCCTTGTCGTCGAACTTCGCGAGGTAGGCCTTCATCGACTCTTCGTTCACCTGCGCGGCGACGGAGCCCTCGTGCTTCATCTCCATCCACTGGAAGCCGTAGCCGACGGCGCGCGTGTACAGGCTCTTGGCGCGGGCCTTGTGGTAGTCGGTGAGGTCGTCGTCACCGGCGAGCTTGGCCTGCTCGATGTCGTCCTCGGCGAAGGCGAAGGCGTACGACGAGTAGTTCTTGATGAGGAGGTAGTACGCGTCCTCGTTGTCGGGGGCGAGCATGTGCATCCCCTCGAACTGCGCGATGCCGGCCGCCGACGCGCCGCGCGCGATCTCGTAGTCGGCGGTGGTGTTCATCCCCGCGGAGCCCTTGCGGGTCCCCTCGATCTGCCCCTTCAGGATCATCGCCTTGATGCACCCGGTGGAGCCGAGCGACGTGGCGGCGACGAACGACACGAGGGCGGCGGAGGCGAGGCGCGCGAGGCCGGTGGGGCGGGGCATGGGCGATTAGCTAACCGGCTGCCGCCCGCCCCGGTCAAGTGTCTTTCCCCCATGGGCGCGCGCGGCTCGTCGAAGGCTCGCGCGCCGGGCGCCGGAGCGCCGTGGCAAAGCCCGAAAAGCCCGCGAGCGCGCGGGCGCGTCAGCGCTTGTGCGTCACGAGGACCTGGCAGGCGACCGCGTCGCGGACGTCGAGGTCGCCGCTCGCGAGGAGCCCGCGCGTGTCGGCGGCGAACCCGAGGCGCACGAGGGCCGCGGCCACGCGCGGGCGCATCGGCGAGGGGATCGCGAGCTCCTTCAGGAGCCGCTCGTGCGCCGTGGCGTCGCCCGCCTCGGCGAGCGCGATGGCGGCGTCGACGCCCAGCCGGTCGGCGCGCGCGGCGAGCTTCTGCAGCGCCTGGACGGCGGCGGCGCGCACCTTGGGGCCCTTCTCGGCCTTCGCGAGCAGGGGCTCGGGCGTGCGCAGGACGGTCTCGGCGGCGATCTCGCGGGCGCGCGGATCGTCGAGACGCCCGGGCTGCTGCGGATCCGACTCCTGGAGCAGCGACTCGAGCACGTCGAGGTGCGCGGGGCGCGACGGATCGAGCAAGCGGATCGCGTGCGCGCGGACCTCCGAGTCCCCCTCGGTGGCGAGCTTCGCCAGGACGATCTCGCCCTCGGTCGCGCCGCCCATCATCAGCGCGCTCGCGGCCTCGACGGACGGGTGGCCGAACGCGTTGCCGACGAGCGCGAGCAGCTCGCGGCGGCCGCCGACCTCGAAGAGCGACGGCGAGCCCCAGGCCCGCGCGACGGCCCCGCGCAGCGGCTCGTCGCCGCCCTTGTAGAGATCGAGCAGCCGGTCCACGAGATCGGCGCGCGGCGTCCCCTCGGTGAGGCGCGGCGCGACGCGGTCGAGCGAGCGCACGGCGGCGATGCGCACCATCGTGTCGGGGTCGCGACGCGCGGCGTCGAGCAGCACGGGGAAGTCGTCGGGGCAGCCGGCGTCGCCCGCCGCCTGGACCGAGGCGAGGCGGACCCAGCGGTCGTCGTCGCGCGAGCGGCTCGCGCGCAGCGCGGACTCTTCGCGGTCGATCAGGCCGCGGGTCGCGACGGCGCGCCAGCGCGGCAGCGGATCGTCCTTGTGCGCGTCGGTGAAGTGATCCTTCGCCTCGAGGTCGGCGTCGACGAGGACCATCGCGGCGGTGGCGCCGATCTCGTCGGGGCGCCGCGCCAGCCGCGCGAGGGTGTCCTGCATCGGCCGCGCGCAGCCCGCGAGCGACCAGGTGCGACGCGCCCCTTCGTCGCCGTCGAAGCGCTCCGCGTCGTGCTCGAGCACGGCGCGGGCGACCTCGTGCACGAGGCCGTCGTCGAGCTTGCCGGAGGACGCGCGCGCGTCGAGCTCCTTCTGGAGCCCCGGGAAGTCGCCGCTGCGCGCGCTGCGCAGCGCCGGATCGCCGCCGCAGCCGGGGACGAGGGCGAAGACGGCGAGCTGCGCGAGGAGCGCGAGCGCGGAGCGCGGGCGGAGCGAGGGCGGCATCGTCGGGAGAGGATACCGAAAGATGCGGCGCGAGGGGCCGGCGCGCGCGGAGGCGGCGATCGGGGGCCGTCGCGTGCGTTCCGCGGAGAGACGAAGTACGGCGCCCGCACATGTCACGCAGGTCGGGCGTGTCCCGCGTCGCCGTGATCGTGAACGCCAACGCGCGGCGCTTCGTCGAGCGCCCCGAGCGGCTCACGACGCTCGCCGGGCTGGTCGGTGGCCGGGCGACGCTGCACGTGACGCGCACCCGAGCCGAGCTCGCGGCGGCCGCCGAGGCGTGCCGCGACGCCGCGGCCGAGGTGGTGCTCCTCTCCGGCGGCGACGGCAGCTACGGCGCGGGGGCGACGGCGCTCGCGGTCGCGTACGGCGAGCGCCCCCTCCCCGTCCTCGCGCTCGCCCCCGGCGGGACCGTCGGGACGGTGCCGCGCACCCTCGGGCTCACCGTTCCGGGCGACCTCGTCACGTCCTTCGCGCGCCTGCTGCACGCCGCGGCGTCGGGGCGGTACGCCATCCGCGAGACGCCGACGCTCGCGGTGCGCGCCGACGAGGGGGCGCGCAGGCTCGCCTTCATCTTCGGCAGCGGGCTGGTGGCGCGGTTCTTCGCCCTCTACGACGAGCGCGCCGCCGCGCGGATCGCGCGGGCGGGCGACGACTTCGCCGGCCCCTCGGGCGGCGGCGGGTACGGCGCGGCGGCGCGGATCGTCGCGCGCGTGTTCGTCGAGTCGTTCTACGGCGGCGCCTACGCGCGGCGCGTGCTCGCGCCGATCCCCTGCACCGTTTTCGTCGACGGCGTGCGGCTCCCGTGGAGCGGCTCGACGCTCGTCGTGGCCTCGGTCCTCGACGACCTCGGCCTCGGCATGCGCGTGACCTGGCGCGCCGGCGAGGATCCGGGGCGCCCGCACGTCGTCGTCAGCGGCCTCGCGCCGCGCACGCTCGGCCCGAGGATGCCGCGCGTGCTCCGAGGGCGCTCGATCGGCGACGCCGGCGAGCCGCACTACGACGGGCTCGTGCGCCATCTCCGGATGGAATTCCCCGCGCGGGTGGACGCAGCGGACGCGGCGGACGCGGCGGACGTGCCGGGGGGGCCCTACGTGATCGACGGCGACGTCGGGCGGGCCCGCTGCGTGGACGTGACGGCGGGGCCTCCGGTTCGGTTGCTGCGGCTCGCCGACGTGTGAAGCCACGCGTCGTCTCGGCGTGTCATCGGTTGCGTCAATCGGTGCGGTCCGCTACGCCGTAGGTTCCTCGCCCGGTCGCGCGTCGTTCGCGTACCGGGTCGGGGGCGCGGGCCACCCCTCGCGCCTGCGGGGCCTCTCGATGTTCAGTCGCGCGAAACCCCACTTCTCGGTCGTGCACACGTTCCGCGCGGCGCCCGACGTCGTCGCCGACGCGATGCTCGATCCGGCGCTGCCGAGCTTCCTGCGCGAGCACCACGAGCTGCTGGAAGAGGCCTCCGCCGAGGCCCACCACGAGGAGGGCGCGCTCGTTCGTCGTCGCGTGCGCTACCGCCCCCGCCCGTTCCTGGAGCGCCTCGGGCCGAAGAAGATCCCGCCCGAGTATCTCGCGTACATCGAGGAGACGACCTTCGATCGAGCCTCGCTGACGGGCTCGTTCGAGAACCGAGCGCTCCGCGCGGCCGTGCGCAAGCACCTGATCAACCGCGGCACCGTCACGCTGCGGGCGACGGCCGAGGGGCGCACCGAGCGGCGGATCGAGGGCGTCATCGAGCTGGTCGGCCTGCCGCCGCTGTTGAGGCCGCTGCGCGCCTGGGTCCAGCGCCTGCTCCGCGTCGAGGCCGAGCGGCTGATCGACGTCGAAGCGCGCTGCCTCGAGGCCTTCATCGCCCGACGCGCCGCGGTGTAGCGAGCCGGTCCGCCGCTTACTCGCGCCGCGCCTGCCGCAGTGGCTACGCTGTGGGGCGATGTCCCTCGACGCGAAGTTCCGCCGCGCATTCGAACTCATGCAGCCGGAGATCGGCCGCATGCTCGAGCGACAGCGCTCGAAGATCGCTGGCTACGACGACGTCCGCTGGGACGAGTCCAGCAACGAGGCGGCCTACTTCCGTGGTGGGGCCGCGCTCTGGCGCCCGTTCGCCGAGCCGCTCGCTCGCTTCACGCCCGAGCTCGGGCTGTTCCGCTGGGCGTGGGCCGGGCGCTCGATGGGCTACGGCGGCAACGCGCGCATCGATCTCGCGTACCGCGAGGCGCGCGAGCTCAACGTGGCCGAGGTGCAGACCGACCAGGTCTACTGCGACACCGAGAAGGAGGCCGAGCAGCTCGCGGCGCTCGGCGCCCAGCTCGCGCGGGCCGATGGCATCCTGAAGGTGAACGACGGCACCCGCCTCGCGTTCGTCGCGCTGTGGGATCCGTCGACGCACCACCCGAACGCGAGCCCTTCGCCCAACTCGGGCGGCAGCGGCGGCG
>CAIXWQ010000548.1 GCA_903923175.1 uncultured delta proteobacterium | reverse complement strand
CTCCCCGGGCTGAAGCCCGGGGTTTCTCGAACTCCCGCGCCCTCAGCGCGTCTGCAGCCACTGCGGCTCGTTCGCCGCGGTCGCGCGCTCGCCGAGCAGGCCTCGCGCGACCGTCGGCGGCGCGAGGGCGAAGGCCTTCGTCGTCGCGGTCGGCTTCGGCGCGATGGTGAAGTTCTTCGTGAAGGTCTTGCCGCCGCTCGTCACGGTCACCCACGCCGGCCCCGCCGTCAGGGCCTTCACGCCGGGGCAGACCTTGCTCGTGCCGTTGGCGATCGCGATGTTCGAGGGGGCGAGCTGCACGTTGCTCGAAGCGGCGAAGCCGTAGTCGGCGCCGAGCACGGGCGCCGTGCCGAACCAGGCGACCCCGCAGATCCACGTCGCGCCCCCCTCCTCGAATCCGGTGCTCAGGTTCGGCACGTCCGGGGTGTCGAGATCGAAGAGGCTGCGCAGCTCGACGCGGTCGATCTGATCGGCGACGCCGAGGTCGAGGGTCCCCAGGTCGCCGGCCGACGTGCGCGCCGTCACCGTCCGCGCGCCGTCCTGCGCCCGCACCAAGACGGTCTGCATCCCCGCGATCGCGCCGTCGAAGCCGAGGCCGTCGTCGGCGAGCCAGGTGCCGTCCGCCGTCTGCGGCGCCGTCACCAGCACGGCCGACGCGCCGGCGAGGACGGCGTAGCTGGGCGCGCTCGGCGCCGGCTCCTGTGCGCCGATCCAGACGCGGCTCACCCGGCCGACCGCGATCTCGACGCGGTCGAGGAGCAGGTCCTTGCCCGCCTCCGTGATGCGCAGATACCCGGAGCCGACCGCTGCGCCCTTCACCGTCGCGGTGTCGACGCCGTCGGCGGTCGCCGTGAAAGAGGCGTTGGTCACCTTGGCGTCGAACGCGACCAGGGCGCCTTGACCGTTGGGCGCGAAGCGCAGCTGCTCGCGCCCGCCGAGCGCCACCGGTCGGGGGATGTTCGGGCCCCAGACCGAGAGCGGCATGTCAGGCGCGTCATGGGTCCGCGTGAACACGAGGCCACTCGGCGTCGCGCTCGAGCAGGTCTCGCCCGCGGGGCACTGCCCCGAAGCGGCCCGATCGCCGAGCTCCACGTTGCAGGCGGCCAGGGGCAGGAGGGGGAGCAGGGCGACGAGCGGAAGGACGGCGAGGGCGGGCTTTCGGAGCATGGCTGGGGGCGAGCTAAGCAGCATTCGATCCAGCGTGCAGGGGGGCGCAGGGAAGCGGCGCGCGCTCGCGGGCGACGGCCGCTTCCAGCCGCCGATGCACTTCCGAGCGACCCGCTCGCGGTGGCGGACAGGGGAGTTCCGAATCGCCGGTCGGCCTGCTACGCCGGAGGCGCCATGAAGCTCCCGAAGACCGCGCTCCCTGCTCTCGCCGTGGCCTTGCCGTTCGTGCTCGGGCTCGCCGCCTGCGGAGGCCACGCGCACCCCGCCGCGCCCGCGCCCGCGCCCGCGCCGGCCGCGGCCTCGTCTGCGAGCGTGTCGTCGGCGTCGAGCTCGAGCGCCGCGGCCGCTTCGGCGGCGCCGATCGGTCGACCCAAGCTCGGAACCTTCGGCCTCGACACGGCCGGCATGGACCGCACCGCCAAGCCTGGCGCGAACTTCGACGCCTACGCGAGCGGGCTCTGGACGAAGGCGACGTCGATCCCTGCCGATCGCTCGCGGTGGGGGATGTTCGATCAGCTGCGCGAGGCGTCGGACGCGAACGTGCGCGCCATCCTCGACGAGGCGAGGAGCTCGAACGCCGCCCCGGGGAGCAGCGCCCGCAAGGCTGGCGACTTCTACGCGGCCTACCTCGACACCGCGGCGATCGAGGCGAAGGGGCTCGCGCCCATCAAGGCGGCGCTGGCCGAGATCGCCGGCGCCAAGACGCACGAGGACGTCGCCAGGCTCATCGGCCGCCCGGATCTGCCGACCGAGGGCCCGATCGGCGCCGGCGTGAGCCTCGATCAGAAGGATCCGGACCACTACGTCGTGCACGTCGTCCAGTCGGGGCTCGGCCTGCCGGAGCGCGAGTACTACTTGAAGAAGGACGCGCAGTTCGGGGAGATCCGCGCCAAGTACGCCGCGCATCTGCGCAAGCTCCTCGAGCTCGCCGGCGATTCGAAGGCCTCCGCGGACGCCGCGGCGATCCTCGCGCTCGAGACCAAGATCGCCGAGCGGCACTGGCCGGTCGCCGACCGGCGCGAGCGCGACAAGACGTACAACCCGCGGACGCTGGCCGAGCTCCAGAAGGAGGCGCCCGAGTTCCCGTGGAAGGCCTACCTCGCGGCCGAGGGATACGCCGGCGAGCAGAAGTTCATCGTGGCCGAGGCCTCGGCCATCCCCAAGCTCGCGAAGCTGTTCCGCGAGACGCCGGTCGCGACGTGGCGGGCGTACCTGACGTATCACGTGCTGCGCTCGTCGGCCGACGTGCTGCCGTCGGCGTTCGACAGGGAGGTCTTCGACTTCTACGACCACACGCTCAACGGCCAGCCCGAGCCGCGCGAGCGGTGGAAGCGCGCGGTCTCCGCGGTGAACGCCGCCCTCGGCGAGGCCGTCGGCGAGATCTACGTCGGTCGGCACTTCCAGCCGCGCGCCAAGGAGGCGATGGACCGACTGATCGAGAACCTCCGCAAGGCGTACGCGTCCCGCATCGAGGGGGTCGACTGGATGACCCCCGAGACGAAGAAGGTCGCGCTCGAGAAGCTCGCGACCTTCCGCCCCAAGATCGGCTACCCGGCCAAGTGGAAGAGCTACGCGACGCTCGACGTGCAGCCGGGCGACGCCTTCGGCAACGCCATCCGGGCCGCGGTCTGGAAGCACGAGTACGACCGCGCGCGGCTCGGCAAGCCGAGCGATCGCGACGAGTGGCGGATGACGCCGCAGACCGTGAATGCCTATTACAATCCGGTCTTCAACGAGATCGTCTTCCCCGCGGCCATCCTGCAGCCGCCGTTCTTCGACGCGGACGCCGACCCCGCGGTGAACTACGGCGGCATCGGCGGCGTCATCGGCCACGAGATGGGGCACGGCTTCGACGATCAAGGGGCCAAGTCCGACCCGAAGGGGGTGCTGCGCACGTGGTGGAGCCAGGCCGACGTCGACGCGTTCAAGAAGCGCACGGACGTCCTCGCCGATCAGTACGCGACCTTCGAGCCGCTCCCGGGCCTCAAGGTCAATGGGCGCCTCACGCTCGGCGAGAACATCGGCGACGTGGGCGGCCTCAACGTGGCCTATCGCGCCTACCAGCTCTCGCTCGCGGGGAAACCCGCGCCGGTGCTCGACGGGTTCAGCGGCGATCAGCGCTTCTTCCTCGGCTGGGCCCAGGTGTGGCGCACCGTCATCCGCGACCAGGCGCTTCGAAACCAGGTGATGACCGATCCGCACTCGCCGGCCATCTACCGCGTCAACGGCGTCGTGCGGAACGTGGACGCCTGGTATGCGGCGTTCGAGGTGAAGCCGACCGACGCGCTGTATCTCGCGCCGGAGGCGCGGGTGCGGATCTGGTAGAGCGCGAGGTGGCGTCGGGCGCGTCGCACGCGTCGGGGGGGCGGAGACGCGTGAAACGCCACCCCCCATCGGGGCGGCTCTCCGCGACGACCCACGATCGGCTTCCGGCGCGCGCGAGCTACTGCGCCGGTGAGGCCGAGACGCACGTTCGAGTCGCGAAGCTCGAAGGCCGTGGGCAGTAGCTCCCGTCGAACGTCCCGGTCAGCTCTTCCCCTCCGACGAACACGTCGAAGGTCCCCGCCGCGCCCTGCTCGTCGATTCTCGTGAGCGTGATGCTCCCCTGCTCGCCGTGCTCGGGCGAGATGGGCTGGCAGGTGCCGTCGAGGGTCTGGCGCGTGATGGCGAAGAGGATCGGCGGCCCATCGTCCGTCAGCGTGCTGTAGCCGTAGGTTCCCGCCGGAATCGGCGGGTACGTGCCGTCCTGCTTGGTGACGTAGAGTTGGAGCGAGCTCGCCCCCGCGAGGTCCTGCTCTCGCTCGAAGAGCCCGCATGCGTTCGTCGCGTCCGTGAGCGTGATGTAGAGGTCCTCGGTCGAGATCTGGGTGCCGAACACGTTTCGGAAGACGAGTACGTCGCGCACTTGGAAGCTGCGGGTCCCGGAAGGGCTCTTGGACGCGAGCGTGCCGGTCCCTGGCGGAACGTTGGCGAACGTCGAGGCCGACGTGCCGCATGCCGCAGCGGCCCCGCAGGCTGCCAGGCTCAGCGCCGCGAACCCCCTTCGAGTCGCCTGGATCAGCGAGCTTCCTGTGCGCGGGTGCGTCGCCATCTCTCGAAGCGTCACACCAAGCTCGAGGCCGGGCAAGCCAGCCGAAGTGGCTACCCTCGCGCCGGTGAGCGTCGTCGCAACGACCGATCGCCTTCTGCTCCGCCACCTCGCGCCGGCCGACCTCGAGGAGAAGGCGGGCGGGCGAGCGGAACCCCCCTTCGCCCGGCCCCTTCCCCCGCACTCGGGGGGAAGGGGAGAAGGAGAAGGCCCAGAGGCGCAACCGCCTCGCGAATCGGCGACCACGGACCGCTCGGGACCTGCTCCCCGCTCCACAACAGCTGCGCGATCAGCGCCGCGCCGCTCTCGACGCCGGCCTTGTCGAGCAGCGCGGTCACGTACTGCACCACGGTCGCCTCCGAGAGCGACATCTCGGCGGCGATGGTGCGGTTGGAGAGCCCGCGCGCCACCAGCTCGTACGCCTGCGCGAGGCGCGGCGTGAAACCCCTCCACCTGCGCTGTCGTGATCCGCTCTGGTTGCCAGATCGCGACGTAGGCGAGAAACGATGCGCCCTCGCATACGACGACGCGCGCGGTGCGCTGGCTGTGCAGGCCGTAAGGCACGTGCACGCCCGCAATCACCGGTCGGTCGCCTGCGCGTGCCCAGATCTCCTCGTTGCCGCGCACGCGGTTTCGGTCGAACGGGGCTGGGCGCACCGGGTGGTTACCCGTGAAGCCGACGAGCGGCTGGCCCGCGAGCAGCTCGTTGTAGGCACGGACGATCCCCGGCAGGCCAACCTCGGACGCGCTCGGGATCCGCATGTGGCCCTCGTGCTCCTCGAATCCGTGGGCCCAGGCCGTCGGCGTCGCGAGAGCGTCCGCCAGCCGCGGCGCCAGCGTGTCGAGCGTCGCCCCCTCCGCCGTGCGCAGCACACCGAGCTCTGCCTGCAGCTCGCGGAGCCTGCGCTCGAGTTTCGGCTCGGAGCCGGCCTTCGCCACGCCTACTCGAGCCCGTCGAGGAATTCGCCGACCACCTTCACGAAGCGCTCGCGCTCCTCGAGGAACGGGAAGTGCGCGCTCTGGTCGAAGACCTCGAGCCGCGCGCGCGGGAGCCCAGCCAGCAGCGACTGCGCGCACGTCTCGGGGGCGAGCCAGTCGTGCGCGCCGTTGACGAGCAGCGTCGGCGCCGCGATCGACGGGAGCTTCGCGCGGACGTCGAAGGCGGGCGCGGCGACCCCCATTCCGTAGTTGAGCGCAGCGGCCGAGAAGCGCGCCCGTGCGTCGATCTCGTCGCACACCGCCGGGTCGAAGCGCTTGAAGTACAGCGGCAGGATTCGCTTCCAGAGCGCCCGGTAGCCGTCGTCGTCGCGCACCGGCGCGGAGACCGCGGCGACCCACTCCCGGATCCTCTCCGCGCCGTGCTTCCGCGCGCCGGCCTCGATCGCCTGCGGAAAGAAGTCCGTCTTCGCCGACGCGGCGAGGAGGACGAGCCCCGCGACGTTGGCGGGGTAGCGGGCCGCATAGGCCAGGGCGAGCTGGCTCCCCGCCGAGTGCCCGAGCAGCACCATGCGGTCGACGCCGAGCGCGCCGGGCAGCGCCTCGAGCTCGGCGACCCAGGTGTCGTAGCCCCCCTCGAGGGGCACGTCGCGCGCGCTGCGGCCGCAGTCGGCCTGATCGTAGAAGACGACCTTCGCCTTGCCCGCGAGCGGATCGAGCGCCGGGCGAAACCAGGTGTGATCGAGCCCCGGGGCCGCCATGCAGCGTCACCAGCGCGCCGCCGTGGCCGAGCGTCTCGACGAAGAGCGAATGCCCCGCGACCGTGAGCTCCATTGGATGCGAGCATATCGCGCAGGGCGCGGCCTGGAGTCGGCCTGTGTCGAGGATCGCGTCTCCATTCCACAGAGTGAAGCGCCCCTCCGTCTCGAGCGGGACGGACTGCCGATCGGGGCATCGGGCGGCTGCAGGCTCCCACCGGACGACCGAGGCCGCGGTCGCCAGTCGCCAGTCGCCGGTCGCCGGTCGCCGGTCCGAGCAGAGTGTGCGCGCGTAGCGCTCGACCGCTACGACCGGTCGACCTGCACGACGACGAGCGACGCCGATTCGCCCGCCGCCGCGGCCGTTCGTCATCCCAGTGGCGCGATCGGCGAAGACGACCAGCGCTCGAGCGGCTCTCCGGCCCGCCCGACGGCTGCATCGCGTACGCGACCGACGATCGGTGTTCGTACGCGTGCGCGTCACGCCCATCATGATCACCCGTTTCGCGGCATCGTGATCACCTGGCACGCGCCATCGTGATCGGAGCGAAGCGACGGATCTCTCGGGTCTCGGTGTCGGGTTTCAGATCCT
>CAIXWQ010000547.1 GCA_903923175.1 uncultured delta proteobacterium | reverse complement strand
CGGTCGCGACCGCTGCGGCCTCGGGCTCGGGCTCGGCGCGCGTGGCCTCCAGCGTGCCGAGCGCGCCGAGCGCGTCGAGCGCGGCGCCCCCCACCGCGGCGGCGCCGGGCGTCGACGAGGCCAAGCGGCTCTTCTTCGAGGGGAACGAGCTGCGCAAGGCCAAGCAGTGGGACGCGGCCCTCGCGCGGTATCTCTCGTCCCTGAAGCTCTTTCCGTCGGTGAACGCGACGCGCAACGCCGCCGTCTGCCTGGAGGAGCTCGGCCGGTTCGACGAGGCGCTCGAGCTCTACGAGGACCTGCTCGCCAAGTTCGGCGAGAAGCTCGAGGCCGCCGAGAAGCAGCAGATCGCCGAGGTCATGCGGCTGCTGCAGGCGAAGACCGCGAGCATCGACGTGCGCGCGAACGTCGAGGGCGTCGTCGTCATCGACGGGCGCATGCGCGGGACGCTGCCGCGCGGCCCGATCCGCGTGCTCCCCGGTCCGCGCCAGGTCCGCATCCTGAAGGACGGCTTCGACACCCACGAGCAGACCGTCGTCACCAAGCCGTCCGAGACCGCCGTCGTCGACGCGCGCCTCAAGCCGCTGTCCGAGTCGGGGCGCATGAAGATCGAGGGGAGCTCGCTGGTCGGCGCGACGGTCTTCGTCGACGGCGCCGCGGTCGGCGCGCTCCCCTGGGAGGGGAACCTCAAGCCCGGGACGCACCTGTTCTGGGTCCTCGGCCCCGAGCTCGGCACGGCGCCGAAGAAGCTCGTCATCCTCGAAGGGCAGACGGCGCTGGTGAGCGCCGACGGCAAGCCGCTCGGCGCGGAGCAGCACATCGTCGCCGACCCCGCGACCGCGGAGATCGCGCTCGACGGCGTCGTCGTCGGCAAGGCGAGCGCCCAGCTCCGCCTGCCGAAGGGCGAGTACGCCGTCGAGGTCCGCGAGGAGGGCTACGTCACGAAGAAGGCCAAGCTCGTGGTCACCGAGAGCGCGGCCCCCGAGCTGGTCGTGAAGCTCGACGTGGACAAGACGCACCCGCGGTGGGGCGTGGCGAAGTCGGTCGATCACTTCGGCGTCGAGGCGTTCGGCGGGTACGCCTACGCCTCGAGCTTCGGCAACGACTCGACCTCGTACTGCAAGGGCGCGTCTCCGTGCGACGTCGGCGCGGCGAGCGGATTTCGCGCCGCCGTCCGCGGCACCTACGAGTTCGGCGTGCCGCTGCAGATCTACCTCGACGTGGGCTACCTGATGCTCACGCGCTCGCTCACGCGACACCTCGAGCCGGTCGCCGGGACGACGTACGACCTGAAAGACGAGGCGCAGCTCGGCGGGCCGTCGGTCGGCGTCGGCATCGGCTACCGGTTCGGGCTCGGCGGCGGGATCGAGCTGCTGACCCGGATCGGCGTGATGGGCGCGTTCCTCGCGACCAAGGACACGATCAGCGGCAACGTGACCGCGAACAGCACGAGCTCGTCGACGACGACCACCGGCTCGGGGACCAAGGTCAGCGCGGCCGCCTTCTTCGCCGTGCCCGAGGTGATGTTCGCGTACGCGTTCGGGGCCGTGCGCATCGGGGTCGGGGTCTCGGCGCCGTTCAGCCTCCTCGACGGACCGAACCTCGGGATCGCGGAGACGTACCCGGCGGACAGCGACAAGTGCGTGTCGACCGCGCCGACCTCGGCGTGCGTGCCCGGCAAGAAGCTGAGCGACGGCGCGCGCGCGTACGGGCGCTTCTTCACGGTGGTGCCGCAGATCGGCGTGTCGATGAACCTGTGAGCCGGGCGGCTCGCGCCGCTGCGCTGCTCACTGGCGGGCGAGGACCGTGACCGGCCGAGGGGCGCGCGAAGGCTTGGGCGAGCGCGCGACCGCTCGTCGGTAGACTGGCAAAGAACGGTCCTCTCGGCAGTCGCTAGCTCGCGCGTCTCCCCGTGATGGCATGCCCGAGCGAGAGCACGACGACGGCGCCGATGGTCGCGACGAAGAGGCTCCACAGGTTGAAGCCGTTGGCGCCGCGCATGCCGACGAGGTGGAAGAGGAAGCCGCCGACGAGCGCGCCGACGATCCCGAGCACGATGTCGAGCAAGCTCCCCTTTCCGGAAGAGTCGACGATGCGGCTGGCGATGAAGCCCGCGATGAGCCCGAGAACGATCCAAGCGAGAATGGACATGTCGTGCCTCCGAATGAAGAGAGTCGATAGCAAGAACGGTGCGTGGCGCGGCGCGGGCGTCGGCCGGCGGCCCGCGCGCGCGCGCGTGGACTACGGCGCCTCGAGGCCAGTGCGGGAGCGCGTCAGTGGCCGAGTCAGCGTGATGCTCTGCGCTTGCTCCGTCGCGGTCGCGCACGGGGGCGCCTCGGCTCGCGCGCGACGTCCGACCTGCGCGCGGGCGCCACACCGTGGCGATCCGCCGCGGCGCGCACCGCCGAGCAGACCCCGGACGCGCGGG
>CAIXWQ010000546.1 GCA_903923175.1 uncultured delta proteobacterium | reverse complement strand
TTGCTGGTCGTCTGGAACCCGACGCTCGCGCCCAAGACCATCACCGAGCACGTTGCGATTCTTCGCGCGCGCCGCCCCGAGCGCTACGTGTGGTGGGGGCGCCTCTCCGCGCTCGCCATCGCGGGCCCCGAAGAGGCCCCGCGGCGTTGGCCAGCGGCCGTCGAGGCCGCAGAGGACTGCGCGCGTCGCGGAGCGGATTTGCATGTCTACGTGACCGACTTCTCCTCCATTCACGTCCTGCGCGTCGATCAGGTTCTCATCGGGGAGCGGCCGCCCGCTCCCGACCGATGGAGGATCCCCGCCTACTACCGCGATCGCGAGAACGTCGCCATTTGGCTCCGCGTGCGGGACATTCGCGCGCTGCACTGGGATCGTCTCGCGACGCTGGAGTTTCTGCAGCGCGATCTGACGCTTTGTGGAGAGCAGCGCGCCTACGACGCCTTCTCGTCTCGGGCGTTCGACTACCCGATTGTCGTCGAGCCCGTGCAAGCGCCCCCGGACTTTCCCGCCGCACCTACGCTCGCTGCGGACGATGACGACGTGCTGGCCGAGCCGCTCGTTCGAAACGCCATGGAGTCGCTCTCGGTCACGATGAACGGGCTCTGGTCGTCCCTCGACTCGGCGTCGCAGCGGTACCTGGCATCGTCGAGCGTCATCGACGAGGTACTGAAGCGAACGCGCGCCGACGTCGACGTGTCGGCGGCGATCGTGGGCCTTGCCAAGGCGGTGGAGGTGGAGCTGATAGCCGGGCTGCTCGGCGCCGTCTTGCAGCGACACGGCGACGAGCCCGCCGTTTCGGCGGCCTTTGGCGACCGGCAGTTTCGGAACGGGTCGCTCGGAGACTATCGAATCCTGCAGAGGCTAGAGCGGTGGGCGCGGACGACGGGGCGACACGAGCTCGAGCACGCGGCACAGCGCAGCGACTGGCTCGAGTCGTTCGCGCAGCTCCGCAACCGCGCGTTGCATCGCGATCCCGTGACCGCGTCGGAGTACCGTAAGGCACGCGCGGCCGTCGTCGCGTCGGTCGACGCCAGCGTGCTAACGCCGATCGTTGTCGCCAAGCTCGCGATTGCCGGCCCGGACGAAGGGCCCGACGCGGCGTAGAAGCCGTCGGATCTTGGTCGAATGCGCGGTCGATGAGGGCGCCTGTCAGGCCCATCGCCGCTGCGGCGTCTCCTCCGTCGGAGGCCCCTATCATGACGACCCCGCCGACGTTCGACCTGGCCGCGCAGCGCGCAGCCCTGCCGGCCCTGAAGGCCCACCACGCCGTCACCATCCGCGCCCGACGTGCGAACCGCGATCTCGTCGACGTCCTCGATCTCCGAGGCGCAGAGCCGATCGCGCACCCGCTCCCTCCCGACACGACGGCGCTCCTGCTCCTCCGCGAGGGGCACCCCGATCACCCCGGCGCCCTCGAGGTCGCCCTCGACGAGCTCCAGCCGGTTGGCCCGCTGCACTGCCGCGTCGACCCACGGGGGCAGCTCGAGCTCGCTTCGGGCGACGCCGTGTACGCGAAGCTCTTCGCGCGCTGGGCCTCGCCGAGCGACTGGCCCGAAGGGCTGCGGCTCGCGAGGGTCTCGATGGTCGAACGGCTCGGCGAGCTGCTCTCCGCCGATCGCGGGAGCCTCGTCGCCCTGAGGCTCTTCGGCAGGCCCGGTCTCGTCGACCTCGAGTTCCTGCGCGGGCTCGTGGGGCTGCGTCACCTTGAGCTGCGCAACTTCACCCAGGTCACCGACGTGGGGCCGCTCGCGTCGCTTACGAACCTCGCGTCGCTGCGCCTCTCCGGCTTCGAGCGACTGAACGATCTTCGCCCGCTCGCGGCGCTCTCCAACCTCACGAAGCTGACCTTCGCGAAGATCGGTGACTGCCTCCACGAAGCCCGCGAGCTGGCGCCGCTCTCCAGCCTGACGAAGCTGCGGAGCCTCTCGGTGCAGGCGTCCCTTCCAGGCACCTCGCTGGCGTGGCTCGCGCCCCTCGCGCAGCTCACCGAGCTCAGCCTGTCTCAGTGAGAGCGTGCGCGTTTTCCGATAGCCGCAGCGGCACCCATCCCGATAGCCGCCCCGCCTCGCGCACAAGCTCGCCCACGCAAGCGCCGACGGCCGGGCGTTCGTGCCCGGCCGTCGATGCATGAGCGAGATTTTCGCGAGACGCGTGGCGTCAGAAGGGGATGTCGTCGCCGTCGGCCCCGAGGTCGTAGTGCAGCTCCGTGACGGCGGCGCGGTAGCGCCGGAGCGCGGCGCGCAGCTCGCGTAGGCGGTGGTAGACGATCTCGCCGGCGCGCAGGACGGGCAGTCGGCGTCCGTCAGGCAGGAAGTCGTTGCCGAGCAGCGGATGTTCGGCGCGCAGCGCGCGGGCGGCGCCGGCGAGCGCGGCGTCGAGGGCGTGCAGCACGGCGAGCTCGGGGGCGAGGCGCAGCTGGTGGACGGAGGGGGTCATCGCTTCCTGCCTGCGGCGGGCGGCTTCTTGTTCGGCGGCGCGAAGACCTCGAGGAAGAGCTTCTCGTCGAGGCGCGGCAGCTGTCGCTCGGCGGCGGCGGTGAGCAGGTCGTAGCCGAGGTTCATCAGGACTCGGTAGTTGCCGGCAGCATGATCGACGAGCGTGGCCTTGAGCTCGGGCGTCATGAGGGCCGCGTTGCCGGCGGTCTCGAGGACGTGGTCGAGACAGGCGAGCAGCTCGTCGCGCGCGGCGTACTCGAGCACGAGACGGCGCCGGATTCGGCTGCCGAGCGGCAACAACTCGGGGTGCCGGAAGCGCTCGGTGAGGCGGCCGTCTCCGGCGAAGACGACGCAGAGGAGCGAGCGCGAATCGAAGTCCTTGCTGGCGAGCAGGCGCAGCTCGCTGAAGACGTTGTCGAGCATCTGCTGCGCCTCGTCGATGATCAGCACGGGCCTCGCGAGCGTCGTCGCGATGTGCGTGCTCCAGCACGTCCTCAAGGCCTTGAAGCCGCCCCAGCGGTTGTGCGCGAGCAGCGGGACGCCGAAGAGGTCGGCCAACTCGCGGTAGAAGTCGTTCACGCGGCTCTGCGGGTGATCGATGGCACCAACGACGACGTCTCGGTGCGCACGGAGCTTCTGGGCGAGGATGCGCAGCGCCTTGGACTTGCCGGTGCCGGGGGCGCCGTCGACGAGCACGAAGCCGCCGTCGCCGAGCGAAAGCTCGACGCGCCGGCAGAAGCTGTCGATGGCGGGCGGCACGTACAGCGCCTCGTCCGGCAGGTCGTTGAGGAATGGGTTGAATTTGAGGCCATACGTGACCAAGAGAGGGTTGGGCATCACGGACTCTCCACGTCTTCGGCGAGCTGCGCGGGGTGCTCGTCGAGCGGCAGGTAGGCGGGCGGCAGGCCGGTGGCCGCGTAGTCGGCCATCAGCTTGGCGAGCAGCGGCGCGACGCCCCTTGGCTTCGCCTCCTCGGCGTTCGCGACGGGCCCGATCACGCGGCGCAGGCCGTCGGCGTTGCGCGTGCGATCGAGGGGGTGCAGCACGCAGAGCACTGTGCCGGTGCGCGCGTCGATCATGTCGAGCGCCGAGAGGTCCCAGCGTGCGAAGCGCACCGTGATCTCCTCGAGCGTGCGGTAGCGCGACGGCACCTCGTAGCGGCGCCCCTCGACGCTGATCGTCCCGTCGCTCTTTCGATGCCGACGCTTCTCCTCGATCTGGAAGGCGCGCCGGAGCTTCTCGACGCTCGGCGAGGGGCGCATCACCGAGGGGCCTTCGAGAAAGCGGTCGAGCGGAGTTTGCTTGGTCTCGCTGTGGACGCGGCGGTTGTACTCGAGCTCGACCCACGCCTGGGTGGCGCGGTTAAGCAGCTCGAGCGTCAGCGGCGCGGGGGCGCTCTTGTCCGGGAGCATCGCGAGCAAGCGCCCCTCGACGTTCCCCCACCACGATTCCTGTTTGCCATTCTGCTCGGGCGATCTCGGCAGCGTCAGCTCCTGCACGATGCCGAGCCGGGCGAGCCCGAGCGCCGTCTCGCCGGCGAGCATCGCGCCGCCCCGATCGTCCATCAGCGCGCGCGGCAGCCCGCGCTTCATGATCGCCTGCGAGAGCGCGTGCGTGAGCGCCTCGC
>CAIXWQ010000545.1 GCA_903923175.1 uncultured delta proteobacterium | reverse complement strand
GCCACATCGCCAAGAACGGTCGGCCCGGATGGAAGACGCTTCGCCTCGGCCTAGATCACCTGATGATCGTCGAGGCCGCCTTCGAAGCTCGCGACCGAGAGAAGGAAGGTGGCCGGCCCGAATTTGACGAATGATGAGGTTTCAACCGGGGTTGCTCTGCCCGGGGTCGCGCCATCGCGGTCGTGTCGGCTGCACCGCGAACCGGGCTCGCGTCGGCGACGCTCCTTCCGCAGCCCCGGCGCGCTCCACGTCCGCGGCCTCAGCCCCCTTGCCGATCCAGCCAGCAGAACTCCTCCGGCTGCACCAGCCGCTCGTGCAGGCCGCCGCCGAGGCAGGTGTCGAACCACGAGCACCCCTCGCACGGGCCGCTCTTGCGCCACTCGAGGTCGCGGTACGTCTCGAAGCGCTCGCGCCAGATCGTCGAGAAGCGCTGCTCGCGCACCGAGCCCTGCGCCGCCCATTCGCGCGGGATCGACGGGCAGGCGCCGACCTGGCCGTCGCACAGGATCGACGCGATCGCCGAGCCCGCGAAGCACTGCCCCGACTCCGGGCGCACCGTGCGCTCGCGACGCACGCCGAGGAAGCCGCCGCACGAGAAGCGGACGTCGAGCGGCGAGCGTTCGCGCTCGAGCTCCGCGCGCCGCGTCTCGACGAAGTCGAAGAGCGTCCGGATCTGCGGCGGGGCGAGCCACAGGTCCGACGACTCCTGGCCGCCGAGCCCGCCGCGCCCCATGCGATCGATGGTGATCACGCGCCACAGCTCCGCGCCGGCGTCGCGCACCGCGCGCTCGATCTCCGGCAGCTCGCCGAGGTTCGCGGGCCGCACGCAGGTGACCGCCTCGATCGTCGTGAGCCCCGCCGCGCGCGCGTGCCCCAGCGCGGCGAGCGCAGCGCGATACGAGCCCTTGCCGCGCACCGCCTCGTGCGTCCCCTCGAGGCCGTCGATGCTCACCGTCACGGTGCGCATCCCCGCGTCGTACAGCCGCGCGGCGTTGCGCGCGTCGAGGAGCACGCCGTTGGTCACGATGCAGGAGCGCATTCCGAGGCGCGTCATGTGCGCGACGACCTCGAAGAGATCCTTGCGCATCAGCGGCTCGCCGCCGGTGATGGAGACGAACATGCGCGAGGTGTCGAAATCCTCGGCGATGGTGTCGAGCGTCGCGAGGATCTCCTTGGTGTCGAGCTCGCGCAGCGGCGACCGGGCCTCGCAGCTCGAGCCGCAGTGCGCGCAGCGCAGGTTGCAGCGCAGCGTGCTCTCCCAGAACAGGTAGGTCAGGTCGGGCTCGCGCAGCAGCCGCTCGCGCTCCTTGGCCTCGCGGCGGAGCTGCACGAGCTTCGGGAAGTCACGCAGCCTCAGCGCGCCGGCGGGCTCGTCGGTGCTCATCGCGGCGCCCGCTCAGTACTCGTCCGGCGGCCCGCCGTACTTGGGCACCGCCGTCGGGCGCACGGGCGGCCCGCCGTACTTCGGCAGCGCGATCGGGGGCCCGCCGTACTTGGTCACGATCGGCGGCGGCGTCGGAGGCTTGGCGGTGGTGCTGGCGCTCGGCGGCGTGACCGGCGCGCTCGCGTTGTCGGCGGGGCCGGGATCGCCGGGCTTCGCGGTGGTCGCGCTGGTCGCGCTGGTCGCGGCGGTCGCGCTGGTCGCGCTGCTCGTAGGCTTCTCGGCGGGCGGCACCGGCTTCGCTTCGGGGGCCTGCGTGCCGTTGCACGCGGCCACCAGGGCCGCGACCGCGCCGCCGGCGATCATCCAGAGCCCGGCGGCCTTCGACCTCGCCGCGACGAAGAGGTTCGACCTGCGCTTCGCGCGCTCTCGTGCGCTCGCCATGTCGGCAAGCGTACGCCCGCGCGGCCGCGAAGCGAGCGAGCGCCGGCGCGCGTCGGCGTCGCTACCCGGTCGGGGCATGCGCGCGTCACTCGCAGCGCATCGGCTTCGCGAAGCGCGCGCCGTGGCTCTCGAGCCAGGCGCGCGCGAGCAGGTCGGTGGCGACGTCGAGGCGCGCGGCGTCGTGGTTCACCGGATCGTCGTCGATCACCACGCCCACGATCTCGCCTGTCCAGTCGGAGACGATCGGCGCCCCCGCGTCGCCCTTGCAGCGGGTGGTGTCGAGCTCGAAGGTCGTCGGCGCGCCGCCCGTCACGCGGCCGGCGAAGCCTACCGCGCGCATGCTCGCGGGGCGTGGGCCGCAGACGCCGAAGCCGACCACGCGCACCGGCTCGCCGAGCGCGACGCTGGCCCCGAGGCGCAGACGCACCGGCGGCGCGGTCAGCGAGTCGGCGAGCACCAGCGCCACCAGCGGCTGGCAGGGCGAGCCGACCTCCGCCACCACGCGCGACGACCGATACGACACGACGCCGCCGCCGAGGCCTGCGTAGAGGCGATCGCGCGACTCCGGATCGACGAGCGAGGTGATGCGCTGGTGGCAGACGCGCGAGGTGAGCACCACGCGCGGCGCCACGAGCGTGCCGGTGCACTCGCCCCCGACCGAGGCGACGCGCACGACGGCGTCGAGCGGATCGGCGATCGCGGGGCCGCGCGAGGGCTCGTCGGCGTCGTCGCGCGCGTGGCCGCCGCCGGCCGCGCCCGAGCGCGCCTCGTACACGTGGACGTCGACGCGGGTGCACCCGAGGCTCGACGCCGTCGACGCCGCGGACCCCGCCGCGAGGAGGGTCAGCGAGAGCACGCGGGCACGTCGCGCGGAGTCGGGCACGCGGACCTCCGATGCCACGACACGCCAGCCGCTCGGATCATTCCCGGCGCCCGCCGGGCCGCTCGGGCTCTGCCGCCGAGCGCCTACGTCGGGCTCGTCGAGGCGGGCGTCGCGTCGAACCCGGTGCCGATCACGATC
>CAIXWQ010000544.1 GCA_903923175.1 uncultured delta proteobacterium | reverse complement strand
CTTCTGCCGATCGGCCACGCGCGCAGGTCTCGTTCAGTTCGTGGTCGCGACCACGCCGAGCGTGGCCGTGGGCTGCCACTTGGTCGTCACGCTGCTCCCAGGCATTTCGAACGACTGCCCTTCGAGCGCGACGTGATCGACGCGCAGATCGAGCTTGAGGAGCAGGTTCTTGGTGGGCGACGCGCCGAGCGTGAGCGTGCCATCGACGATGGTCGTCTTGGCGGGAGTGAGCGTCATCGCCCCCTTCTCGTCGTGGAAGACATCGCCGCGCAGCGCGGCCGACCAGACGTCCGAGAACGCGTAGCCGACGACGAGGTTCGCGCCGTAGAAGTTCTCGCGCCCGTCGAGGAGCTTCTCGGTCCCGAAGTCGGCGTTGAACAGGAAGCGCAGCTTCGGGACCGCGGTCACGTCGAGGATGAAGTCGGCGAGGTGGCGCCAGCGTCCGTTGGCGCCGTCGATGGTGAAGGAGCCGCCCGCCCCGCCCACCGCCGCGTAGCACATGGCCGTCGTCGCGTTGAACTCGGTGCCCGCGCCGCAGCGGATCGAGTCCGCCTGCTCGGGCCCGCCGAGCCAGCCGAACGCCGCGAGCAGCTTGTCGTTCGGCTTGATCGTCACCTGCGCGCCGACCGACTTGCCGGTGTTGTTGTCGACGGTGACGTTCCAGCCGTTCACGCCGAACACCTTCACGTCGACCACGTCGCTGAGCGCGTAGTCCACGCGCAGCCCGGTGAAGAAGAGCGGCTGCGCGTACCAGTAGAGGGCGCTGCGCGTGTAGTTGACGTTGAGCTGCGAGTCGGCGACCTCGGAGCCGAACGGCTGATCGAACTTGCCGAAGTCGATCGTGAGCTTCGCGAGCGGCTTCCACGTGCCGTAGGCCTGCTTCACGTAGGTGAGGCCGACGTTGGCGTCGGCGCCGGCGTAGATGGGCGCGGAGGGGCCGAAGCGCAGGCCGATGGTCGCGCCCACCGGGCCCTCGTCGATCGAGGCGTCGATGCCCGCCCAGTGGAGCGCGAACCCGGTGTTGCCGTCGAAGGCCCGGAACGAGTTGACGCCGGGCTTCGGGAAGTTCGCGTTGACCGAGGCGTAGGCGTCGACGAAGCCCGCGAGCTTGATGGCGTCGTACCACTTCGCCGCGGGTGGCTCGGCAGGAGCGGGGGCCGGAGCCGGGGCCGCGGCCGAAACCGCAACCGGAGCGGGAGCCGGAGTCGGAGTCGGAGCCGCGGCCGGAGCGGAGGCCGCGGGCGAGGCCGGAGCCGCTGCGGAGGACGACGCCGCAGCCGGAGTCGAGGTCGGCACCGGAGCCGACTCCTCGGCGCGGGCCGCCGCGAAGCACACGCAGCATGAGAGCACCGTGGCGAGGCCGAGCGAGATCGATCGTGAGCGAGCCATGAGGCCTCCGAGGGCAGTCCCGAAATGGCAGACGGCGCCACTTCGGCGCCGTCGTCAATCCACTCCAGGGCAAGATGCCGCTAGGCCGTATCGCCCGCCGGCTCGAGGGAGACCGCCCGCTTCGGCGCCGGATCGCTCTCGGGGATCTCGGCTCCGCCCACGTCGCCGTAGCCGCTCACGCCCATCTCCGGGACGTCGAGGCCGGCGATCTCGTCCTCCGCGCTCACGCGGTTGCCCACCGTCTTCTCGATCACGAAGAGCGCGGCGAGCGCCGTCGGCGCGACCCAGAGCACGTTCACCGCGATGCCGATGAGCGACGCGAAGAGCTGCCCCTTGTCGCCGTGGAGCACGCCGCGCACGCCGCCCGCGACGCCGTTGAGCCCGTCGCCGTAGGTGCCGTTGGCGAAGATGCCGACCGCGAGGATCCCCCACGCGCCGTTCACGCCGTGCACCGCGATCGCGCCGACCGGATCGTCGATCTTGAGCTTGTGCTCCACGAACACCGTCGCGAGCACCACCAGCACGCCGGCGATCGCACCGATCAGCACGGCGGCGGGCGCGCTCACGAAGGCACACGGCGCCGTGACCGCGACGAGCCCGGCGAGCATGCCGTTGCAGATCATCGTGACGTCGGGCTTGCCCCAGCGGAGCCACACGTAGATGGCCGACACCACCATGCCCGAGGCCGAGGCGAGCATCGTGTTGGTCGCGATCACGGCGATGCGCACGTCGGTCCCCGCGAGCGTCGAGCCCGCGTTGAAGCCGAACCAGCCGAACGCGAGGATCAGCGTGCCGAGCACCACCATCGGCAGGTTGTGCCCGGGGATGGCCTTCACCGAGCCGTCCTTGCCGAACTTGCCGAGGCGCGGGCCGAGGAACTTCGCGCCGACGAACGCCATCACGCCGCCGGTCAGGTGCACGACCGAGCTGCCGGCGAAGTCCACGTGGCCGTGACCGAGGCCGTAGTTCTTGCCGAGCGTCGACAGCCAGCCGCCGCCCCAGGTCCAGTTCGCGTAGATCGGGTAGATGAGCGTCGAGACGGCGACGCTGAAGAGCGCGAACGCGAGGAACTTCCAGCGCTCGGCGAGCGCCCCGGTGGGGATGGTCGCGGTGGTGTCCATGAACACCATCTGGAAGAGGAACATCGCGGCGACGGCGGCCGTGAAGCTCTGCCCCGAGAGGAAGAACCCCTTGGTGCCGAACAGCCCGAGCTCCTTGCCGGCGAGGTGCACCACGAACTCGTTGGAGAGCGTCGCGTCGTTGCCGAACGTCGACATCGCTCCCATGCCGCCCATCTGCAGCGCGAAGCCGATCGACCAGAAGCCGAGGATCCCGATGCCGTACACCAGGATGTTCATGCCCATCGTGTGGGCGACGTTCTTGGCGCGCGTGAGCCCGGTCTCGACGAGCGCGAAGCCCGCCTGCATGAACATCACGAGGAAGCCGCCGAGGAGCGTCCAGGCGATGTTGACGGCGGTCTGCGTGTCGCCGAGCTGCGTGGCCACTTCGTGGATCGTCGGATCGGTCATCGTGCCTCCTGAGAAGACACGCTGAACGCGCCGCGTTACGTCCGGGTGTTCGGACGATTTCCGCGCGATTGCGGGCGGATTTCGGCGAGATTTCGTACCCTACCGCCATGACGACGATCGCGACCGTGCACCACGCGAGCGAGGCGCTCGGGCGCCGCGTGACCTGCACCGTCCTGCTCCCCGAGCTCGCGCGCGGCGCGCGGCCGCGGACGTGGCCGCTGCTCTACCTGCTGCACGGCCGCTCCGACGATCACCGCGCGTGGCTCGAGCGCTCGACGCTGCCGGCGCAGCTCTACCAGCTCGCGCAGCGCGGCCACCCGCTCGCCGTCGCGCTTCCCGACGGCGCCATCAGCTACTGGGCCGACGTGCACCCGTTGATGCGCTACGAGAGCTACCTCCTCGACGACCTCGACCCGCTGCTGCGGCACACCTTCCCGATCGCGCCGCTCTCGGAGCTGCGCGCGGGGATCGGCGGGCTCTCGATGGGCGGCTACGGCGCGCTGCGGCTCGCGCTGCGCCACCCGGCGCGGTTCGGCTCGGTGGTCGCGCACTCGACGCGGGCGCCCACGCGCGCGGAGCTCCCGGCGCAGCCGTGGGCCACCGGCTGCGACCTCGACGAGCTCGACCTCGAGGTCGTGGCGGCGCGCGCCGTGGCTCGCGCGCAGGCCGACGGCACGCCGCTCCCTCCGATCGCGCTCGACTGCGGCGTCGACGATCGCCTCCTCGCCGACAGCCGGCGCGTGCACGCGCTCTTCGATCGGCTCGGCGTCGCGCACCGCTACGAAGAGCACGCGGGCACGCACGACTGGGCGTACTGGGAGGCGCGCCTGCCGGCGGCGCTCTCGTTCCACGCGGAGGCGTTCGCGGCCGCGCGACACGCCTGAGCGAGACCCCCGAGCTGGAGGCTCAGGCCTGGCCGATGGCGACCGGTCGCGACGAGGGGGACGAGTGCGGCGTCGCGAGCTCGACGAAGACCGTGTGCGTCGCGAGCTGCCGCCCGTCGACCATGATCTCGAACACCAGCTCGCCGATCGTCTCGAGCGGCAGGCCGAGCAGCCGCGTGAACACGCGCTGACGCCGGTGCGACGCCTTGAAGCGCGCGGCGAACTCGCGCGGCTCCCCGCTGGGCGTGCGCACGCGCAGCACGGCGTGGTGCTCCATCCCCATGTCGTTGGCGCCCAGGTTCAGCGTGCAGACGCACACCACCTGCGGCAGCACGACCGGGAGGTTCGAGGTGCGCACCTCCTCGAGGATGTTGAAGACGCTGACCTGGTTGGTCTGCTGATCGACCGACATCGACTCGGCGACCACGAAGTACTCGAGCGAGGCCATCTGGCGCATGCGCGTACACGCATCGCGACCGGACGCCAAAAAGCGCCGCGCCCCCGTGCAGGTCGCACGAGGGCGCGTCGTCGCATCGCCTCTTCCAGGGCCGGCGCGGCGTCCTACGCCGACCCGCCTGGAGCTCGGCTCGCTGCGGCTACGGGCAGTTGCCGCCCTCGACGCACATCGGCGTGGTCACGCCGGGGAACACGTTCGTGCAGCACGCGCCGAAGCCGCCGCCGCCGCCACCACCGGCGCAGGCCGCGCAGGGGCAGGTCGTGCAGCCGACCGCCGGCGCGTACGCGCGCGGCTGGCCGTTGATGCAGAGCTCGTTGGCCGCGAGGCGATTGGCGCAGCCGCCGCAGTTGTTCGGATCGGTCGCGGTGTTGACGCACGCGCCATTGCAGGCGCGCAGCCCCATGCCGCAGCCGCCGGTGCCGCCGCCGGTGCCGGCCTGGCACTTGCCGGCGTTGCAGACCTGCCCCATCGCGCAGGCGACGCCGCAGGCGCCGCAGTTGGTGGTGGTGTTGAGCCCGACGCAGCCCGTCGAGCCCGCGCAGACGGCCTCGCCCGGGCGGCACAGACACGATCCGCCGGAGCAGTACTGCGTCCCGGAGCACGCGGTGGCGCAGGCGCCGCAGTGGAGCGGATCGACGACCTCGTTCACGCAGGCGGTGGTCGTGCCGCCCATGCCGCCGATCGTGCACGCCGTGCCGCCGCCGGTGCACGAGCACTTGCCGGCCGTGCAGCTCTCGCCGGTGCCGCAGCGCGTCCCGCACGCGCCGCAGTTGCGGACGTCGGTCTGGGTGTTGGTGCAGGTGTTCGCGCCGCCGCCGGCCGCGCACTGCGTGTTCGGCGCCGCGCAGGTGCACACGCCGGAGAGGCAGCTACCGGTGCCGCACGACCGGCCACACCCACCGCAGTTCGCGGCGTCGCTCGTCGGATCGACGCACTTGCCCGAGCCCGCGCAGTAGATCTGCCCCGTCGGGCACGCGCAGGTCCCCGCGGTGCACGTGCCGCCGCCGCAGCTGCGCCCGCAGGCGCCGCAGTTGGCCGGATCGGTCATGGTGTCGACGCAGGTGCCGCCGTTGCCACCGCCCGCGCCGCAGATCGTCGAGGCCGAGGTCGGGCACGCGGAGCAGGTGCCGCTCACGCAGGTCTGGCCCCCGGCGCACTTCCGGTTGCAGCTCCCGCAGGCGGCCGGGTTGCTCGAGAGGTCGGCGCACACGGTGCCGCAGTTGACCTGCCCGGTCGCGCACGCGCAGACGCCGGCGGTGCAGGTGGACCCGGTCGGGCACGCGTGACCGCAGGTGCCGCAGTTGTTCGTATCGGTCTGGAGGCTGGGCGAGCAGGTGACGCCGCCGCCCGGCGAGGGACACTTCACGTCGGTGGCCGCGCAGGTACAAGCGCCGCCGACGCAGCTGCCGGTGCCGCACGAGTGGCCGCACGCGCCGCAGTTGGCCGCGTCGGTCGCGAGGCTCGCGGCCTCGAGGCACGCGCCGTTGCAGGCGATCTGCGACGTGGAGCAGGTCGGCGCCGTCTCGGCGACCGAATCGCCCGGCGTCACGGCGTCGCTGCCCGCCTCGGCGGGCGCGCTATCGACCACCGAGCCGTCGTCGCCGGCCGCGTCCGTGTCCGTGAACGGAGCGTTGTTCGAGCTCCCACACCCCATCAGCGGCGCGGCAGTGACCAGGCACGCACCGAGCAAGTAAGCGACCGCACGTCTGTCCATGAAGAACCTCCCGAGCGCCGGTCGCCGCGGAACCGCGAGCACGCACGGGCGCATGGGGGGTCTGTACCCCAGGGGGGCCGAGAGCAGACAGAAACCGGCGACCGCCTGGTACTTGCCTACGCCGTCGCCGGATCTCGCACCGGTTCGCGATCGCGCCCCCCTCGCGCGCCGAGGGGCCAGGAGGGGGCGTCCGGCGCGGCCACGACAAAAAGACGAAGGCCCTCCCCCGCTCGGGGAAGGGCCCTCGACACCGAGTCGATCAGCCGAGCGTCAGCCGGGGCAGCGGAAGCCCTGGACGCACATCGGCTGCTTCATCGCGCCCATCGGCGCGCAGACGCGGTAGTTGCCGGCGCCGAACGAAGCGTCGCACGCCGCGCAGTTCGGGTTGCCGAGCGTGCAGCCGTTCGCGACGGTGTACGTCGCCGGGCCGTTCTGCGTGCAGACCTGGTTGTTCTTCAGGGCCGTCGCGCAGCTGCCGCAGTGGAGCGGATCGGTCCGGAGGTTCACGCACTCGGTGGTCGTGCCCACCATGCACTGCGTGAGGCCACCGAAGCCGCAGCCGCCGCCGCCAGGAATCGCCCCGCACGCGCCGTTCTGGCAGCGCTGCGTCGCGCCGCACTTGGTGCCGACCGCGCCGCAGTTGTTCGGATCCGCGAGGAGGTCGATCGTGCAGTTGCCCGTCGCGTCCTTGGCGAGGCCCGGACGGCACTGCGCCGTGCCGTTGCCCGCGCAGTACTGCGAAGCCGCGACGGCCTTGGAGCCGCCGACGGCCGTGCAGGCGCCGCAGTTCAGCGGATCGTCGAGCGTGTCGGTGCACTCGTTGGTGCAGACCGGCTCCGCCGTCGTCGACCCGGGGAGGTTCGCGCAGGCGCACGCGCTCGTCTTGCACGTCGCGAGCGTCGCGCACTTCGTCCCGCAAGCACCGCAGTTGTTCGCGTCGTTGGTCGGGTTGACGCAAGTGCCACCGCAGGTGAGCGCCGGCGACGTGCAGCTGCAGACGCCGCCCGTGCAGGTGCCGCCGGTGCCGCACGAGTGACCGCACATCCCGCAATTGGCCGGATCGGTCT
>CAIXWQ010000543.1 GCA_903923175.1 uncultured delta proteobacterium | reverse complement strand
CGAGACTAGCGCCCAGCGCTGCACGCCGTCGTAGGCGCCGGTGGCGGCGGGATCGTTGCGGAAGCGATCGACCTTGCCGAACTGCGCCATGCACCCTTCGGGGATGTAGCTGGCGATGCCGGCGAAGATCGGGAGCTTGCCGCCGAAGTCGGTGGTGGCGCCGACGTACGGAGCACCTTGCACGCCCGAGGAGGTCGCGGTGCCGGTGTTGGCGTCGACGTACTTCGAATAGAGCGCGGGGTCGGCTTTGTACTTCGTGTCCGCACCGGGCTGCAGAGCGCTCGCGGGGCGCTCGTACCGGGCGAAGCGGTAGACGAGGTTGCCGTCGAGGACGAGCTGAGTCCCGGGCGCGTCGCCGATCGCGGCCGGGTTGTAGAAGACCGAATGGGGCGAACCGATGGCCGGCTGGCCGTCGGCACCGCCGAAATTCGTGAACAGGAAGCCGCTCGCCTCGGCCGGCGAAGTGACGCCGAACAAGGACGAGGCGCACCCGAGGGCGGCCAGGGTGGCGAGCGCTCGGGTGGTTCGCACCCGCGACGTGCGATAGGGTGCCTTCAGCATGTGCTCCTCATACCTGAAAATCGCGGCGTGCGTCGCCGCGATCGTCCCGGTCGGCTGCGCGAACCCGTCGAAAGACTACGACGACTTCCGCGACCGCGTCGGCGCGCTGGCCGACTCCGCGACGGCCGACACCGGCGTCGCCGACGCCGCGCCCGAGGTCGCGCGCGACGGAAGCGTGTTCGACGAGGCGGGTGTCGCGAGCTACTCGGGCCAGTTCTGGGGCGTGTGCCTCGACAAGAGCTACATGGGCGACATCACCGCGGCGATCTACGACGCGTATCACCTGACCTTCACGCAGGCCGCCGACGGCTCGGTCACGGTGAGCGGCGATCGCATCGGGCTGAGGCTCGGGACGAACAACGCCCCGCCGACCAACGTGTCGCAGACGGCCGGGTTGGTGGTGCCGATCGCCTCGACGCCGGTCTCGGCGAGCGGCTCGTTCTCGGCGCACCTGCCGACCTTCGTCACGCCCAAGGAAGCGAACATCTTCGGCCAGGATCTGACGGTGGAGAACGGCGTCTACAACTACACGGTGACCTCGCCGAACACGCTCTGCGGGCACTTCATCGGCAGCGTCACGGCGCCGCTCGCGCAGGAGGTCGACGAGACCTGCATCCTCGCGCGCCCGGCCGCCGACGGCTCGTTCGTGGCGCCGCTGGACGCGACGTCGCTCCACTGCCCGTAGTCGCGTGGCGCTGCGCGCCGTGCCCGCGGCGCTAGCGCAGCCCGGCCGCCATGATCGCCAGGGCGGCGAAGATCAGCGCGACGATCCCGAGCGCGCCGATCACCATCGAGGCGAGCTGCTTGGGGTGGGGCGCGGCGCGCTCCTCGGGCTCGAGCGCGTCGCCGATCTCGCCCTGATCGCGGAGCAGCGCGTCGATCTCGGCGTCGGCGTGCGCGCTCCTCGAGAAGAGCCCGAGCTGCAGCACGATCGCGATCTCGATCAGCGCCGCCGCGAAGATCGCGACGGTGGCCCAGCGGCGCACGCGCCCGCCGCGCGCCTGCTCTCGGGCGAAGGCCGCGTCGAGCCCGGAGGCGACCACGTCGCGACGCGGGATCGCGGCGCGCGCGAAGGCGATCGTCGCGGGGAGCGCGGCGCGCCAGGGCCCGAGCGAGCCGGTGGGCGGCGGCAGCTCGCGATCGAAGCGCGGGTCGTAGAGCAAGGCGGAGAGCCCTTCGACCGGGTCCTTGGCGACGACCAGCGGCCAGGCGATGGCGTGCGAGAGATCCTCGCTCGACTGCGGATCGGCGGAGGACGAGAGCTCGAGGTCGTAGGCGCCGGCGGCGTCGCGCGCGAGCGGCACGACCCCCTCGTGGTTCGCGTCGAACGTGATGGCGCCGCCGCCGACGCGCATGCCGCCGCGCCAGAGATCCCAGTACGCCCGGCGGACCGACGCGGGCGCGACGACGTCGATGCCGGCGAGCCCGGTGCTCAGCGCGCCGTCACCGGCGGGATACGGCGTCGCGTACACGGCGCCGAGCGTGCCTTCCCAGGCGCCTTCGAGGCCGTCCTTGTCGGCCTTCACGGTGAGCATGACGGGCGGCGCGCCGGGGGTGAGCCGCACGCGCGCGAGCCCGCTCGCGTCGGTGATCGCGGAGGCCTGGGCCTCGCTGACGCCCGCGTCGCCGACGATCGTGAGGTGCGCCGACTCGACCGGCGACACCCCGTGCGCGTCGCGCCGCTGCACGCGCACCCACGCGGCGCCGGGGACCTGCGGCACGAGGGCGGTGCGCTCGGGCGCGACGGCCACCACGAGCGCGCCCGACGAGCGCCCCGAGGAGCGGCGCTCGTCGACCATCCCGAGCCGCGGGTCGTAGGGCGGAAGCGACGAGAGCTCGACGTGCGCGAGGGCGATCCAGGCGTCGCCGAGCTTGCCCTCGACGTCGAACGAGGGGGGGAGCGGAGCTTCGAGGCGCAGCTCGCTCACCCCCTCTTCATCCGTGACGGACGCCTGCCCGCGAACGTCGTTGCCACGGACGCGGACCTCGAGCTGCGCGATGCGGCCGAGGCCGCCGGCGTCGTGACGCACCACGACGGCGCGCGCGGTCAACGGCGCGCCCGATTCGGGGCGGGGGCCGGCCACGATCCGCGCGCCGTAGACCGGCCGCGCGTGGGCCAGCGCGAAGGCGGCGGCGGCCACGCCGACGGCGGCGAGCGGCGGG
>CAIXWQ010000542.1 GCA_903923175.1 uncultured delta proteobacterium | reverse complement strand
GCGCTCGAGGCGCGCGAGGCGCGGCCGAGCGGCGCGTGCCCCGACGAGGAGCACCTCGCGCGGGCGCTCGGCTCGGTCGGCGGTGGGAACCACTTCGCCGAGATCGTGCGGATCGATCGGCTGATCGATCCGGAGCGCGCGCGCGCGCTCGGGCTCGTGCGCGGCCGGCTCGCGGTGCTCGTCCACACCGGCTCTCGCGGGCTCGGCGCGACGATCGCCGGGCGCCACGCCGGCGACGCGGCGCTCGGTGGACTCGGTGGATTCGGCGGAGACACGCGCGATGAGCGCGAGCGCTACCTCGCCGATCTGCGCGGCGCGACGCGCTGGGCCCGCGTGAACCGGCTCCTGATCGCGCACCGGCTGCTCGTCGCCCTCGGCGCCGCGCGCGCCTCGAAGATCGCGAGCGTGGTCGATCTGGTGCACAACACGGTGATCGAGGAGCCGGGCGGGACGTTCCTCCACCGCAAGGGGGCAGCGCCCGCGGGGCTCGGCGTGCCGACCGTGGTGCTCGGGAGCCGCGGCGCGCCGAGCTTCGTGCTCGAGGGGCGCGGCGACGACGGCTGCCTCGGCTGCGTGGCGCACGGGGCCGGGCGGCGCATGGCGCGCGGCGAGGCCTACGACAAGCTCCGCGCGCGCTACACCCGCGCGTCGCTCGCGCGCACGAAGCTCGGCGGGCGCGTGATCTGCGACGACCCCGTGCTCATGTACGAGGAGCACCCCGACGCCTACAAGCCGGTCGAGCCCGTGCTCGCGAGCCTCGTCGCGGCCGGGGCGGCCCACGCCGTCGCCGCGCTGGTGCCGCTGCTCACGGTGAAGCGGTGAGCGGCGCACCACCGCGCGCGTCGCGCCCGCTGCACCCGCAGGCAGCCGCGCGCCAGGTGCTGACCCTCTCCTCCGGGCTCGGCCCGATCGAGGCGCGGGGCTTCGTCGCCGAGCTCGCGGACGCCCTCGAGCAGGCGCTGCGGCGCGAGGGGGCGCGCGTCCTCGCGCGGCGCGTCTCGGGCGTAGCGGCGGCGCCGCGCTCGATCGACCTCGTCTTCGATGGGGGCGACGCGACGCGCTGGGTCGGCACCCACGCGCTCGTCGAGCGGAGCGAGCGACGCGCGCCTCGCGGGCGCAAGCGCTGGTTCGTCGGCGTCTCGCTGGCCGCGGAGCGCGCCGAAGCCACGCCCTCCGCTTCCTCCAACCCCGAGCGCGCGGCGCCCGGCGACGTGGAGATCCGCTTCTGTCGGGCGCGCGGGCCGGGCGGGCAGCACGTCAACCGCACCGAGTCGGCCGTGCGCGCGCGCCACCTGCCGACCGGCATCGCGGTGCGCGTCGAAGACGAGCGCTCGCGCGGCCAGAACCTCGCCGTCGCGCTTCGAAGGATCGAGGAGCAGCTGGCGGCCCGCTCGGCAGCGCGGCTCGCCGCGGCGCGCGACGAGCGTCGCAATGCCTGCCTCGCGGTCGAGCGCGGCCGTCCCGTCGCGATCTGGCGCCGCGCGGAGGGGCGCCTCGTCGAGGCGTCGCCCGGCGCGTGAAGGTCCGCCGGATCGGGCGCTGGTCAGCGCTCGGCGTCGTCGCTCGGCGGCGCTGCGGCGGCAGGCGCGACACTCGCGGCGGGCGCGGCAGCCGAGGCAGCCGCGACGGTCGTGGTCGCCGAGCCGGACTTCTGGCGCCGGAACACGTAACGCTTCGCCTCGGCGGGTGGCTCCGCGGGCGCGGCCGGCGCGAGCAGCGACGCCGCGGGCTCGGGCTTCGCTTCGCCGCGCGCGCGGCGCTTCGCGTGCGCGCGCACCGGCGCCTTGCGGAACAGCAGCGGCGCCCCCGAGAACTCCGATTGGCCGATCTGCCCTCGCGCGATCAGCGACTCGAGCACGGCGCGCGCCGAGGCCATCTCGTCGGCGTCGATCCCTGCGGCCTCGAGGAGATCGGCGTGGCTCACCGGCACGCCGCGCAGCGCCGCGAGCAGCGCGCGCTCGAGCGCCACGGTCGAGCGTGCGCTCGGAGCGGTCGGGGCGACCGGGGGCTTCGGCGCCGGCGCGACACGCTTGGGGAGCGGCGCGGGGCGAGGCGGCGGCGCGGCCTTGGCCTTCGCGGGCTTCGTGGCCTTCGCGGGCTTCGTGGCCTTCGTGGGCTTCGCCTCGACGCGCGGGCTCTTGGCCGCGCGGACGGACGGCTTCTCGCGGGCGGTCGGCTGGCGCTTCGTGGCGGCGCGCGTGGGCGCGCTCGGCGCCGGCATCGCGCGGAGCTGCTCACGCGCGTGGGCCGCGACGAGGCGCACCAGCTCGGCCGTGAAGCTCTCGAGCACCTGGTCGAGACGTTTACGGAGTGACACGTCGACATCCATTCCAGAGATTGACGGGGCTGACAACGACTCTCGCGAGGACTCGGCAGAAGCCGCGCGGCAGAGCCCCCCCGCTCACCGCGGGTTCTCGCGGGTTTCCGGGGCGATTCGTGCGGCTCACGCGGTCGGCGCGCGCGGCCCCGCGCCCTCCGTGCGCGCGCCGGTGTCGCCGGGCTCGCCGTCGTGCACGGGAGTCGGGACCGCCACGCGCTCCACGCGCTCCACGCGCTCCACGCGCTCCACGCTCTCCACGCGCGCGGGAACGAACTTGTGCCAAGGCGTCCCCACGAAGCGATCGCGATCGCCGATCGACGTGAGCTCGTTGGGGGCGACTCCCGTCCTCCGGATCCTGGGCGACGCGGCCGCGTCGGCCGTCGCTTCTTCGGTCGGGTAGCCGAGCCCGAGGCCGTTCGGCAGCGCGAGGTGCCCGGCCTGCATCGACGCGTCGATCGCCAGCTGCGCGAGCGCCGAGCCGCGCGCGGTCGTGAGCCGGACCGAGTCGCCGCTCGCGAGCCCCAGCGCCGCCGCGTCGGCCGGCGCCATGCGCAGCGCCCCTTCGGCGTCGGCCTTCCGCCACGCGGGGTCGCGGATGATCGTGTTCGCGGTGAACGAGCGGCGCTCGCCCGCCGAGAGCACGAAGGGGAACCGCTCGTCGCGCACCTCGGCCGGCGCGCGCAGCAGCGCCGCGAGCTCCTCGAGCAGGTCGGGCAAGAGCAGGTGGAGCTTGCGATCCGGCGTCGCGATGCGCTTCACGACGTCGGCCCACGCGTCGACCGCGAAGACCACGCCGGAGGGGCGCTCCAGCATCGCCGTGAAGAGCGCGTGCGCCGCCTCGAGCGGGGCGCCGCCGAAGCCCGCGCGCGCGAGCGACGGCCCGTGCTCCATCGCCGCGCGCAGGGCGAGGCCGAGCAGCACCGCCCCCTCCTGCAGGCCCTCGGGGAGCGTGAGCGTGCGATACAGGACGACCGGCGCCATCGGCGCGAGCCGCGGATCGGTCATCACGCGCCCCATCAGCGCGGCCGCGTAGGCCTCGACGCCGGCGGCGGCGGCCTCGCGGAGCGGCGCCAGATCTGCCTCCGTCACGACGCCGAGCGCTTCGCACAGCCGCGCGTGGATCTCCGCCTCGGCGAGCGGCCCCTCGAGCGCGCCCGTCGGCCCCGGGGCGACCGGCGGCGGCAAGAGGCGCCGTCGCAGGTGGAACACGTTGTCCGGGAAATCGAAGTTGAAGAACGTCGCCTCCGCCTTCTCGAACTGCGTCGACGCCGGCAGGACGTAGTCGGCGAGCGCGGCGGTCTCCGTCATCGCGACGTCGATGACCACCAGCGTGTCGAGCGCGCCGAGCGCCTCGCGCATGCGCGGCGAGTCGGCGAGCGAGTGCGCCGGGTTGGCGGCCTCGACGAGCATCGCGCGGTAGCGCTTCGGGTGCTCCGTGAGGATCTCCTCGGCGATCACGTTGCAAGGAACCATGCCGCCGATGATCGGCGCGCCCACCACCGGGCTCTTGCTGCGCGAGGCGCCGCTCGCGATCGGCACCAGCGTCGTCGGCACGTAGTGGGTGCCCGGCCTGCCGAAGCTGCCTGTCAGCGCGATCAGCAGCCGGTGCAGGTAGCTCACCAGCGTGGAGCCGCGGTTCATCTGCACGCCGAGGTCCTCGAAGGTCGAGAGCGCGTTGGCCCCCGCGAGCAGGCGCGCGGTCTTGCGCACCAGCGACTCGTCGAGCCCCGAGCGCGCGCAGCACGCGGCGATGGGCACCGCGCGCAGCGCCTCGAGCACCGGCGCGACGTCGGCCTCGCGGGCGTGGGCCGCGAGGAACGCGCGGTCGATCAGGTCCTCCTCGACGATCACCGAAAGCAGCGCGGCGAGCAGCCACGCGTCGGTGCCCGGGCGCACCGCGAGGTGCACGTCGGCGAGCTCGGCGGTCTCGGTGCGGCGCGGATCGATCACGATCAGCGTGCGGGCCGGGTCCTTCGCGATCTCCTTGAGCGTGACGCGGGCGCGCGGGATGGAGTGCGAGTGCCAGGGGTTCTTGCCGAGGAACAGCGCGACGTCGCAGTGCTCGAAGTCGGCGCGCGTGGCCGTGCCGAACATCCGGTCGCTGACCCAGAACTCGCCGGTCTTCTCCTGCGCGAGCGCGCTCGAGCGGTAACGCGAGCCGAGCGCGCGCCGGGTCGCCGTCGCGTAGGCGCCGGGGAGGTGGTTCCCCTGACCGCCGCCGCCGTAATAGAAGATCGCGTCGCCGCCGTGCGTGTCGCGCACGCGCGCGAGCCGGCTCGCCACCTCGCGGATCGCCGTCTCCCAGTCGATCGGCTCGAAGGTCCCGTCGGCGCGCCGGCGCAGCGGCGTGGTGAGTCGATCGCGGCCGTTCTGGTAGTGGTCGAGCCGGTGCGGCTTCTCGCAGGCGTAGCCACGCGAGGAAGGGTGGCGTCGATCGCCGCGCAGCCGGACCAGGTGGCGCCCGGCTTCGCCGCCGAGCTGCGCTTCGAGGCCGCAGTTGCACTCGCAGAGGATGCACGCCGTCGGCTGCCAGGCGGAGTCCGTCATGTCCGAAGGCTATCCTAGGGACATGAGCGAGCGTCGCCACCCGAACGTCGTGAACCGCGAAGAGGTCGCCGCCATGCCGATGGCGAAGGGCAAGCACCAGCTGCAGCTGCGTCGGCTCGGCGCGGCGGCGGGCGGGCAGATGATCGGCGCGAACCTCACCGAGGTCGCACCCGGCGCGGTCTCCTTCCCGTTCCACTATCACTGCGCCACCGAAGAGGCGCTCTACGTGCTGCGCGGCACCGGCGTGGCGCGCATCGGCGACGCGCGCGTCCCGGTGCGCGAGGGGGACTGGATCTCGTTCCCCGTCGGCCCCGAGCACCCGCACCAGATGATCAACGACGGCGCCGAGCCGCTCGTCTACCTTGTGGTCTCGGCCTCCGTGCAGAAGGTCGACGTCGTCGGCTACCCCGACTCGAAGAAGGTCGCGGCCACGGCCGGGACGTTCGACCGGCCCATCCACCGCTTCATCGCGCGCGAAGGCGAGAGCCTCGACTACTGGGCGGACGAGCCCGACGCGCAGTAGCCCGCACGGCTGCGGTCGCGCGCATCGCCCTGAAAATGCGGCGTTTTCGAACGCAGGCGGGCATCTCGCCGCGGTTCTGCTAAACAGCGCGCCCTCCCATGAGCGCGATCCAGGTCACCGGCGTCACCAAGGCCTACGGCAGCAAACGTCTCTTCGACGACGTGAACGTCAACTTCGCCCCCGGGCGTCGTTACGGCCTCACCGGCCCCAACGG
>CAIXWQ010000541.1 GCA_903923175.1 uncultured delta proteobacterium | reverse complement strand
GGCGTCGAGGAGCGGCGCATCGTCGTCGAGGCGCTGTCGTCCGAGACGATCCTGCGCCTGCTTCGGCGGCGGCCGTCCACGCGTGTCACGACGGCGCGGCGACTGCTTCGGTTCCGCGGCTGGAATGAAGCTCGCTGGTTACCCGAGCTGAGCACGACGTCGGATCAGGGACTCGACCAATTTGGCGTCGCGCGCAAGCTCACGGAGGACTGCGAGGCGCTCGCCGCCGCGCTGCGAATCCCGGACGGGCGCCAGGCCATCGCACGAGCCGCGAGCGTCGCCGCGCTGCAGGCACTCCACGACCGATGGGACGCGCGGCACCGGCGCGAGGTGCTCGCCGTCGTCACGCTTCAGGACGAACGCGGGCCGGTGCCGCTGCCGGAGCCGGGCATCGTATTCCCAGAGGATCCGCGCTTCCGCGTGCTCCGCACCGTCGGCGCGGTTCGGGCCGAGGGGCTCACGATGCAGCATTGCGCGGCCTCGTACCTCGAGCGATGTGAGCAGGGCGTGTGCGTGCTCGTGCACGTCGTGGATCCGCCGGCGACGCTAGAGGTCCGCGTGCGCGATGGCCGGGCGTTCGTCGCGCAGCTGAGGGGGCCGCGAAACGCCGAGGTGACCGCGGAGTGCGCCGCGGCGACGGCTGCGTGGATCGCGAGGGTGCGGGTCGAGCGATAGGGAGTATCCCCGATCCAGATGCCTTAGGGCGTCGTGAGCCGCCTAGGTGAAGCCCATCGGGGAGCGGGACTCGTGCTCGCGGAGGCGGGCAGGCCGACGTTTCCGGAGCACGTGCCGCTCCACGACTTCGTGAATGCCATGACGGCGTCGGCGAAGACGGCGAGCCCGGCCCGGCGCCTCGAGATCGAGACCATCGCCGGGGACGTGCTCACGCGGCACGTGGGGAGGGCGCTAACATGAACGAGCAGATCTTGTGCAGGCCGTTCCCGCCGGAGCAGGTGAAGACCCGCACCGGACAGCATGGCAAGAAGCTCAGCTACATCTCGACCAGCGCCGTCATCGCCCGCCTGAACGAGGGCTGCGATGCGTGGAGCTTCGAGGTGGTGAAGAACGAGGTCATCGTGGTGGGCAAGCTCACCGCGGACGGCATCGTGAAGATGGCATTCGGCGGTAGCTCCGTCACCAAGGACAACTCTGGCAAGGAGCTGTCGCTGGCGGACGACCTCAAGTCGGCGAGCTCCGACTGTCTCAAGAAGTGCGCGAGCTTGCTCGGGGTCGGGCCCGAGCTCTACGGGGCTCCGGCGTCGACGCCGGTCGTGCAGAAGGCGCAGCCGGTGATGCAGGCCCCGGACGTCGGGGATCGGCTCAACTCCCGGCAGCTCGCCAGCATCCACGCCACGGCCCGGCGGCGTGGCATCGGGAACGGTCAGCTCCAGGCGCTGCTGGTGGAGCGGTACGGCAAGAACGAGCCGCAATACCTCACCAAGACGGAGGCGAGCGAACTCATCTCCGAGTGGGTGGGGGCGAACGGGGCGGCGGCGTAGCAGCGTGAGGCGGGCGGCTAGGCGCGTCGCCCGCCTCGCATCGCTCGCGCGTGCCGCGAGAGGCTACCGCTACTTCTTAAGCCAGCGGTAGGCCGCGTATCCTATGCCGGCAGCTGCAACGGCTGGCGCAGCGATGACGATTGCTGTGCCAGCCGCCATGCCGCCTCCGACGACGCCCCCAATCGCCGCGAGACCTGAGGTGATGCCCGCGGCACTGAGCCCGGAAACCCCAGCGACCGACACCGCGCCAATCGCGCCGGCTGTCCCGACCGCGCCCCCCACGGCCGTCGCAACTCGTCCGGTCTGACGCGCGTCGCGCTCTGCCTGCGGAAGACTCGAATCGTCTGCCAAGACCCTGCGCATGGCGACGGTCGTCACCGCGGCGGGAGCCGCCGCGAGTACTGCCAACCCGCCGACCGCGGTCCCACCGACCGCGGCAAGTCCAGACATGATGCCCGCCCCGCTCAGACCTGCGGCAGCTCCAGTCGCGCTCACGACCCCGAGCGAACCAGCGACCACGGCACCTCCGGCGCCGACGCCGCCCACGGTCGCCGTTGCGTCGCGCACTTGCTCGCTCGCAGAGTCGCCGGTCTTGCACCAGCGAGCAAAGTGCTCGCAGTTGTTGAACATGAGGTCGTAGCGGTGCTCCGCAAGCCTCGACAAGGCCCGTCGGATCACCTCGTCCGCTGAATGGCTATTTGAGTACTCCACTACGAGGACGTGACAGCCGTCCACGAATGCCTCGTACGGATCGAGCCGGACCTCCGCGTTCTGCTTCTCGCTGGCCGTCCCGCTGTAGTGAATCACGCGTCCGTCGCCGAGATCGATTGCGTGGTGCGTGTAGAGCCCTCGGGCCGCCGACAGGTGATCGCCCTTCGCCATCGTGAACCTCCTCGCAATCGAACTCGTCAAGTCTACATGCATCGGTCCGCGGCGGGTCCATCATCGTCTCGATGTTCCGCCCGCGCCGAACGCGGGACTCGCTCTGCACAAGGAGTGAAGAAGATGCACATTCACAAGCGATCACTCGCCGAGCTGCGGCAGCTCCCCACATCTCCGTCTCGCAGCTCAAGTCGTTCATCCAGTGTCCGCGAAAGTGGTCCCTGGCCTACATCTGCGGCAATGTCCCGCAGTTTCGCCCCATCCCGCTCGCCTTCGGCACTGCGTGGCACGAGGCCATCGGGTTTCACCCGACCACGTCAACGAAGGCCAAGCCCGCCGACCGTGACGAGGTGAAGATTGTCTTCCGCGAGCGCCTCTCCATCGCCGTC
>CAIXWQ010000540.1 GCA_903923175.1 uncultured delta proteobacterium | reverse complement strand
CGCACAGCACACCGAGGAAGCAGATCCGTGGGACGCGCCCTGCCAGTACCGCTGCGGCCGAATCCTGTGGAGGTCGTACCGCTACTACAAGGCGTTCCTCGCGCTGAACCAGATCTGGGAGGGGCGCCTGCCGGCGAATACGCCCCCTCCCGCGCCGGACCCGCGTTCGAGCTGACGGAGCGAACGAGCTCTCAGGTCTCGCAACGGCCCGCGCTGCGACTACGACGCCCCGCGCGCCCTCTCGCGCAGCGCGATGAGCAGCTCGGCCAGCTCGAGGTCGTCCGGCTCCACGGCCGGGCGCAGATCGCCGTCGAACGGGACCGGGCCGGCTTCGACCGGCGTCCGTCTGAGATATGCCGCGTGGCCGGCCACGTACTGGGACGCCTTCGTCCACACGGGGCCCTCGACCGAGCCGCCGGCCGGCGTCTTCGGCAGCGTCCGCTCGTTCTCCCATGTGCGAAAGCGGCGGTCCGCGGCCGCGGCGTGACGCGCCACGGGCGTCGCGTGCGTGTAGATGCGAGCGAGGTACGTCTCCTCGATGTACGCGGCGTATCCCTCGATGTTCGCCATCAGGCGCGCGTCCTCGCGGCGCTCGTCGACCGTCGCCACCGTGCCGTCGAGGAGGTGTCTCCAGCTCCTCGACCAGACGAGCTCTTGCAACGCGGCGAGGTCGGGGCGCGCGCGCATCTGCCCCACGTGGACGAGCTCATGACCGAGCGTGACCTTGAGGCAATCGAGCCCCTGGAGCTCGAGCCCACGTCGATTCAGGAGGACGACCTGCGCGACCTGATCCCACTGCGCGAAGACGTCCGCTTCGCAGCCGCGAGCAAAAGACGCGATCCAGGCGAGCTCGTCGGGGCTGAAGTCGGAACGACCGAGGAGCCGCCGGGCCCGCTCGCGATAGGGCTCGTCGAAGTCGTCCATGATCGCGAATCGCACGCCGTCGCGCAGGCGCGACCACCCGGTGAGGGCTTCGACGTGATGTGCGACCTCGTCGACCGCGAGCTCGACGAGATCGTCGTCGAGGCGGAGGCGCCGCGCGCCGACCTTGCCGCGCCCGGGACTGGATCGCAGCCCGGGGGTCGGCGACGGCTTCTCCCCTCGACCCAGCGGGAGGAGGAGCGTGCCGAGATCCTCTTCCATCGCGCCGTTTGCGGAGCTCGCGGCGTTCGCGAAAGCGAGCTTGCCGAAGTCCCGGCGCAGAAGTGGAACCATCGAAGTTCCGGAGAGCACCGACACGATGACGTAGAGGTCGGGCCGGGCCTCCGCCTCTCCGGCCTCCTGGTTGAACGCCTCCGCGGTGAACGACGCCCGGAAGGTCCCGTCCGGCTCCGTGGTGCCGGCGGCGATGAGGTCGTCGAGATCCGGATCGGCGTCGACGATCGCGACGTACGCGCGCGCCGGCGTCCCATCGAAGAACGCGACCCGCCCGCGCACGGTGAAGATTGGCCGTCGCTGCGACACCATCCGTGAGGGTATCCTCGAACCGTGGGCGTACGAGAGCTCTTCGTGGAGGCGATGCGCTGCGAGCGGGCGGGCCTGCTCGACGACGCCGTCTCGGCGTACGTGGCGGCGGCGCGCGTCGATCCGAAGCTCCGCCAGAGCTACGAGAGGCTCCTCGACATCCACCTCCATCGACGCGAGCTCGACGCCGCGTGGTGCGCCGTGTCGATGCTCGCGGTGCTCGACCGGCTCGACCAGGCGAAGCGCGAGATCTACGAGGACCACGTCCCGCGGCGGCTCCGGCCGTTGCGTGCGCCGCTCGACGACGACGCCTGGCAGCGGGTGCGCGATCCGGCCGAGGACCCCGCCGCGAGCGCGACGCTCGGCGCGATGGCGCGCGAGCTCGCGCCGCCGATGGACGCGCGCCGCGTCGACGGCGCCGCGCTCGCGTGGGCGGCGACCGCGCTCGGCGTGCGAGAAGCCGACGTGCCGTACGCCTGGCCGCCGCTCGAGCCGTACATGAGCCTCGACGAGGAGCGTGACGGGCTTCCGCTGCGCCAACGGCTGTTCTTCGCCGGGCGGGAGGCGGCGTCGCTCGTCGCCGCGCAGTACGCGCTCGGGCGCCGCGGGTCGCTGCCGGCGATCGAGGCGAAGCGGGCGACGAAGCCGATCGACGGGCTCGCCCTCGCGCCCGACGATCTCGTCGCGTGGGTCGGCTCGGTGCGCCGCACGCGTGCCCGCGCGGGGTTGCTCGTCTGCGGCGAGCCGCGCCTCGCGCACGACGTGCTGGTCGCCGAAGGGCTCGACGTCGACGCGTGGGAACTCGCCGCGTTCGTCGTCAGCCCGGAGCACCATCGTCTGCGCGGGCGGCTCGGCATCGCGGTCGGCATGGGCGCGGACGCGCCGGCCTAGACTGCCTGTTTGCCGCAGGATGGGCGGGATCCGCGCGCCTCCCTGAGCGACTCCCACGCCTCGAGCGCAGCATCGACCCAGTCGACGAGCGCGGCGTTGTCGACCCAGTTCCGGGAGGCCGGTCGCGCGCCCGTGCGTCGCGCGATCGCTTCGACGCCGGCGAAGAACCCTACCCCATCTCGCCGATGCGCAGCGTGCGCACGACGTCGCCCGCGCCGAGCGCGTGCGTGACGATGACCGATGCGTCGGCTGCGATCCGCCCGCCGCTCGGGCGGTTTGCGAGACCGGCGTAGACCGGCCACGGGCCGAACATCGGCATCATCGCGATAGGGCCGTACGCGTCCTGTCCAGCGACGAGGCGGACGTGCCACTCGTTCAGCGCGCCCGCGAACGCCTGTGCGACGGCGTCGCGCCAGCCGAGCATGCGCGCGAGCGAGAGTGCGTCGAGCGGCGGTGAGACCTCGAACGCAACCGACGTCCTCCCGTTCCAATCGGAGCGGTAGACGACCCCGCCATCGCGCGGCAGCGAGGCGGCCGCGTGCGCGAGGCCGGCGACATCGGGCGCGGCGGCGCACGCGCGGGCGAGGGTCACGATCGCGTGCTCGCGCGGCGGCAGCGGTGCTGCGGGGGCCGCCGTCACGAGCCGCGTCGTTTCGTTCGTCGGCTTGACGGGCTCCTCGTGCTTGCTCGCGTTCGCCCACCACAGCGCGGGATCGGCGACGTCGACGACCCTCGGAACGTCGTCGTCGAACGCGACCTCGCCGATCTTCGCCGTCGCCCCGTCGTGCTCCTTCCAGACGTGCAGGCGCCCGTCGGCGTGGCTCGTCACGACGAGCTTCGTCTGCGGCACGAAGCACGCCGACGTTGCATCGTGTTCGCGGGCGAACGCGACGGCCCGGGTCACGTTCTTCGCAGTCTGCTCGGCAGCGCGCGCGCCGGTCGCGAGGTCCCACGAAGCGGAGCCTCCGGAGCGGAGCCCCACGAGCACGTGCGTCTCGGACAGCTCGATCGTTACGCCGTCGATGGCTTCGTCCTTCACCTCCAGCGTGGCTTTCCCCGTCGCGAGATCCCAGACGCGCACTTGGCCGTCCGCGCCGGTCGTCGCGGCGACCTGTCTCGACGGATGCACCGCGAGGCCGATCGCTCCTGCCCCGTGCCGCGTGATGAGCGAGTCGATGTGCTTCGCGCCGTCCGCCGAGAAGCGGCGGAGCGTGTCCACGCGCGGGGTCCACACGAGGAGCGTTTGACCGTCGTGGGTCCAAGCCAATCCGCACACAGGAAAGCCAGGCGTGTGGAATGCCGTGACGCGCGCCTGCGCGGGCGACCAGAGGCGGAGGCGGGCGCCTTCGTCGGCGACGGCGACGAGCTCGCCGTCGGGCCGCTCCGCCACGAGGCCGAGCGGCACGTTAGGTACAGACGCGAACGCGCGATGCGCGAGCGAACCGACGTCGGGCGCGCCGTCTCGCATGACCGTGAACGGACCGTACTGGCGGCCGCCCTGGAACGTCATCGGCGCCCCGAAACGCGCGACGAGGACGTGCTCGACGTCGACGAGACCCTTGGCGAGCGTCATCGTCCACTCGACGAGCCTCCTTCCGCGCAGCGCTTCGATCGTCGCGGGCGCGCCGTCGTCGGCGGCGAAGTACGCCGTGAGGCCCGGAACGGCGAGTCTTCCCTGCCCGTACGAGACCGACAGCGCGCTCGGGTCGACGGCGTCGAGCGAGACGCCCAGCACGGCGCAGAGCGCACCGACGGTACGCGACCGTGCCTCTGCGAGGGTGTTCACGAGCCGAGCCGTGGGAACCGGCGCGGTCTGCGGTGACGAAGGCGCCGCTGGCGCTGCGCGCGCCCCGAGCGCATACCCGAGGCGCGCGCGGAGCTCGGCGTGGAGCGTGCTCGCCGTGAACGCCGCCGCGGCCGCGAGCTTCTCGTCGGCGCCGAGCACGTCGTCGGGCTGCACCAGCAGCCTCTTCACGCCGCACGGATCGACGCACACGAGGAGGCCCGCGCGGAGCCGCGTGAGCGCGACGGCGCGACGCCAGCGCACGAAATCGACCGCACCGCCCTCGACGAAGAGCGCGCGCACCGCCGCCTCGAGCCGCGTCCGCTGGTCGGCCGAGAGACCTCGCTCGAGCATCGCCTTCGCCTCGGCGACCACCTCCGGCGATTCGCCCGGTGCGCTGACGTCTCGGCCGATGAGCCTCGCCGCTGCGAAGAGCGTGCGCTTCAGCCTCGGGAGCCTGGCGTCGGCGAACGCGTAGTGCGCCGAGCGCCGGCTGGTTGCGCGTCGTGCCGCGAGAAAGAGGCGCTCGCCGAGCGTGTGACCGGCATCCACTTCCTCGAGGTTCGCGCGCGGTGCGATGTACGCCGTCGGATGGGGCAGGCCGAGCGCCTCGGAGGCCCAGCCGACGACGTTCTCCTCGATCGGCGGCTGCTCCGCCCCGCCGACCGGCGCGAGCGGTGCCGCCCACCGAAGGACCTCGCAGAGGAGCGGCTCCTCGTCCGGGTGCCGCAGCTTCTCGAACGCGGCGTCGTCGAGGCCGCCCGTCCGCGCGGGCAGGAGCCGCGGGCGGCGGGCTTCGTAGAAGCGGTGGACGCCTGCGGTGGCCTCGTCGAGCAGCACGAGCGCCGCGGCCGCGCACCAGGCCCGATCGATCTCGCCCTGCTGCGCGTGGAGCTCGCAGAGCCGTTCGTAGGTGTCGGCCCTCGTCGGCGCGAGCGCGATCATCTCTTCGTAGACGCCGACGGCCGTATCGTAGCGTCCGGCCTTCTGGTGTAGCGCCGCGATCTCGAATCGGACGGCGGCGTCCCTCCCGTAGCGGGAGCACAGCTCGAGGGCCTCCAACGCCGACGCGTCGTCGCCGAGCCGGTCGCGATAGATGCGCCCGAGCGCATGCCAGAGCGCCCTCTCCCGCTCCAGGCGCGGCAGGCCGCCGAGGGAGGCCGCCTGCGACGTCGTCGCCTGCCGGAGCACGACCCGGTGTGCGCGTTCGAGCTTCTTCCATTCGGCGCGCTCGGTGAGAAGCGCGAAGACGCCTTCGACGACGTCCCAGTCGTCGGTCGAGAGGTCGAGCGACTCTGCCGCGCTATCGATCTTCGACTTTGCTTGGGTGTCCACAAAACCGGAGATGATAGATGGATTTGGCGGCGGCCAAGTCGTCCGAGCTGTTCCCCACGGAGTCTCGTCCTCGGGTCGACGCCGGTCAGGGCTTCATGAACTTGTCGGAGTCCTTGCACTCCTTCTTCACGTCGGCCGCGGTCTTGTGTTTGTCGGACGGGTAATACCAAGTGATCGACCGCGGTGACGCGCAACCCCCGAGCGCGTCCGACGTGTCGCACGATTTCCCGCGCTTCAGTTTGTACTTGCCATCGGAGAAGATCGACTCGACCTTCGCGTTGATCTCCGTGAGATCCATGCACACCTGCGTCGGCGATGAATCGTCGTCGTGGCGCATGTCGCAGCTGCCGACGACGTCCTTCAGCTGCGCAGGTTCGTTCGACTGCGCGACGAAGAAGGCGACGGCGCCTCCGCCCGCGAGCAGCAGGAGCCCGCCGATGATCGCGGCCACGAGACAGCCGTTGCCCTTCTTCTTCGGCGGCTGCGGCTGCCCCTGCGGGGGCTGGCCGTAACCTTGCGGAGGCTGCCCGTAACCTTGCGGAGGCTGCCCGTATCCCTGCGGGGGCTGGCCGTAACCTTGCGGAGGCTGCCCGTATCCCTGCGGGGGCTGCCCGTATCCACCACCTTGCGCCATCGGAAGACCATACCCGCCGCGAGAGGCTCAGGGGGCTAAGAAGCGCAAACACGGATGCCGTACGGTCCCGGAATCCGACGACGCGCGCGACGGGCCCGATCGCTGAGCGCCGTCGCGCGCCGCTCGGCGTCGAGCACGCGCGTGCGGAAGCTCCAGCCCATCGGAGGCTTCAACCGATCGCCGAGCGTCGCGAGCGACTCGGCCGTCTGCGGCGCGTGCTGCACGCTACGCTTTCGTCGGAGCTTCACGCCGGCACGCCGCTGGGCGTCGAGCTCGCGGGCACGCGGGTCGTGCTGTTCCTGGAGCGCGAGGGCGAGCTGGACCTCGACGCCCGTCCCTCCGGTGTGGATCATCGCTGCCATGCCACCCCGCACCGCGACGCGTTTCGCGTCTGCACTCGCCGTGGCCGCGACGTCGAGCTTCGCGTCCGACGCGTTCGCCCGCCCCGGCGGCGGGCAGAGCTTCTCGGGCGGCGGCTCGCGCAGCACGGGCGGCGGCGGCGGCGGTGGCTTCGGCGGCGGGGGGGGCGGCGACGGTGGAAGCCTTCACTTCGACGGCGGCAGCCCCAGCGGCGATCCGACCTTCGTCCTGATCTTGCTCGCGGTCTTCGTCGTCGTCGTCGTCTATTCCAAGCTCCGCGGGATCGATGGCAGCGCCGGATGGAACGCCTGGGCGGCGAACGCACGCCGCGACACGACCGGCGGCGCGAGCGGAGCGTCGCCCTCGACGCCGCCGGGCCCCGACGCGCGCGCGCGGCTCGAGACGCTGCGCGAGACCGACGAGGACTTCTCCCTCGTGCTGTTCGAAGACTTCGTCTACGCGCTCTATGCCGAGCTGCAGGTCGCGCGCGGTGCCGGCTCGCTCGACACCCTGTCTCCCTGGCTGACGGGCGAGGCGCGCCTTGCGCTCGCGGGCGCGACCCTCGGGCTGCGCGAGGTGCGCAACGTCGTCGTGGGCGCCATGCGCGTCCGCGCGGTCGACGTCTCCGCGTCCGGCCTCGTCGAGGTCGAGATCGAGATCGAGGCGAACTACACCGAATTCTGCGAGTGGGAGGGGTCGCCGCCGGAGCAGGCCTATTGGGTCGTCCACCGGCTCGTGCTGCAGTGCGCGGCGGGCGCGCGCTCGCGGCCGCCCGAGAAGGTGCGGCTCTTCGTCTGCCCGAGCTGCGGCGCGCCGTCGGCCGAAGCGCGCTTCGTCGGGGGCGAGTGCGCGCACTGCGGGCACCGCGTCGTGCCCGGGACCTTCGACTGGGTGGTCACCGGGGTGCACCAGCTCGACCGCCAGGCTCGCGGGCCGCAGCTGATCGGCACCGTCGCCGAGGAAGGGACCAACCTGCCGACGGTCTGCGCGTCAGACGCGAAGGCCCGGCTGGAGGCGCTCGGCGCGCGCGACTCCAAGTTCGACTGGAACGCCCTGCACGAGCGCATCGAGCTGATCTTCCGCGAGCTGCAGTCAGCCTGGACGGCGCGCGACTGGAAGCGCGTGCGGCCGTTCGTCAGCGACGCGCTCTTCGACACCCAGCTCTACTGGATTCGCGCCTACGAGGCCCAGCACCTGCGCAACGTCTGCGAGAACCACGTCGAGCAGATCGAGCTCGCGCGCGTGGTGTCCGACAAGTGGTTCGACGCGATCACGGTGCGCGTGCACGCCGAGGGGCTCGACTACACCGTCGACGAGGACGACTCCGTGGTCTCTGGGAGCGACACGCGATCGCGCGCCTACACCGAGTACTGGACGCTCATCCGGCGCGCCGGCGTCAACGTCGCCACGCGCGTTGCGCCGCAGTGCCCGAGCTGCGGCGCAGAGCTCGCGATCGACGTGGCCGGCCATTGCGCGTTCTGCCGTGCGAAGGTCACCTCCGGCGAATTCGACTGGGTCTTGAGCCGCATCGAGCAGGACGAGGTCTACGGGCGATGAGCACCGCCGGCGAACGAGCGTTCTTCGAGCCCACGGCGCGCACCCGCGCGAAGGCCGCGATCCAGGCCGTCGAGGGGCAGACCTCGGCGGAGATCGTCGTCGCGCTGCGGTACGCCTCGGGCGACTACCGCGCGGCCGACTGGGCATCGGGCGCCCTCGTCGCGCTCGCCTCGCTCGTCGCGCTGCTCTACCTGCCCTGGACCTTCGAGCTCCACTTCATCCTGGTCGACGTGGTGCTCGCGTTCGCGATCGGCGCGCTCGCCAGCGCCACGATCGGCCCCTGGCGCCGCCTGCTCACCCCTGCGCGCGTGCGCGCGGCGAACGTGCGCGCGGCGGCGCGCGAGGCCTTCGTCGATCGCGGCGTCGGCGGCACGCGCGGACGCTGGGGCGTGCTCGTCTTCGTGGGCCTGTTCGAGCGGACCGTGGAGGTCGTCGGCGACGACGCGATCGATCCGAAGGCGCTCGCCGGGTTCGACGCGAGCGTCGCCGAGCTGCGCGCCGCCGTGCAGGCGACGAGCCTCGATCGCTTCCTCGCCGCGCTCGCGACGCTCGGCCCCGTGCTAGCCGCGCGCTTCCCGCACGGCGACGACGACGTCAACGAGCTCCCCGACGAAGTCGAGGAGCCGAAGAGCGGGGGCTGAGCTCGCTCGTCGCGCGCGGCGCGTAGCGCTTCGCCGCGGCACTGCGGACTCGCCTCGACCTGTCGGCGCGAGGCATGGAAGCTCGGGAGGACGGCTCGGACTCTTCACGCGAGGGCGACTCCGAGCAGAGCAGCCCCTCGAGAGCCCCCGGGGCGCACCTGGCGCGAGGCGATCGACGACGGGTCGACCGACGCGGCCGAGGATTCCCGACGTGCTAAGACGTAGGGCGTCATGAGCTTCGCCACGGACTACGCCGCGGAGTACGAGCGCGTGCGCGCCGCAGAGTTTGCCGAGGCCGAGCGCCAGGCGGCGGAGACTGGCAGGGAGTTGTTCGACCTCGAGCGGCTCGAGGCCGTGCTCGGGAGGGGCTCGCAGGCGAGGCGCGAGCAGGACCATCGCCTCGGCTACTATCTCCTCCACCCGGAGTTCCGCACGCTCGCCGAGTACGCGAAGTTCTTGATCGACGCCGAGCCGTGGGAAGACGCGTGAGGCGAGCGCGCATCGCTCTCATACGGGCCCGAATCCTCTTGCTCGGCGTCGTCGCCGTGGCCGGCTGCCACAAGACGCCTGCCGAGCAGCAGCCTACCGAGGCGGAACGAGAACGGGCGCTCCTGAAGGCGCACGGGAGGGCCTGCCTCAAGGGCAAGTACGAGCGGTGCGGCGACATCCTGTTCATGGAGTGCGACGCCTCGACCGACGGCGACAGCTTCTACGTACGGGTGAGCGACGGGCAGACGATCAGCTCGTGCGGCGGGGCTTGTTGGCACCCTCGCGGCGAGCCGTTGAAGCTCTGCCAGACGATGTGCCCGCCGCCCGAGTGGAAGTGCGAGTAGCTCCAGGCGGGCGCCCCACCTCGCCGACGAGGTGCCGCCGGGCGCAACGTGACCTTTGACCTCCTCGAAATCGGTCGCATGGAGTCCGCCCCCACGGCGCCCTGCCTTCACTCGAACTGGCGTCCGTGAAGAACCGTTGCGCGACGGTTGATGGCTTGAGGAGCAGGGGCTCGGGCAGCGAGTATCGTGACGCCGCCCCGCCGACGCGTTCGCCTTCCTCGACGCTCGGCGCGGGCGACACCAAGAGACGTCGGCCTTGGTCTTGGCCGCACCCTCGACATGAAGCCCGCCAGGAAACCCCACCCGATCCATCTCCCGCTGCACCCGCAGGACGGGGCGACGCAGACGTTCGGGTGCCGCACGGTCCCGTACACGTGCGTGAGGATCCGACTGCCGATCTGCGCGCTCGTCCGGCCGGATGGACTCTGTCTCGCGCCACCGCTCTCGTGGAAGAAGCGGTACGCGGAGCTGATCGAGGGGGAATCGAAGTCGGCGTGACGAACGGCACGCTCGACCAGTCGTCTCGGTCGAGCCTGCTGCCGCGGCAACGGGCGTCGGGTCGTTCGACGAGCCACCGCGCCAAGCCCGCCCGTCCGCGGCTCGCGACGCGGACCTTCATCCACGCCGTGACGATTCACGACAAGGGCGAATGGCCCGTTCAGGTGCAGACCGGCCTCAAGTTCGAGGCCGTCATCACGAACGGACGATCCAGATGCAAGTGAACGCAGCGAGCCCCCAGGTCCAGGTTGCTCCGACGAGTGCGTCATCCGGCGCGGCCAAGCCGGCCCCGGCCCCGTCACCCTCGGCGGAGCCCGCCGTACGGGTGAACATCTCGCAAGCGGCCCTCCACGCGGCTGCCGCGCACCGCGATGCTGACGGAGACGGGGACTGAGGCGTTGCCACGGCCCGTAGAACGACAACTTGCTCGACGCCCGGGACGATCCTCACTTGGTCGTCACCGGGCGTCGGCGCGTCGGCCGACCGAACCGGAGGACCGTCAGTATGTCCGTTGAGATCGGCGTCAGCGGATCGTCGGCCTTCAGCGATCTGCTGACGAACATCGCGGGGTCTCCACGCCGATGCCGCTCGGCTCCGACGGTGATCCGGTCCTCGCCGTGCAACTCCAGGCGTGGATCGAGGCCGGAGCGCGGAACCCGTTCGGGGATGCGGGGCCCTGAGGCCGGCCGTCTGGACGACGGAGAGGCTCGCTCGTGCAGGGCGACCTGAACGTCGGGCTCCGGCATCGCAACGGACGAGGTCCTTCATGTCACGAACTGCATCGGATTCCGGTCGTCCGCCCCTCGCACAGCTGGATCGGCGCGGCTTCCTCGGACTGGCGCTCGGGGGGCTCGTCGTCGCGGCGTGCGGCTCGTCGAGCGGTGGCGCAGGCGCCGACGACGCGGGAGCGGACGCTGGGGCCGACGCAGGGACGGACGCTGGCGCCAACGACGCGTTCAGCATTTGGACGAACCTCCGCACGGCCGTTCGCGCGAGCCCGGACCACCTCCCGCAGGCGGCGGCGCGCGCCGTGGCGACCAAGGATCCCAAGGCGATTCTGGCCTTCGTGCAGACCCAGATCGCGACCCTCCCGCCGCCGACGTGGAACGGCGCGGTCACCGGCGTCCGCTGGGGCACGCGCGCGACGTTGCGCGGTGGAGCGGGGACGCCGCGAGAGAAGGCGGAGCTGCTGGTCGAGCTCCTCGCGCAGGCGGGGTTCGCGTCGACGGTCGTGAGCGGACTCGTCGGCACGGCGAAGCCCCTCACCGCGATGGCGCTCTTCGCGCAGCCGGTCTCGCGCAGCTTCGAGCCCGACGCCTCGCTCGAGACGCTGCAGGGCTGGGCCGCGACGCTCGGCGAGGCGACGCCGACGCCGATCGATCCGACGGGCACCGAGCTCGCCGCGATGGTCGCGCAGATCACCGGCGCGCTCCCCGCGAACCTCGGCGCGACGACCGCCGCTCCCACCGACCCGAGCAATATTTCGCTGCTCCAGATCCCCGTGGTGTCGATCCAGGTCGCGGGGCAGACGCTCCTCGCGAACCCGGTCGTCGCGGGATCGCTGCTCGGCGACCCCGGCGTCGACTCGACCTCGGCGGCTCCGCCGGCCGACGCGCCGCTCCCGGTCGTCGTCGAGCTCCTCGGCGTGACGGCGAGGGCGCCGAAGACGCCGGTGTCGCTCGCGAAGCGGGCCTTCGCCGCGTCGGACGTCGTCGGCCGCCAGCTCGTGGTCGGGTTCGCGCCGCAGCTCGACCTCGCCACGCTCGCCGTGCGTAGGGTCCGTGACATCCAGGCGTACACCTCGATCATCCGCGTGCAGGGCCCGGACGTGGACGACGCCGCGAGGAAGTCGCTCCAGGTCGTCGGGGGCACCGTCACGCTCCAGGGCGACCTCGTGGTCGTCGCCCCCGACGGCACCGCGACCTTCAACGGCACGCAGACCGCATCCGCGCCTCCCGACCCGGCCGCCGATGCGCGCGTCGCGTCCCTCTCGGTGCGCGTGCAGTCGGCTGGCTTTCCGGCGATCGCGCTCTCGTTGACGGCGCTCGATGCGAGCGGGCACGTCGTCGAGGGGCTCGGCGCGTCGTCGTTTCGGATCGTCGAAGACGCGACGCCGGCGGGCGCGGTCATGACGAAGACGCCGAGCCAGCCCCTGCGCGTGGCGCTCGTCATCGACGCGGACGACCCCCTCGACTCGGGCGAGACGATGGCGCAGCTCGCCGCGAAGCTCACCTCGGCGATCGTCTCCCAGTTCCCGGGAGCGTCGATCATCGTCGGCGGCGGCGACATGTCGACCTATGGCGACCTCACCGACCCCGCGAAGGTCGTGGCCGAGGTCGGCGGCGGCGACGCAGACGACTTCTGGCAGACGCTGAGCGCGGCGAACCGGCACGCGCCTGCCGTGATCGTCTGCGCCGGCGACTTCATCTCCACGGCCGGCGGCGGGCCCTTCCGCGCGGACGTCGCGCGCGGCGTGCCGGTCATCGCGGTGAGCGCGGGGCTGTCGGCCGACGCGGCCGCCATGCAGGACGTCGCGACGCTGAGCGGCGGCAAGGCGTTGCCGGGCGCGGGGATCCAGGCCGTCATCGACGCGACGAAGGCGGCGTTGAACGCGCGTACGCAGGCGCGCCCGTACGAGCTCCGGTACGGCGCGGCGCTCGTCGGAAACGCGACGCGCAAGGTCACCGTGTCGATGGCAGGGAAGTCTGTCACCACCTCCGCGACCTACGACGCGCCGGCGGCAGCCGCGCAGCTCGAGCCACCCGGATGGATCGCGTTGCACCTCAGCGTCTCGGTGGGCGATCAGACGGTCCGCCGGACCCTCGCGGGGCTGTCGACGACCGAGCTCCCCGATCCTGGCACGGCGGTCTCTCAGGCCGTGCTCGACGACGTCCGCGGCGCGCTGCTGTCGACGACCGTGCTCTCGTTCGAGGGGACCGCCGCGCCGCTCTCGGTGTGGCTGGACGACATACTCACGGCGAAGATCGACGCCAAGCCGCTCTGGGACGCGATCGGCGCGCACGACGCGGCGAAGGTGCAGGCCGCGCTCTCCGCGCCGCAGACGCTGCTGCCAGGCGCCCTCGCGATGCTGCAGCTGCCGCCGATCGCGCAGGCCGACGGGCACGCCGCGACGTTCGAGACGGGGCTGCGCGTGATCGGCTACTCGGTGCGCGCGAAGTTCGGCGTGGGGGTCGTCCGGCAGGTCGATGCGTACCCGCTCACCGGCTGGGCCACGCTCGCGGCCGACGCGCAGACCTCGTTCGCGACGACGCTGAAGCGGACGGCGCGGCTCTCGGTCGTCGAGTCCCACACGTTCGCCGACAGCGCGGCGGCGCGGCTCGCGGGCAAGGCGCTGAAGGCGCTCCCGCCCGGTCCCCTCTACGCCGCAGACGTCGCCTTCCTCGATCCGTCGGTCGTGGGCTCGATGCTCGACGCCTTCAACGAGTACGGGGCGTGTTACCGACTCGTGCCGCCAGTCGCGATCCCCAACGCGTTCTGGGCGGTCGATGCCTCGACGGGGACGGTCCTCGGCGTGCTCCCCGACGGCGCCGGCGGGGCCGCGGCGCAGGCCGACTGCAAGAACCTGAAGGACACCGAGGCAGCGCTGAACTTGCTGTCGTTCATGGGGCTCGGCGGGCCCTATTTCATCCTCGGGCTCGCGGTCGCGCGCGTCGTGACGGCGGTCGCGATCGTCTTCGACAACATCGAAGATCCGTCGTTCACCTACGACCCGAACCAGTTCGTGAACAGCCTGGCGACCGGGCTTGCCTGCGAGGCCGTGAAGGGGGCGGCCGGCGACTCGCTCTCGGCGGCGTCGTCGATCGGGCTTGCCGCCGCGAAGGCCGACGCGGCCACGGCGGGCGCGCGCGGCGGAAATGGCATTCTCAACTGCCCCTCGGGGAACGGGCCGCTCAACTGTTGAGGGCGCGTCGTGCTCCGCGCCGACGTCCAGCAGCTCGACCCCGATTGTCTCGGGGCCGATCAGCCGCCCTTCTCGCAGGGCGCTCTGAAGGCGTTTCGGCAGCGTCTGGTCAGCGCCGGACGCGATCGCGCCTATGTCCTGCGCGATCGCGCCGTTCGGCCCCGCGCGAACTCGGCGAACTCGCGGTCTCGGTGCTCGGCGTGGTCGACGAACCACCGCCAGAGGAACGTCATGAAGCGCGTGTGGTCCCCTGCCTTCCACGAGGGCTTACCCACGTGCGCGTGGAGCTGCGCGGCGATGGCCTCGTGCTCCGCGACGTGCACCGCGGCGTCTGGGTAGCCCGCCTCGCGCATCATGTTCTGCTCGAACGCGAAGTGGAAGGCAGCGTAGTTCACGAGTTCGGCCAGCAGCGCGCGGCCCGCCGCGGTCTCCAATTCGGCCGGCGACAGGTCGTTGACCCAGCCGACGAGCGACACGAAGTGCTGGTGCTGCTCGTCGATCGCGTCGACGCCGGTCAGGATGACGGGTGCTGGCTGAGCGCGCGGCTCCATCCGAGCGGCCTCCACGATCAGGCTCCGCCGCGCGGCGCAGAGAGCTTCACGCAGCCGCCGTCGACGACGACGCACCTACCTGTCTGCTCCGCGCACGGTCGCACTTCGTCACTCACAGCGCTGCCCAGGCCGCGCGCAAGCCCGCGGTCGAGGCGAGCGCGGACGACCTGGCGAGGGCGGCGCGGTCGGCGCAAGGTTCGATCGCGAACGTCGTCGGCTGATTCGCGGCACGCGTCGCGACGCGGTCAGCCCTGGACGCGGGTGCCGATCGGAACCTCCTGCGAGGTGTCCACGAAGACGTTTCCCTCGCATATCGTCGTCTGGTAGTTCGGCAGAGGGCTCGACGCAGGACCGCGCGTGACTCTGCCGTTCGCGTCGAACGTCGCGCCGTGGCAGCCGCAGGAGCTCGCGCCGGCGGAGCGGAGCGACACCGTGCAGTACTGGTGGGTGCACAGCGCGCTGAAGGCGTAGAGGCCGCCGGCGTCGCGGCCGACGATGAACGGGTCCTGGCTCGACCCCGCCCGCTTGTAGGCGCCGACCGCGAACGACGTCGCCGCGCCGACGTTGGTCGCTGCCGGGCAGCTGCCCGGGGCGGTCTCTGCTGCCGCGTCGTCGCCGCCGCCGGTCTCGACGATCGGGTCCGGATAGCTGACCCCGCCGCCACACGCGGCGAGCGCCGGGAGCGTGGGCGCCGCCACGAGCGTGCAGAGCATCACGCGGCGGCTCGGTCCAAGCGCTTCTACCGCAGGCGCGTCGTGGTTCGATTCGGGCATGCCGTGGATACTCCGGCCCTCGCCGGCTGGACCTTCACGCTCTTGCGCGGCCTTGATGCGCGCGCACCGGAACCGCGGCGCGGTCCCTTCGCACGCCTCCGCCGCGACTCGAAGCGCCCGGCTTCGCTTGTGGCCGTGATTCGTGGTGGGGGATCTGCGACTCTCGAAACGGCGCCCCATCCACGAGCGACTCCCTCCGCACATGCCCGATTGCACCCCTCGACGCGCCCCGCGCCGTCCGCGCTTCGTGCTCGCGCTCGCTTGCGCGCTCGGCCTCGTCTTCGCGTGCGGAGGAACACACCGAGACTCCTCAGGCCCGCTCTCGCATCCGGCGTCGACGAGCGCTTCTTCGAGCGGGGTCGCGAGCTCGCTCGTTCGGCCGCGCGTCGCGCGCCCCGCGTTCATGACCTGGACCGACCCATCGACCATGGCGACCGCGCGCGAGCCGGTCCCCGAGGACCTCCAATACGACGTCGACCGCCCTCTCGAGCCGTCTGCCGGCGCGATGGTTCGCCTCCCTGGCGGCACGTTCACGATGGGGAGCGACGAAGAAGGGGAGGGCCCTCGGCACACCGTCACGCTGCGCGCATTCTCGATCGACGTCACCGAGGTCACCGCCGCAGCCTTCGCCGCGTGCGTCGACGCCGGCGGGTGCGCGAAGCCGATCGATACTGGCGAGGGCTGCAACTACGGGCGCGCGGGGCGAGGGCGGCATCCGATGAACTGCGTCGCGTTCGACGACGCCGACCGCTACTGTGCGTGGGCGGGCAAGCGACTGCCCACCGAGGCGGAGTGGGAGTTCGCCGCGCGCGGCGTCGAAGGACGCGCGTTTCCGTGGGGGAACTCGATGCCGCGTGATCAATTGTGCTGGAAGCACAATGACCAGATCGACGGCACCTGCGAGGTCGGCGCCTACGTCGGCGGCAACACGCCCGACGGGGTCAACGGCCTCGCGGGGAACGTGCTCGAGTGGACGTCGACGCAGCTTTGTCGCCCCTATGGCTCGAACGAGTGCCTCGCCTGGCGCGTGCAGCGCGGAGGCTCCTACTGGGCGAACGAGCCAGCACAGGTGCGCGCGACGGCGCGTGACGGGCACTCGATCATGTCGGTCGCCGACGTCTTCGGCTTCCGCTGCGCGCGTTCCTGATCTCGTGCGGTCACGCGCCCGGACATCGCCGTCACGTACGAGCCCGACGACGTCGCCGCGATCGAGACCGACCGAGGGTCACTATTTGCTGGCTCCCCTGAACAGCGCGGCACCGCGGGCGGCGGCGCCTCAGTCGAGCTCGGCGTTCCGATGATGGCCGTCGGTGCGCACCGACACGCGCCTTCGTCGACCCCCTCCCCTCCAGCTCGTAGGCGCCGCGATCTGTGTTGCCTCGGTTAAGCGGCCGAAGGAATGGACGAGGCCGATCCTCACGACCCAACGCTGAGAAGCTCCGGCGTCCGGTCTCACCGTCCGAACCCCACCGTCCTCCGCGCGGCCACCGGCTTCGCCCTCCACTCGTCCGCGAGCGCGCCCGCCAGCCACGCCGCATCGATCCCCTGATCGAGCATCGCCGCCCGCCGCACCACCGTCGCGAAATCGCCCGGCGTGATCCCGTCGAGCCGCCCGAGTGCTTCCCGCATCTCGCGGTCGCCCGCGCTCGCCTCGGCCGCCTCGCCACCGAGCACCGCCAGGAACATCGCCCACCGCTGCTCCTCCCGCAGTGCGTCGAACCTCACCTTCACGTCGAACCGCCGCAGCGACGCCGCATCGAGCGACTCGTAGAGGTTCGTCGTGCACGCGAAGATCCCCTCGAACGCCTCGATCTGCACGAGCAGCTCGTTCACTTGCGTGACCTCCCATGAGGCCGTTGCGCGCGAGCGCTCGCGAAGAAATCCGTCCGCCTCGTCGAGGAGCAGGATGCCATGCAGATTGCGCGCATCGCGGAAGGCCCGCGCGAGGTTCTCCTCCGTCTCGCCGACGTACCTGCCAAGCAGATCGCTCGCCCGACGCGCGACCAGCGGCCGCCCGAGCGTCGCCGCCAGGTAGCGAACGAAGTCGCTCTTCCCGGTGCCGCTCGGCCCGTAGAAGCACATCGTGCCGCGCCCGCGCTTGGCGAGCCCGCGGACGATGGCGTCGAGCTCGACGTCGGCGTTCGTGAACCCGAAGTCATACTTCACCGGCCGCGTCGGCGTGACCGCGCGCCGCGGCCCCTGCGCGTCGAGAAGGCCCGAGAGTGCGCCGGTGAGGAACCGCTCTGCGCCGGCCCGCTCGCCGTGCCCCGCCAGCCGCAGCGCGCGGCCCGCGCGCTCAGCCAGCGCGGGCGAGAGGCGCTCGTCATCGGCCGCGGCCTCGATCCACGCTTCCCCGACCGGGAGCCCTGCGAGGCTTCGCGTGAGCATCTGGCGCCGAACGCGGGGCGGCGGCTTCGGCAATTCGAGCACCAGATCGAAGCGGCGCAGCAGCGCGACATCGAAGCTGCCGATGCCGTTGCAGAGCCAAATCGTGGGCTTCGCGTTCTGCTCGAGCAGGCGCGTCTTCCACGCCTTACCGCCCGAGGATCGCGCGTGTGTGAACATGAGATCGAGGTCGAAGCGCGGCAGCCCGAAGGCGTCCTCCATCTCGTCGAAGAGCACGATCGCGCGCTCCCGGCTCGCGAGCATGCGCTGGGCGAGCGCGTACCCGACCAGCCGCCCCGCGCCGTCGATCGGCTCGCCCTCGGCGTCCTCGCCGGGGACCTCGGCGAGGTAGGCGTCGCATTCGCGCGCGAGCAGCCGCGCCAGCTCCGTCTTGCCCGTGCCGGTCGCGCCGAAGAGCAGCACGTTCGCGCCGACCGCGCGCTGTTCGAGGGCGCCGCGGAGGACCGCCCGCATGGACTCGACGACGCTTTCCGCGTGCGCGAAGTCGGCGAGCGCGAGTGTCGTCGCGGGCGCCTGGCGGCAGAACACGGACAGCAGCGCGTCCGGCCCCGCGTGCTCCTGCGCGAGCGCGTCGCAGATCCGCGGCGCGACGTTCACTGCGAGCCCGGAGCCAGCGTTCGAGACGTCGACGCGCAGCACACGCGACGCGCGGAGGGCGCTACCGCTCCGCAGGGCCGCGCCGACCTCGTCGGGCGGGAGCGCCGTGATCGTCGCGAGGAGCCCGGCGAGCCTTCCTAGCTCGCCCACCAGCACCGTGCTGACGAGGCGGTCTAGCTCCACGTCGTGCGCGGCGTACGCGAGGAAGGTCAGGATCTCGCGCTCGGTCGGGCCGAGGTCCAGCGCATCGGCGAGCATCGCGGCGTTGCGGAACGGGAGCCCCTCGCGGCGCACCGGCAGGCGCTCCAGGCGCCGGAGCTGACGGAGCAGGCGGCCGCGGTCGTCGGGGAGCTCCGCGGCGTCCGTAGGTAGCTCGACCTCCTCGAACGGGAAGCCGCCCGCGTGCGACGCGTATCCGCCCGCGGACGCCGGAGCGTCGAGGCGGCAGAGTCGTGCGCGGACGAGCCAGAGGTCGCGGATGTCCGCGAGTCGCGGCGCCCGGGCCGGCGCGCTCTCGCGGCGTGCGAGAGCGGCGCGTCGCTTCGACGAGACGGGAGCGCTCACGAGAGCGCCCTCGGCGCGACTTCGCCTGCAGCATCCACAGAAGCCGCTCGGCTGGCGTCGGCGCGTACGTCGGTAGCGTTCGTCATCGCGACTACTACGTGGGTCACCTCAGGTCTCCCCGTGTGACCGCGGCCGCGCGCCGAGGACGATCGGTTCAAGCAGGTCGAGCAGCTGCCGCGTGAGCGAGAACTCCCCGGCGTTCGCCGCCGCCGCGATCGCCGCCCTCAGCGACTCGACGAGGAGCACATGTCGGTCCGCCGCCTCCCCGGCCGTGCTGGCAGCGTCGCTCGCCGTCTGCGCGGTAGGTGCTTCGGAGGTGCTCGGCTGGCGCCCGAAGGGAACGCGATCCGGTGCTCGTTTGCCCGCGCGATCGTGCTCTGCCGGCGCGGGTTCGATTCCCATGTGTTTCCGCAAATTCTCGATGTTTGTGGTCAATTCTTGCCCGCTTGCCCGCCGGTTTGCCTGCCGGTGAGGGGGGCGGCGCGGACACTTCTGCGTCGTCGCCGAGGAGGCCCACGGGAAGGGCGGGGAAGACGTCGCTCCGCGTGAAGGTGCGGCGGAGCAGCGCGGCCGATTGAACGTAGTGCTTCGTCATCTCCACGTCGGAGTGACCTGCCCTCGCGACAATCGTGAGCAGATCGTCGCCGCGGGCAGCCATCCAGGTGATCCCAGTTGTCCTGCAGTCGTGTGCTTCCATCGCCTCGCGGGCAGGTTCGCCAGGTTTCGACCGGTGGTGTAGCTCGTGGCGCTCCACGCCAGCCGCCATCAGGTCGCGGCGTAGGGTCCGCGCGATGCTGGTCGGGTGGCCGAGCTTGCCGGTCACGCGCCCCTTCCCCTTCGACTCCCTGTTCATCGCGCGGAGTAGCGGCACGAGGGCGGGCTCGATGTCGGCGGTGCATCGCGCGGTGCCGTTCTTCGGGGTCTTCGGCTGGTCGTTCCGCTCACGATCAATCGAACGCTGGATCGTGTACGTCTCGTTTTCGAGGTCGATGTCCGGCCACTCCAGGGCCTCGGCCTCGCCAGGCCGCAAGTACATGTAGACCGAGATCGCCCACGCGCGTCGGCGGCGGATCGGCACCGTGGGGCACGAGACGAGCGCGATCGACGGCGTCGTCGAGCTTGGCCACGAGCTGCCGGAGATCCGCCGAGGTGACCTTGCCATCGCGAGCTTGCCGACCGCCGGCTCGATCCAGTTCAGTTGCGGCGGTACTGCCCCGTCGAGCCTCCGTGCGCGCGGCGGAAGTCGAGCCAACGCTTGAACCAGCCGCGCACGCTCTCGCCGCCGTCGGTCGGCAATTCGAGCGTCCACCCCTCGCGCGTCACCTTCACCGCGAGGGCCCCGGCCTTCCGAACCGCGCGTCGGGTCGCGCGCCGACCACGCGCGCGAGCTCGCGCAGCTGCACGCCGTGCCAGGCCGCGACGGCCGACCACCCCTCGACGCGGTGGTGCTCCACGCGCACGTCGGTGCGGGTCATGCGCTGCAGATCCT
>CAIXWQ010000539.1 GCA_903923175.1 uncultured delta proteobacterium | reverse complement strand
GCGGGAAAGATCCCGCGCTCTTCACTGCCCACCGGGGCGGTCGGCACCGCCCCGCCCCGCCGAATGCGATTCGTCGGGGCCAAACCCCACCGGAGAGACTGTTTCACAGTCTCTCAGCCCCGCGCGAGCCACGCGATCGCGGCGCCCACGTGGGCGACCGCGATCAGCGCGGTGACCCCGAAATAGCGCGGCTTGCGGCGCTTGTGCCGGAACAGCTGCATGCCGATCAGCGCGCCGGGCCAGCCGCCTGCGAGCTCCAGCGCGTGCAGCGTGCGCTCGGGGATGCGCCGCGCCCCGAGCCGCGCGCGGCGCTTGTCGACCCCGAAGGCCACGAGCGTCGTGACGCTGACGAGCGCGTAGAGGCAGGCGAGGGTGAGCGTGGCGGTCATCCGAGGGGCGCGCGGAGCGAGTCCGAGGTGCGACGGGAGGGGGCGCTGGAAGCGTACCTCGGCAGGTGCCCCGCGCGGCAGCCCGCCCGCGCCGCGCGGCGCGCGTATGCTGGTGCGATGAGGCGCGCGCTGCCGGGGGTCGTGGTGGTTTCGCTCGTGGGGCTGGTCGCGTGCGGCGGCGCGGGCGGCGGCGGTCGTGGTCGGGCGTCGTCGCCGCGCCCAGCGGCGTCCGGGCCGGTGTGCGGCACCGCGGTCGCGATCGTCGACCTCGACGCGGTGATCGAGGACACGCGCGAGCGGCCGGAGATCCAGCGCAAGCTCAAAGCGCGCTTCTCGACCCTGCAGGCGCAGCTCGATCGCCGGCAGGCCGAGCTCGTGAAGCAGCGCGACGAGCTCGAGAGGGAGGCCAAGGTCCTGGCGCCCGACGTCGTGCAGAAGAAGATGGAGGCCTACCAGCTCGCGCTCGCGGACCTGCAGCGCGACTACCTGCGCTCGCAGGAGTCGCTGCAGCGCTACGAGGCCGAGCTGGTCGGCGAGGCGCGCGAGCGCGTGCGGCAGTTCGTGCGCGAGCAGGCGACGGACCTGGCCGCCGACTACGGGCTGCTCGCGATCTACGCCAAGCGCGCGCCGCTCTGGATCAAGCCCGGCGTCGACCCCGCCGATCGCGCCCTCGCCGGCAGGGCGCGGTTCGAGATCACCGACCTGGTGATCGAACGCTACGAGCGCGAGGGGCGCACGCCGCACGAAGAGTCGATCTGAGCGGGGCCGGACGCCCGCGCGTCGCCGAACTTCCGACGCGCCGCCGCGCGCGCCGTCGTAGGCTCTGGCGGATGAGCGCGCGCAGCATGGCTTCGTGGGTGGCGGTGGGCCTCGTCGCGGGCGGCTGCACGCGCACGGAGGCGGCGAACGAGCACGTCGGACGCGCCGAGCAGGCCGTCGTGCGCGATGTGGGCGCGATGAGCGAAGCGCGCACGTGGGCTGCGTGCGCGGCGCTCGCCGATGGGCGCGTCCTCGTCGCGGGCGGCGAGGAGATCGGCGCCGCGAGCTTCTCCTCGGCGGAGCTCTTCGACCCCTCGATGGACCGGTGGGGCCCGACCGGCACGATGGCGACGGCGCGAAGCCACGCGCCGGCCGTGCTGCTCCCCGACGGCCGCGTGTTCGTCCATGGGGGCGTCAGCCAGACGAACGAAGTCCTCTCGACCGCGGAGCTCTACGACGCGAAGGCGGGCGTGTTTCGGCCGATCGTCTCGTCGAAGGTTGCGCACGCGGATCACACCGCGACCCTCCTGCTGGACGGGCGCGTCCTGGTCGCAGGCGGCCTCGACGCCGCGAACATCGGCACGAGCGTGACCGAGATCTACGATCCGGTGAAGGACACGTGGACCTTCGCGAAGCCGACCCTCGCGCCGCGGCGCCGGGCCGTCGCGCTGGCGCTGCCGAACGGGCGGGTCCTGCTGGTGGGGCAGTCCTCGGTCGCATACGGCGAGACGTACGACCCGATCGGCGACGTCTGGACGGCCACCGGCGAGCTGAGCATCCCTCGCGAGCGCCCGCAGCTCGCGCTGCTCCCCGGCGGCAAGGTCGTCGTGGCGGGGGGGCTCGATGCGAGCGCCATGCCGTCCGCCGTCGTCGAGATCTGGGATCCGATCACCAACGCCTTCTCGGTCGGTCCGCGCATGACCGACGGGCGCGACGAGTTCGCGCTGTTGCCGCTGCCCAGCGGCGCGCTGCTCGCGGTCGGAGGGATCAACTCGCCGAACCTCGAGCGCCTCGACCCTTCGGCGACGGGCTGGACTCCGGCGGGCAGCTTGTCGGGGCGGAGGCACGCGGGCGTCGCGGCGCCGTACCACGAGGGCTGGCTGTACGCGGGCGGCCGCGACGACGACAACGGCGGCTCGAGCTACGTGACCGCCGTCTACGAAGGGGCAGCCGCGACCGCGAAGTGCACGACCGGCGACGAGTGCGCGAGCGGCGTGTGCGCGGCGGGGGCGTGCACCAAGCCTGCGACGCCGGACGCGGGGCCCCCGAGCGAGACGGGCGCGGACGCCGCGCCGAGCGCCGACGCGGGCAAGCCTCCGCCGGTCACCGGCGCGTTCCAGCGCTGCGCCCTCGACGCGGATTGCGCGACCGGCCACTGCGCCGACGGCGTCTGCTGCGACACCGCCTGCACCGGGACGTGCCACTCGTGCGTGCTGCCGGGCGCGGTCGGCACGTGCAAGGTCGAGCCGGTCGGCGTCGATCTCCGCGGCGAGTGCGGCGCGGCGCTCTCGTGCACCGGCACCTGCGGCGGCGCGAGCGCGTGCATCGGCGCGGTCGCGGGCTCGCAGTGCGCCCCTTCGCGCTGCACCTCGTCCTCCAGCGGGGTCGGGCCGGCGCTCTGCGTCGCGGCGGGCGCGCGCTGCCCGACGGCCGCGGTGGAGGCGTTCGATTGCGCGCCCTTCGCGTGCGAGCCGATCTTCGGCGCGTGCCGCGACCGCTGCGCCAGCTCGAGCGAGTGCGCCGGCGGCTACCTGTGCGATCTCGGCACCAACACCTGCGTCGCGCCCGCCGCGCCGGTGAGCTCGGGCGGCTGCGCCGTGCGCGGTGCAGCGAACGACACGCGCGGGTCACGCGAGCCGACCGGCGGCGTCGCGGGCGCGCTC
>CAIXWQ010000538.1 GCA_903923175.1 uncultured delta proteobacterium | reverse complement strand
TGCACCGCGTCGGCCACGCGCCGCCCCTCGGTGATCGCCCACACCACGAGCGACTGCCCGCGCGCCATGTCGCCCGCCGCGAACACACCGGCGACGCTCGTCTGACCGTTCTTGGTCGCCACGTTGCCGCGCGCGTCGAGCACGCAGCCGAGCTGCTGGAGCAGCCCCGCGTGCACCGGCCCGAGGAAGCCCATCGCGAGGAGGAGCAGGTCGCACGGGTGCTGCTGCTCCGAGCCCGCGATCTCCTCGAGGCGCCCGGCCTTCAGCTCCACGCGGATGGTCTCGATCGCGCGGATGCGGCCGTCGCTGCCGGCGAGCACGCGCTTGGTCATCACGCCGAAATCGCGCTCCCCGCCCTCGTCGTGCGACGACGAAGTGCGGAAGACGTTCGGCCACTGCGGCCACGGGTTGCGCGCTCCACGCCGCTCGGGCGGCCTCGGCATGAGCTCGAGCGACAGCACGCTCGCCGCGCCCTGCCGGACGGACGTGCCGATGCAGTCCGAGCCCGTGTCGCCGCCGCCGAGCACGATGACGTGCTTGCCCGTCGCGAGGATCGGGGCTTGCGCGAGCGCGTCGCCGGCGACGCGGCGGTTCTGCTGCGTGAGGAACTCCATCGCGAAGTGCACGCCGGGCAGGTCCGCGCCGGGCGCCTGGAGCGGGCGCGGTCGCTCCGCTCCGCCGCAGAGCACCACCGCGTCGAACCGGGCTCGCAGCTCGTTCGGCGCCACGTCCACGCCGACGTTCACCTTCGTCTCGAAGCGGACCCCTTCGCCGCGCAGCTGCTCGACGCGCCGATCGAGGATCTCCTTCTGCATCTTGAAGTCGGGGATCCCGTAGCGGAGCAGCCCGCCGACGCGATCCGCCTTCTCGAACACGGTCACCTCGTGGCCGCGCCGCGCGAGCTGTTGCGCGGCGGCGAGCCCGGCCGGCCCGGAGCCCACGACCGCGACGCGTCGGCCGCTCCGGTGCTCCGCCGGCTGCGGCACCAGATCGGCCGAGAAGACGTGATCGGAGATCGAGCGCTCCACGTTCTTGATCGAGACCGGCCCGCCGTAGCCGGGGACGTTCTCGCCGGGCGTGCGCGGATCGGGAGCCTCGAGGTTGAGCACGCAAGAGGCCTCGCACGGCGCGGGGCAGACGCGGCTGGTGACCTCGGGGAAGTTGTTGGTCGAGTGGAGCGAGCGCGCGGCCTCCTCCATGCGCCCCTGCATCACGAGATCGTTCCACTCGGGGATCAGGTTCCCGAGCGGGCAGCCGTCGTGACAGAAGGGGACGCCGCAGTCCATGCAGCGCGCCGCCTGATCGCGCAGCTCGGGCTCGGCCATCGGCAGCTCGACCTCGCGGTAGTCGTGCACCCGGTCCGCGACCGGGCGGTAGTCGTTCTTCGACTTGCGAATCTCGAGGAAACCGCGCGCCTTGCCCATGATGTCCTGCTCCGGAAACGTGAAAATCCCAGCTCGCTCGCGGCTCGTCAGGCCTGCACTTCGCCGCGTGAGGACGGCCCGCTCCGCGTCCACGCGCCGGTCGGCACGTAGGGCTTCGCCGGCGGCGGCTCGTTGCCGAGGGGGATCCCCGCGGTCTCCGGGCGCGCCCGATCGGAGAGCAGCCGCTTCATCTCGCTCGGCATCACCTTCACGAACTTCGAGAGCACCGCGTCCCAGCTCTCGATCAGCTCGTGCGCCTTCGGCGAGCGGGTGCGTCGCGCGTGCTCCTCGACCAGGGCGCGCAGCTGCGCCGCCTCGGCGTCGGTGAGCGTCTCGAGCGCGACCATCTCCTTGTTGCAGCGCCCGACGAACTGCGCGTCCTCGTCGAACACGTACGCGACGCCGCCGCTCATCCCCGCGCCGAAGTTGCGCCCGGTGGTGCCGAGCACGACGACGAGCCCACCCGTCATGTACTCGCAGCCGTGATCGCCCGTCCCCTCGACCACCGCGGTCGCGCCGCTGTTGCGCACCGCGAAGCGCTCGCCCGCGCGCCCGTTGAAGAACGCGCGACCGCTCGTCGCGCCGTAGAGCACGGTGTTGCCGACGATGACCTGCTCCTCCGGCTCGAACGGCGAGCCGTCGGGCGGGCGGATGGCGAGCACGCCCCCCGAGAGCCCCTTGCCGACGTAGTCGTTCGCGTCGCCGGCGAGCTCGAGCGTGATCCCTCGCATCGCGAAGGCGCCGAACGACTGCCCTGCGCTGCCGCTCGCGCGCACCGTGATGGTGTCGTCCGGCAGCCCGTCGGCGCCGCGCCGCCGCGCGAGCTCGCCGCTGAGCATGGAGCCGAACGCGCGGTCGCGGTTCCTGACCTTCACGTCGATCGCGACCTTCGCCCCCTCGGCGAGCGCGTCCTGGGCCTGCTCGATCAGCTGGTGATCGAGCACGCCGCGCAGGTTGTGATCCTGCGCCTCGACGCAGTGGAGCGGCGAGGTCGACGCCTCGCGCGGCTTGTAGAGCACCTCGCTGAAGTCGAGGCGCGCGAGCTTCGGGTTGGAGCGCTCGGCGCCGCTCGCGACCTTGTGCTGGAGGCACTCGACCTTGCCGACCATCTCCTCGAGCTTGCGGAAGCCGAGCTGCGCCATGATGCCGCGCAGCTCCTCGGCGACGAAGTACATGTAGTGGATGACGTGCTCGGGCTTGCCCGGGAAGCGCTTGCGCAGCTCGGGATCCTGCGTCGCCACGCCGACCGGGCACGTGTTCAGGTGGCACTTGCGCATCATGATGCAGCCGCTCGCGACGAGAGGCGCCGTGGCGAAGCCGAACTCCTCGGCGCCGAGCAGCGCGCCGATCGCGACGTCGCGGCCGGTCTTCAGCTGCCCGTCGACCTGCACGCGCACGCGCCCGCGCAGGCCGTTCATCACGAGCACCTGCTGCGTCTCGGCGAGGCCGAGCTCCCACGGCGAGCCCGCGTGGTGGATGGCGGTGAGCGGCGAGGCGCCCGTGCCGCCGTCGTGCCCCGAGATCAGGATCTGGTCGGCGTGCGCCTTGGCGACGCCAGCGGCGATGGTGCCGACCCCGGCCTCGGCGACGAGCTTGACGCTGATGCGCGCCCGTGGGTTCACGTTCTTCAGATCGAAGATCAGCTGCGCGAGATCCTCGATCGAGTAGATGTCGTGATGCGGCGGCGGCGAGATCAGCGTCACGCCGGGCGTCGAGTGGCGCACGCGCGCGATGATCGCGTCGACCTTGTGGCCGGGGAGCTGGCCCCCCTCGCCGGGCTTCGCGCCCTGCGCCATCTTGATCTGCAGCTCGTCGGCGTTCACCAGGTAGTGCGCGGTCACGCCGAAGCGCCCCGAGGCGACCTGCTTGATGGCGCTGCGCCGATCGTCGGCGAAGCGCTCGGGGTCCTCGCCCCCCTCGCCCGTGTTCGAGCGCCCGCCGATGCGGTTCATCGCCATCGCGAGGTTCTCGTGCGCCTCCTTGGAGATGCTGCCGAACGACATCGCGCCGGTGGCGAAGCGCTTGACGAGATCGTCGGCCGGCTCGACCTCCTCGAGCGGCACGGCCGGCCCGTGCGGCCGCAGCTCCCACTGGCCCCGCAGCGTCGCCTTCGTGTGCGCCTCTTCGTTGATGTAGCGCGAGAACTCGTCGTAGCTCTTGAAGTCGTTCGTGCGCACCGCCTGCTGGAGCGCCGAGATCGTCTTCGGCGTCCACATGTGCTTCTCGCCGCCGACGCGGAAGTGATAGTGGCCTCCGACGTCGAGCTTCTCGTCTCCGGCGTTCACCTCGTAGGCGCGCGCGTGGCGGGCGATCGCCTCCTCGCCGATCTCACGCAGGCCGACGCCGCGGATGCGCGACGGCGTGCCGCAGAAGTAACGATCGACGACCACCTGGTCGATGCCGATGGCCTCGAAGATCTGCGCGCCCTGGTAGCTCGCGACCGCGCTGATGCCCATCTTGGACATCGTCTTGAGGATGCCCTTCTTGAGCGCCTTCACGACGTGCTCGACCGCCTTGTCCGGCGCGACGGGCTTGCCGAGCAGACCGTCGCCCGCGAGCTGCGCGACCGTCTCGAGCGCGAGGTACGGGTTCACCGCGCCGGCGCCGAAGCCGAGCAAGAGCGCCAGGTGCGCGACCTCGCGCGGCTCCGCCGACTCGATCACGAGGCCTCCGCGGATGCGCTTGCCCGCGCGGATGAGCGCGTGGTGCACGGCGGCGGTCGCGAGCAGCGACGGGATCGGCACGTACTCCGGGCCGACGTCGCGGTCGCTCAGGATCAGGATGCTCGCGCCGTCGTCGATCGCCTGCGAGGCCTCCTTGCCGAGGCGCTCCAGCGTCTCGCGCAGGGCGAGCTCGGGGTCCTGCCCCGGCTCGTGCCGGAAGCGCATCGCCAGGGTGCACGCGCGGAAGTCGCCGAGCATGTTGCGACGCAGCTTCGCGACGTCGACGTTGGTCAGGATCGGGTGCGGCAGCTCCAGCATCCGACACTGCTTCGGCGACTCGTCGAGCAGGTTCCCCTCGCCGCCGACGCAGCTCACCATCGACATCACGATCTCCTCGCGGATCGGGTCGATCGGGGGGTTGGTGACCTGCGCGAAGGTCTGCTTGAAGTAGCGGAACAGGAGCTGCGGCCGCTCGGAGAGGACCGCGAGCGGGATGTCGATCCCCATCGAGCCGACCGGCTCCTCGCCTCCGATCGCCATCGGCCCGAGGATGATCTTCACGTCCTCCTCGGTGTAGCCGAACACCTGGTGGAGCCTCGCGATCTCGTCGCGCGTCAGGTCGTACGAGGTCGAGCTCCGCCAGGAGTCCTTGCGCGCGCGCGTGGCCGGCGTGGGGAGCTGCGCGAGGTCGATCTTGTTCTCCTCGAGCCACGCGCGGTACGGCCGCCGCGTCGAGACCTTGTGCTTGATCTCCTCGTCGGAGATGAGCCGCCCCTGCGCGGTGTCGACGAGGAACATCTTCCCCGGCTGCACGCGCCCCTTCTCGATCACGCGCTTCGGATCGAGCTCGAGCACGCCGAACTCGCTCGCGAGCACGACGAGGCCGTCGCCCGTCACGACGTACTTCGCCGGGCGCAGGCCGTTGCGATCGAGCATCGCGCCGATCAGATCGCCGTCGGTGAACGTCACGGCCGCCGGGCCGTCCCACGGCTCCACCAGACACCCGTGGTACTCGTAGAACGCCTTCTTCTCTTCGGACATGTCCGCGTCGTCGGCGAAGGCCTCCGGCACGAGCATCATCATGACGTGCGGCAGCGAGCGCCCGCTCGCCACGAGGAAGTCGACGACGTTGTCGAGCGACGCCGAGTCCGAGCCGCCCGGACGGATGATCGGTCGGAAGTCCTCGATCGCCTCGCCGAAGAAGTCGCTCTTGAGGTTGGGCTCGCGCGCCCCCATCCAGAGGCGGTTGCCGCTCAGCGTGTTGATCTCGCCGTTGTGCGCGATCAGGCGGAACGGGTGGGCGCGGTCCCAGGTGGGGAAGGTGTTCGTCGAGAAGCGCGAGTGGACCATCGCGAGCCGCGAGACGGCGCGCGCGTCGACCAGATCCGGGAAGAACGCGCCGAGCTGCTCGGCGAGCATCAGCCCCTTGTAGACGACCGTCTTCGACGAGCACGACGCGACGTAGAAGTCGCCGCCATCGGGATGCTTGCTCGCGGTGCGCCCGGCGCGCTTGCGGATCATGAACAAGGTCCGCTCGAAGTGCTCCTTGGGGCACGAGCGGCCGATGAAGAGCTGCCGGATGGTCGGCATCGACTCGCGCGCGAGCGGACCGACGCCGGAGCCGGTCACGTCGACGGGGACGTCGCGCCAGCCGAGCACTTGCTGGCCGTAGTGGAGCACCGACCCCTCGAGGATCGCCTCCTGCCTGCGCCGTCGGGCCGGGTTCTGCGGCAGGAAGCACATCGCCACCGCGTAGTCGCCGCGAGGGGGGAGCACCCCGCCGGCCTTGGCTCGATCCGCCGCATACAGATCGTGGGGGATCTGCAGGAGGATCCCCGCGCCGTCGCCGGTGCACGGATCGCAGCCGGCCGCGCCGCGGTGGGTCAGGTTGGCGAGGATCTCGATTGCTTGCGAGATCACCGAGTGGGACGCGCGTCGATCGAGCGTCGCCACGAACCCGAGACCGCAGGCGTCGTGCTCGAAGGCGGGGTCGTAGAGCCCCTGCTTGGGCGGAAGCGGCATCCCCCAAGTATCGCCTCGGTAACGCGCCGCGCAAAGCGGCCGTGAAAGCAGCGTGCGCGAAGGTGGGTGCCCGCCCTCCCCCTCATGCGAGGCGAAGCCCGGCGCGAGAGGCGGCGAGCGCTCGCTCAGCCGCGGACGGTCCAGACCGGGCAGGCTGCGCGGCGCACGACCTTCTCGGCCACGCTCCCGAGCAGCACGTGCGGCAGGCCGTGGCGACCGTGCGTCCCCATCACCACGAGGTCGTAGCCACGCGAGGCCTCCGTGATCACCTCGTCGGGTCGCCCGGACGAGAGCTCGTGGCGGAGCTCGACCTTGCCGCGATCCTCGAGGCCGGCGAGGAACGCGTGCATCTCGCGCTTCGCGTTGGCCTGCACGAACTCCGGCAGGTTCGCGCGCTCTCCGGTCGGCAGGTGCACGACGAGCGCGTCGCCCGCCGGGCCTTCGGGGGCGCTCCACACGTGGAGGACGTCGACCGACGCGTTCGCCGTGGCCGCGAGGCGCGCCGCGAGCGCGAGCGCCGCGCGGGAGGGCTCCGAGAAATCGATCGGCACCAGGATGCGCTTGGCGGGGAGCGCGGCCGAGCCGCCCGCGCGGACGGTGAGCACCGGCACGGTCGAGCGGCGGACGATCCGCTCCGCGACGCTGCCGACGAGCAGGTGCGCCACAGCGCCGCGGCCGTGCGTACCCATCACCACCGCGTCGCCTTCGCGGACCAGCCCGACGATCTCGTCGTCAGGGGCGCCGTCGAGCAGGACCCCCTCGATCGCGAGCCCCTCGCACTCCTTGCGAAGGCGCACGACGAGCGCGTCGAGTTGGCGCGTCGCGTTGAGCCGGAGGTACTGGAGCAGCGCCATCGGCGGCGCGTCGGCCGTGTGGACGATCATCACGTCCGTGCCGGGATAGAGCGCGCGCTGCCAGGTGTGGACGACGAGCAGGCTGGCGCGCTCCGAGTGCGCGAGCGCGAGCGCGTGCTTGGTCGCCGCCTCGGCGCAGTCGGAGAAATCGGTCGCGTTCAGGATGCGACGGAAGGGAGCGTCGATCGTCATGTGGGCTCCTGGGGCAGCGATACGCGCGCCGCGAGCGCAGTTTCGGCGTCGCGCAGCGCGCTGCTGAGCGCCTCGTACGCGACAGGTTTGGCGAGGACGATCGGGTGCGGGAAGAGCAGCGGCTTCTTGCGTTCGACGATCTCGGGGTAGCCGGTGACGAACAGCACCGGCACGTCGGGGCGACGCGACCGGGCATACTGGGCGATCACCAGCCCATCGGCGTGCGGAAGCTGGAAATCCACGACGAGGATGTCGAGTGCGTCGCGCGCGATCCGCGCGATCGCAGTGGCGCCGTCGAGCGCGACCTCGATGTCGAAGCCGTCCTCGCGCAACATCCGCGCGAGCAAGCGCGTCGCGCGGACGTCGTCGTCGACGAGGAGCACCCTCGCGCGCACCGGCGGCTTCTCCACACCGTGGGGGACAGCAACCCGCGTGCCTCGCCCGCGGCGAGCCGGGCGCCACGCACGATGTGCCGGCGAGCGCAGGCGCTGCGCCGACGGAGGAGCGAACGTGCGGACTTCGGCGCCGAAGACACGCGAGCCCGAACCCCCGCCCGGTCGGGGTCAGGAGCACGGGCAGGCGTGCAGGCGATCAGCGCGCGAGGGGCGCGCCCTCGCGGCACTCAGGTCGACGGCGTGGTGCGCTTCTCACGCGTGTTGGCGAGGCCGTACTCGTGGAGGCGGTACTGGATGGTGCGCACGCTGATGTCGAGCATCTCGGCCGCGCGCGTCGTCGAGCCGTTGCAGGCCTCGAGCGTCGAGAGGATCGCGTAGCGCTCGATCTCGGCCATCGTCGCGCCTGGGATGCGCACGGCGCCCTTGGGGAGCGGCGCGACGTCGATCGGCAGGTCCTCTTCGTCGATCTTCGAGGTCTCGCAGAGCACCACCGCGCGCTCGATCGCATTCTCGAGCTCGCGGACGTTGCCCGGCCAGCGGTGCGCGATGATCTTCGCGCGGGCCCGATCGGAGAAGCCGTCGATGCGCTTGTGGTTGTCGGCCGCGAAGCGACGCAGGAAGTGGTTCGCGAGCATCCACACGTCGTTGTCACGCACGCGCAGCGGCGGCATGTCGATGTGGACGACGTTGAGGCGGTAGTAGAGATCCTCGCGGAAGCGCCCCTCGCGCACCTCGGCGGCGAGGTCCTTGTTGGTGGCCGCGACCAGGCGCGCGTCGACCGCGATCGTCTCGTTGCCGCCGACGCGCTCGAACACGCGCTCCTGCAGCACGCGCAGCAGCTTGACCTGCGTGGCGAGCGGGATCTCGCCGACCTCGTCGAGGAACAGCGTGCCGCCGTGCGCCTGCTCGAAGCGGCCGATGCGCTTGCGATCGGCGCCGGTGAACGAGCCGCGCTCGTGGCCGAACAGCTCGCTCTCGAGGAGCGACTCCGCCAGCGACGCGCAGTGCACCGACACGAACGGGCCCTTCGCGCGCGGGCTCTTGAGGTGCACCGCCTTCGCGAGCTCGCCCTTTCCGGTGCCGCTCTCGCCGGTGATGAGCACCGTCGCGCGGGCGGAGGCGACCTGGTTGGCGACGCGATAGACCTTCTGCATCGCGGGGCTCGAGCCGAGGAGCCCTTCGAAACCGTCGCCGTCGCGCTCGCGCACCTGGCGGCGCAGCATGTCGGCTTCGGCGCGCAGCTCGCTGCGCTCGAGGGAGCGCTCGATCGCGAGCGTCAGGGCGTCGAAATCGACCGGTTTGGTGAGGTAGTCGTCGGCGCCGGCGCGCATGGCGGCGACGGCCGAGGCCACGTCGCCGAAGGCGGTGACGACCACGACGGGGAGGCCGCGATCGAGATCCTTGAGCCGCTTCAGCAGCTCGAGGCCATCCATGCCCGGCATCTTCAGGTCGGTGACGACGACCTGGGGGACCGCTTCCGAGAAGGCGCCGAGCGCGGAGGGGCCGTCGGCCGCGGTGTTGACGGTGTACCCCTCGTGCCGCAGCAGCTTTTCGAGCCCCGAGCGAGCGCTCGCCTCGTCGTCGACGATGAGGACTCTGGCCTTGGTATCGCCCTTCACGTTTGCCATCGAGCGCGCTCCAAGCAACTCACGGACCAACCCCCGCAAGGAGTGCGTACGCGCGCAACGCGCACCAAGGTGCGCGCACGCTGCGTCTTGGGGAGGGCCGAGCCGCTTACCGCGTGAGGGTATCACCCCTCGGGACGGATCTCGGGTAGCAACCGAGTCGCTCGATGGTCGCGACGGCGCCTCAGCTCAGGTGCGTCAGCGGGAGCGTGATCCGGAAGACCGTCGGCGGCTGCCGGCTCTCGACGCTGATCGAGCCGCCGTGGTCGGTGACGATGCGGTGGACGATCGCCAGCCCAAGGCCCGTTCCCTGCGGCTTGGTCGAGAAGAACGCGTCGAAGATCGGCGCCGTGGCGTCGGCGAGGCCGGGGCCGTCGTCCTCGACCTCCAGGACGAGCTCGTGCGGCTTGCGCCGAGCGCGCAGCACCACGTGCCCTCCCCCGATCGGTCCGACCGCCTCGATGGCGTTCTGCAGGAGGTTCAGCAGCACCTGCTCGATCTTGGCGCCGTCGATCTCGAGCGTGAGGTCGGTGACCGGGAGCTGCAGCGTGAGCGAGGTGTGCGTCGCTGTGGCCTGCGGGCCGACGAGCTGCACCGTGCGCTCGCACAGAGCGCGCAGGGAGTGGGCGCGCAGGTCGAGCGGACGCGGGCGCGCGAAGTCGAGGAACTCGTTGACGAGCTGCGAGAGGCGCTTGATCTCGTCGTCGACGACGCGCACCGCCTCGAGGACGTCCTCTTGGTGGATGCCCGCCTTCTTGAGCGAGCGTTCCAGGAACGTCACGTGGAGCTGCGCGCCGTTGAGCGGGTTGCGGATCTCGTGCGCGAGGCCCGCGGCGAGCGTGCCCACCGCGGCGAGCTTCTCCGACTGGCGCACGCGCTCGCCCATCGCGATCTCGTCGGTGATGTCGTACGCGTACACGAACAGCGCGACGTCGCCGGGATCGAGGTCGTCGACGCGCACGAGCTGGAGCGAGACCTTGCGGATCTTGCCGGCGCGCGTGAGCAGGTCGGCGCGAAGGGTGTCGTGCCCGCGCCCTCGCCCGCCGAGCTCGCGATCGATGGCCTCCGCGGTCTGGCGCGCCGTCTCGGCGAGGAGGAGGTCGACGAAGCTGCGGCCGAGGGCCTCGTCACGGGCGAAGCCGGTGACGCGCTCCGCCTCGCGGTTGAACAGCCGCACCGAGCCGCTGGCGTCGAGGCCGACCAGCATGAACGAGGCGAGATCGACGGCGTGGACGTAGCGCCGCTCGCTGCTGGCGAGGGCGCGACCGCGCATGTCGGCCTCCATGCGGTCGAAGCGGCGGATCCGATCGATGACGTCGTCGTGATAGGTCTGGAGCATCACGCCGATCTCGACGTGGAGCGCCTTGGCGAGCGCGCGGCGCACGGCCGCCCGCTTCTTGTCGGGGACCTTCTCGTCGATGATCAGGTCGAGCTCGCCGCGCAGCACGGCCATCGCCGTGAAGACGTAGCGCTGCGGAAGCCCGACCTGCACGTGCACGCGGCCGACCTTGGCGGTCTCCGCGAAATAGGCCTCGTCACGCGCGCCGGTGCAGAAGCGGTGGAGCCAGCGGACCAGCGAGCGGTGGAGCCGCTCGACCTGGGCCTCGTCGCGCAGCACGGCGTGCGCCCCCTCGTGCTCGCGCGTGCGCTCGTAGAAGACGGTCGCGATGCGATCGAAGCGGTCCTGCCCGTAGCGGTGCAGGAGCGCGAGCGCTTCGGCGTCGTCCTCGGCGAACCGGACGTAGCGCATCATCTCGGCGTGCATCGGCTCGGCGCCGTCGGCGTCACCGCCGTCGAACGTCGCCATGCGCATCCCTCGGGCCGGAGGCGATTTCACCGTCACGCGGCCCCTTCGGCGTTGTGCTCGAGCCCCGCCCGCAGGCCGCCGAGCTCGTGCGCGAGCAGGACGCGGCCAGCGACCCCGCGGACAGGCTCGTCCTTCGCGGCCTCGGCCGTTCGACGCTCGAGACGATTCAGCATCCGGCTCCCCTGTGCAGCCGTCGCGCCAGGCGCCCTCCGCGAGGTGGACGCGGCTGGCCCGCCGATCCGGGGCCGCTCATCCGTCCAGGCTTGCGCACGCACGCAGAGTTTGCGCGAAGATGAGGCGCGCTTTCCGGCGGCTACGGCGTTCCCAGCCGCCGGCTCGTCCATGGCGGGAGTCAGCGCGCTGGCACGGAACCTGTCCCCTGAGTCCACATGCCCAAGACCAACCCTTTCCGTGTCGAGCGGTTCATGACGCCCCACCCGCACACGATCGGGATGGATCAGTCGCTCGCGAAGGCGCACGAGATGATGCGGACCCACCAGATCCGCCACCTGCCGGTCCTCCACGGCGGCAAGCTCGTGGGCCTCGTCTCGCAGCGCGACCTCCACCTGATGGAGACCTTCGGCGCCATCGATCAGGAGAAGGTCACGGTCGAGGAGGCGATGACGGCGGAGGTGTACGTCGTCGAGCCGACGACGCACCTCGCGGAGGTGGCCCGCACCATGGCCGAGCACCGCTTCGGCTCCTGCGTCGTGATGATCGCCGGCAAGGTCGTCGGCGTCTTCACGATGGTCGACGCGGCGCGCGCGCTCTCCGAGGTCCTCACGACGGGCGCGCCCGAGGCCGAGGTGAAGGATCTGGCGCTGGTCGTCGAGCCCGAGGTCGCGGCGCGCGACGTCAAGGTCGTCGCGCCGGAGCAGAAGCGAGCGAAGGCGGCGGCGAGGAAGCCCTCCGCTCGACAGCCCGCCGCGAAGAAGCCCACCGCCGAGAAGGCCGCAGCCAAGCGCACCGCCGCCAAGAAGCCCGCGCCGAAGAAGCCCGCCGCCAAGCCGCGGCGTACGCGCTGAGCGGGCGATAGACCGAGCCCGCAGGGGAGGGAGCGCGATGGATCTCGGACTCACGGGACGCGTCGCGTTCGTCGCGGCGGCGAGCAAGGGGCTCGGCAAGGCTGCGGCACGCGCGCTCGCGTCGGAGGGGATGAAGGTCGTCGTCTCCGCGCGCGGCGAGGAGACGCTACGCGCGACGGCGAGCGAGCTCGCCTCGGCCACGCGCGCCGCGGGCTCGGAGATCGAGCCCGTGCCGTGCGATCTGCTCGACGCTCCGGCGATCGAGGCGGCGATCGCGCGCACGGTCGCGCGCTTCGGGCGCCTAGACGTGCTGGTCGCCAACGGCGGCGGGCCGCGCCCGGGCACCTTCTCGGCGCTGTCGGAGGACGACTGGCGGCACGCGATCGACGGGACGCTCCTCTCGACGGTGCGGCTGATCCGCGCCGCGCTGCCGCACCTGCGCGCGTCGGGGCAAGGACGCGTGCTCGTGATCACCTCGACGTCGACGAAGGAGCCGATCGCGGGGCTGCTCCTCTCGAACGTGCTGCGCCCAGGGCTCGTGGGCCTCTGCAAGACGCTCGCGAAGGAGCTCGGCCCCGACGGCATCACGGTGAACAACGTCGCCCCCGGGAGCTTCGACACCGATCGCATGGTGACGCTGCACGCGAGGATCGCGCAGGCGCAGGGGATCTCGGAGGAAGAAGCGCGCGCGCGCACCGACGCCGCGATCCCGCTCGGGCGCATGGGCCGCCCCGAGGAGCTGGCCGCGACCCTCGCGTTCCTCGCGAGCGCTCGGGCGAGCTACGTGAGCGGGCAGACGATCGTCGTGGATGGTGGGCGGACGGGCGCGTACTGAGTATTACCCGGCCGTAGAAAACTTGGCGGTCGGGTCAACAAAGCTGCACCGGTGCACTTATGGAAGTGCACGAGCTCGACGCCGCCGTGCTGGCCCGCTTCGACCGGTTCGTCGCACCGCTGCTTCGGCGGCTGGAG
>CAIXWQ010000537.1 GCA_903923175.1 uncultured delta proteobacterium | reverse complement strand
GGGCGCCGCGCAGCGCGCGGGCGTCGGGCGGGCGCGCGGCCGGGTCGGGGTCGAGCGCGCGGGCGAGCAGCTCGTCGAGCCACGGCGGCGTCTCCGGGCGCAGCGCGTGGAGGTGGCGCGCGTAGGTGCCGGTCGACAGCTGCGTGAGCACCTCGAGCCGCGCGCCCGAGGCGGGCGGACGCCCCGCGATCATCCGGAACAGCGTGCCGGCCATCGAGAACACGTCCGCGCGCGCGTCGACCGCGCCGGCCGAGCGCAGCTGCTCCGGGCTCGCGTACGCGAGCGTGCCGAGGAACGCCCCTTCGCGCGTGAGGCCCGGCTCGTCGTCGTCGCGCGCGATGCCGAAATCGAGGACGACGACGCGCTCGCCGCCGCCGTGACGCTTCGCGAGGAAGAGGTTCTCGGGCTTCAGATCGCGGTGGACGATCCCTTGATCGTGCGCGAACGCGAGCGCTTCGAGCGCCTCGGCCACGCGCGCGACGCAGGCGTCGATCGGCCGCGTCGCCTGGCACCACGCCTCGATCGTCTCGCCTTCGAGCAGCTCCATCTCGATGAAGGGCGCGCCCGTGGCCGCGTCGGTGCCGTAGTCGTAGATCTCGACGATGCCGGGGTGACGCAGCTTCGCCAGCCGCTCGGCCTCGCGTTCGAAGCGCTGCTTGGCGACCACGCTCGCGTGCTGCTGCGCGAGGAGCCATTTGACGGCGCGGCGCAGCTTCAGGCGCGTGTGCTCGGCCTCGTAGACGACGCCCATCCCGCCCGCCCCGAGCACGCGCACGAGGCGCAGTCGATCGCCGACGAGCGCGCCGATTCGACGGCCAGGGCAGGCCTCGGAGCCGCGCGGGTGATCGAGCTCGCAGCGAGGGCAATCGGCCATGGCGACGATGCGCGACATGGTCTGCCGCGCAGGGGCATGGAGGCAAGGGCGCCGGTAGACGCGCCCGCGCGACGGCCGCAGGAGCGGAGTCGCCATGTCGCGCCACGCCCGCTTCACGCACGCGCTCTGCGCGCTTCCGCGCTTCGCCCTCGTCGCCCTCGTCGCCTGCGGCGGCGGCGCGCCCCCGCCGATCGCCGGTCCAGCGGCCGAGGGAGCGCTCGAGGTCAGCGTGTCGGGCACCGTGCACGGCTCCGTGAACGGCGCGATCGTCGGCGTGCGGACGCTCAAGAGCGGCGACGAGGTCGTGCTCTCGGTCCGCGCGACGCGCGACGCCTTCGTGAGCGTCGCCTACTGCGACGGGCGCGGCGGGCTCTCGATGTTCCCGGAGCGCGGCGCGCTCCAGGCGCGTGCCAGCAGCGACGTTCGAATCCCGACGGGGAGCGCTGCCTTCACGCTCGACGACACCGTGGGGTCGGAGTCGATCTACGTCATCGTCTCCACGCGGCCGCTCGACAGCGCGGACCCCGCGCTGGCCGCGGCGCTCGGGCGCGCCGCCGGGGGCAAGGCGACCTGCCCGACCGCTTCGATTGAGCACGGCGCCGCGAACGAAGAGGGGGGCAAGCCCGCCGCGCCGAGCGCTTCGTCCGCCGCGCCCGCCGTACCCGCCGCGTCGGCGCCCGGGCCCGCCCCCGTCGCTGCCCGCTCGACCCCGCCCGGCTCGGAGCCGGAGCGAAAGGACCGCGAGCAAGAGGGCAGGCCGCAGCTGGTGGCGACGCGGCCGGTCACCGGCGCGCGCGCCAGCCTCGCGGTGCGCGGGGTGCAGATCAAGGGCGACACCGGCGAGAAGGACGTGCGCACCCGCGCCGACGACGTCGGCGTCGCGATCGTCCGGATCTCGTTCGAGCACGTGCGCTAGCAGGCGAGCGCCCGCAGGCGGGCAGCGCGAGCCGTGGCGCGAGCTCCGAGGGCTCCGTCAGGGCCACGCCGCCGCGGCGCTGCTCGGCGCTCCTCAGGACGAGCGCACGGCGCTGCGCCGCAGCCGCTGATCTTGGGGCCGCACGGAGCCGACTCGCTCAGCTGGCGAGCGCCTTGAGGAGGCTCTTCACCTCGAACGGGCGAAGCTCCGGGTGGGCGCCGAGCAGCAGCGCGACGATCCCGGCGATGGCCGGCGTCGCGAAGCTCGTGCCGGTCTTGGTCGTGTAGCCGCCGCCCGGCGCCGCGACCACGACGTCGTCGCCGTGGCCGACGAACTCGATCACGCTCTCGGGCTGGTAGCGCACCGCGAAGAGGCTCGGGAACGTGGCGCGGTCGACGCCGATCACGGCGGTGTACTCGGCGGGGAAGCCGAGATCGGCGAGCGGCATGTTGCGTTTCGCCGCCACGATCACGACGCCGCGCCGGTAGGCGCGCTCGCAGTGGTGCAGCAGCTTCGGCCCGAATTCGCGCCGCGCGGCGAGGCTCATGTTGACGACCCGGCAACCGCGGTCGATCGCCGCGTCCAGCGAGGCGACGAGCGCGTCGCCCGCGCCGGTGTTGTCGGCGTTCAGCACCCTGTAATCCACGATCGACGCGTTCGGCGCCTGCCGCGCGACGATGCTCGCGACCGCGGTGCCGTGACCGAAGACGTCGTGGTTGCAGCCACGAGGTCGCTCGACGACCGAGGCGCGTCCGTCGGCGATCTCGGCGGCGAAGGCGGCGCGCACCCGCGGGGCGAGGTCCGGGTGGGTCGCGTCGATCCCGCTGTCGAGCACCGCGACCTCGATCGGCGCGAGCGGCCGGACGAGCAGCTCTTCGAGGCGCTCCCGCAGCGCGCGCGCGAGCGGTCCCGCCATCTCAGCCGGCCGCGCCGAGGCTGAGCGCCTCGATCTCGAGGAGGAGGCGCGCCACGTGCGCGAGGGCGTGCGGCGCGCCCCGCGAGAGCCGCGCGACGCAGTCGGCGATGACGCGCTCGGGGGCGTCCTCGTCGATCCGCGCGGGACGCTCGACAGGCGGACGCCCGGCGCTCATCGCGCCGACGGCCTCGAGCTTCCGCTGTTGCTCGACGACGACGCCCGCGACCGCCGCGATGCGCGCGTAGAGCTCGCCGTGCGCGCCCGTGAAGCGCCTGCCGGGCTCGAACGTCACGGCGGTGATCACGCCGACCAGAGCGTCGTCGACGAGCATCGGCGCCGCGATGACCGCCTCCGGCGCGCGCGCGTCGAGCTTCGCGCGCGCGTCTCCAGCCGCGGCAGGCGCGGCCGGCTCGGTAGGCCCGGCAGGCTCGCCGGGGGGCTCCCCCTGCCAGGCCCCGCGGAAGGTCGGCGCGCCGATCTGCACCTCGTGCGTCGCGGCGGCGAGGCCGGTGAGCCCCGCGCCGATCGGCACGCGCTGGCCGACCAGGACGCGCTCGTCGCCCCCGACCGTCATCGCGAAGACGAGCTCGTTGGCGCGCGGATCGAGCACGAGCAGCGAGCCCTCGCTCGCGCCGACGAACTGCGCGCCGAGCTCGATGAGCAATCGCAGCACCTGCTCCTCGTTGCTCTTCGGGCTGATGGCGAGGAAGGTCTCGAGCGCGGCGAGCTCGGTCATCGGGCAGGCTCCTGGTCGACGATGGCGCTGGCGCGCGCGGCGCGTGACCGCCGCGGCAGTGTCGGTCGACGACCGGGCCAGGGGAAGCGCGAAGGACGTGTGCTCGGCGGAGCACGCCGACGAGGCGGGCGCGCTCCAGAGAGCACAGCACGACGGCCACGCGCGATCGGCCGCCGCGGCGCCGACGCGGCGCCGACGTGAGGCATCGTTCGATCGACGCGGCACCGGGCTTGCGGAGGAGCCCTGTCGGATGACCAACGCTCCCACGGGCGGCCCGCGCGGCTCCGAAGCTGACGGCTCGGAGGACGACACCATCGACGAGCTGCCGAGCTCGCGACGCCCACGCACGGCGAGGACGGGCTCGCCCTCGCTGCCGCCCGAGCTCGAGCAGCTCGAGCCGTGGAGCGTCGGTCGCTCGTGGCAGACGGTCGCCTGCCGGCGCCGCGACACGGGCGAGCCGCTCCTGGTGACCGCGCTCGTCGGACCGATCGAGGCCGACGCCAGGCAGCGCGCGGAGTTCCTGCGCCGGGCGGCGAGCGCGTTCCTCCTCGCGGAGCTCCCCCACGCCTGGCGCTACGTCTCTCTCTGGCTGTGGGCAGGGCAGACCTGCATCCTGGCCGAGCATTTCGACGGCTGCCGGCTCTCCGAGTGGATGCAGCAGTACGCCGCGGAGCCGCGGCCGGTGCCGACCGAGGCGTGCGTGCGGATCGTGGTCGACCTGCTCACGCTCGTGAGCGCGCTCGAGACGCGCCTCGGCCCGTCGATCCGGCGGGGCGTCCTCGGGATGCCTCGCATCGATCCGTTCGCCGTCTTCCTCGACACCGACGGCGGGGCGCGGCTCTCCGGGTTCGACGCGTCGATGCCGCAGGCCGTCACCGAGTCGGAGCGCGGGCCGCTCTTCGACGAGCTGCGCTATCTGCCGCCCGAGACGCTCCGGTGCGCGCCCGACGATCGCTCGCTGGTCTACTCCTGCGGCATCCTCCTCTGGGAGCTCGTCGCGCGTCGCCCGGCGTTCGCGTCCGCGCAGGAGGTCGCGCGTCACGCGGCCGGCGAGCACCGCCCCGACTCGACGCTCCCCGGCGAACCCGAGCTGAGCCGTTGGGTCGAGCGCGCCACGCGCGTCCGCCCCGAGCAGCGGCCGAGCTCGCGCGAGCTGCTCGTCGCGCTGGAGCGGTGGCTCGCGGAGCGAGACCTGCCCGAGGCGCGCCGCGCGCTCGGGGCGACGGTCGCTGCCATCGTCGCGCGCCGACGTCGACGCTGGTCCGCCCTTCCACAGCCGTCCCGAGGTGCGACGACGGCGGCGGCGACGGAAGCGACGCGACGCGCCGAAAGCACGGGCGATCCACCGCGGCAGCCGAGCCGCACGACGTTCGCCGCGGTCGCCGCGGTCGTCGTGATCGTCGTGATCGTCGTGATCGTCGTGATCGTCGCGCTCGTCACCCTGTCCCTGATCATGTGGGCCGTGCTGGTGCGTCGATGACCCCAGTCTTCGCGCCGCTCTCCGGCCGACGCGATATTCTCGAACGCCGCATGGACGACGAAGACCCCACACACGATCTCTCGGGGGGCGCGTTCGGCGTCGATACGGTGTTTCGCCTGGAGCCGGTCCTCGAGGGGGCCGCGAGCCTCGAGATCGCGCCCGATCAGCCCGGCCGCGTCTTCGTGGGCTCGAGCGACGCCTGCGAGCTCCGACTCGCCGACCGCACCGTGTCGCGTCGCCACCTCGCGATCGAGCACCAGGGCCTGCGGCTGCGCATCGAGGACCTCGAATCGACCAACGGCGTCACGGTCGACGGCGTGCAGGTGACGTCGGCCTTCGTGCGCGGCGGCGAGGTGCTCAGGCTCGGCACCGTCGACGTGAGGGTCCACGCCGTCCGCAGCCAGGCCGCGCAGCTGTCGCAGGCGCCGTCCTTCGGTCGGCTGTTCGGCATCGCGCCGGCGATGCGTCGGCTCTACCCGCTGCTCGAGAAGCTCGCGCGCTCGAACGTGACCACGCTCATCGAGGGCGAGACGGGCACGGGCAAAGAGGTGCTCGCCGAGGCGCTCCACGAGCAGGGCCAGCGTCGCAGCGGCCCCTTCGTGGTCTTCGACTGCACCGCGATCGCGCCCAACCTGCTCGAGTCGGCGCTCTTCGGCCACGAGCGCGGCGCCTTCACCGGCGCGGTGAACGCGCACGCCGGCGTCTTCGAGCGGGCGAACGGCGGCACGTTGCTGATCGACGAGGTCGGCGATCTCGAGACGCCGCTGCAGGCGAAGCTGCTGCGCGCGATCGAGCGCTCGGAGGTCTGCCGGGTCGGCGGCAGCAAGTTCATCCGCTTCGACGTGCGCATCCTCGCGGCCACGCGCCGCGACCTCGAGAAGGAGGTGCAGGCCGGCCGCTTCCGCGACGACCTCTTCTACCGCCTCGCCATCGCGCGCGTGGAGCTGCCGCCGCTCCGCCAGCGGCGCGAGGACATCGAGCTGCTCGCGCGCCTCTTCTGGCGCGCGCTCGGCGGCGCCGAAGATCGGCTCACGCCGGCGGTGCTGCAGTCGCTCCAGCAAGGGACGTGGCCCGGCAACGTCCGGCAGCTCCAGAACGCGATCGCTCGACGGCTCGCCCTCGGCGACGACGCGGACGTCGGCGCGTGGTTGGAGCAGGCGGGGCCCGCGATGCCGACGTCGCCGAGCGCGGCGGGCGGGCCGGACGTCGTCGCCAGGAGCATCGCTCAGGATCTGCCCTACGCCGCGGCCAAGGCGCGCGTGCTGCAGGACTTCGAGAAGCGCTATCTCAAGCACGTGCTCGACAAGCACCAGGGCAACATCTCCCGCGCGGCGGCGGCCTCCGGCATCGCGCGTCGCTACTTCTACGTGCTGATGAGCAAGCACGAGGCGGAGGAGAGCCCGTGACCCCGACGGGGGCCGTTTGAGCGCCGGCGCGAGCGAAGACTCGGCCGCGAGCCGCCTCGCCCCCGGCCTCGTGGTCGCCGGTCGCTACGAGCTCCTCGAGAGCATCGGCGCCGGCGGGATGGGCTCCGTCTGGGCCGCGAAGCACCTGTCGCTCGGCCACCGCGTGGCGCTCAAGTTCCTCCACTCCGATCGGCCGATGACCCCCACCCTGCGCACGCGCTTCGAGCGCGAGGCGCAGATCTGCGCGAAGCTCGGCGAGTTCTCGCGGCACGTGGTCCGCGTGGTCGATCACGGCGTGCTCGACGATCAGGCGCCGTTCTTCGTGCTCGAGTACCTGCGCGGCGTGCCCTTGAACAAGCGCCTCGACGGCCCGCAGCCCCTGCAGTTCGCCGCGGAGGTGACCCTGCAGCTCGGGCTCGCGCTTTCGGCGGCGCACGCCGCGGGGATCATCCACCGCGATCTCAAGCCCGGGAACGTCTTCCTCTGTCAGCCCGAGCACGGCGCCGACCTGTTCGTGAAGCTCCTCGACTTCGGCATCGCGAAGGTGATGCGCGACGACGACGGCGAGCACGAGCCCGACCTCGCGGAGCCCACGACGCGCGCGGGGCAGATCCTCGGCACGCCGAGCTACATGAGCCCGGAGCAGCTCTCGGGCGATCGCGAGATCGACGAGCGGAGCGACCTGTGGGCGCTCGCCGCGCTCGTCTACCGCATCGTCTGCGGCGTCCCGCCTTTCGGCTACGGCGACGCGGCCAAGGTCGGCCTGCGGGTGCTCGCGCTCGATCCGCCGGCGCCGAGCGGCCTCGTGCCCGGCCTGCCGGTCGCGTTCGACGCGTGGGTGCGCAAGGGGCTGGCGAAGCGCCGCGAGGATCGGTTCGCCAGCGTCGGGGAGCTGACGATCAGCCTCTGCACCCTGGCGAGCCCCGCGCTCGCCGCGCGGGCCCGCGCCATGTCGGGCGATCGTCCGGCCGTGTCCGTCGGCGGCGACCGCGACGATTCGCCGTCGTTCCGCTCGCAGGATCTGGCCGAATTCCTCGCCAGCTCCTCGGCGTCGCCGCGGCGGTTCTCCGTCTCCGGCGAGACGCTCGCCGCCGGGACGGCCGCCACCGGCGGGCCCTCGGGCGCAGGCGCGCCGACGTCGCCGAGCGCGTCGCCGCCACGCAAGCGCGTCTCGAAGGGCTGGATCGGCCTCGGCGTCGCCGCGATCCTGCTGCCGGCGCTCGCGTTCGCGTGGAGCCGGAGTCGCGAGGCGCCGAGCCCAGGCGCCGGCGCCGCGAGCGCGAACCTCGGCACGATCGAGCCGGCCGCGCGCGTGGCCTCCTCGACCTCCTCGGTTTCCACGCCGGCCGTGAAGGCCACCGACGCCGCGCTGGTGGGCGCGGAGCCCTCGTCGCGCGCGACGGCCTCGGCGAACGCGAGCGCGCGCACGCCGACGCGCCCCACGGGGACGGCGACGACGACGAGCCGCGCCGCGCCGACGACGTCGGCCGCGCCGAAGCCGACGAGCGCCACGACGACCGCCCCCACCTCGTCCAAGGGCTGGGGCGGCGCGATCGACGATCCGCTCTGAGGAGCGGGCCGGCGGAGCGCCACGACGCAGCGCCCGACGCGTCAGCGATCGCGGACCCACCCAGCCGTCGCGGACAGGTACCGCGTCGCGACGAACCAGCCGCACGCGGCCGCGGCGGCGGGCAGAATCACGAGCCGCAAGAAGATCCCCAGCGACGGCGGACGACGCGACGGCGCCCTCGGCGGCGACGGAGCGGTCGACACGGGCGCGAGGGGAGCGACCGGCGTCGAGAGCGCGGCCGACGTCGGGACACGTCGACCGCGGGGGGAAGGTCGTGCTGGAGCGAGGAGGGCGCACGGATCTCGCCTCGCACGATGCTCTTGGCGACGTCGAGCAGAGGGCCCGAGGAGAACGGCAACGCCGTGGTCGCCATCCGGTAGGTCACGACGGCGAGCCCCCAGAGATCGGCTCGATGATCGACGTCGGCGGCCACGAGCTGCTCGGGCGACATGTACGCGGGCGTGCCGATGGCGCGTCGAGCTGCCCGTGCTCCATGACCCGCACGATGTGCCGCGACCGCTCGCCCAGCATCGCGCAGAGCTGCGCCTCGCGCTCGAAGCGGGTCCGCAGCGCGGCGGTGATCGGGCGATCGGAGTGCAGGAACTTGAGGGCGACCCGGTGCCCGAGCGAGAGGTGCCTCGCCGCCCAGACCGAGCCCACTCCACCGGCGCCGATCGGCTCGAGCAGCGCGTAACGACCGGCGATCTCGCGGCCCGGCACCAGCAGGGCGCCCGTGCCGGCCTCGTCGCCGACGAGGTCGCTCACCCGCGCCCCTCGCGCGGGCCGCGTCGGGAGCTCGCTGGTGCGAAGGCCGTCGTCATCGGCCGCTCGCCCCCCTCGCGATCAGCAGGCCGAGCAGCACGAGCGCCGCGAGCGCCACGAGCGCGCCGACCAGGAGCTCCCAGCGAACGCGCCCGAGCGGACGCGCGGGCGGCGACGTCGTGGCCGAGCCCGCCGCGCTCGGCCACGCGCGGCGACGGCTCGCCATCACGGCGGCCACGGACGCCCCGAGGGCCTGGCGAGCCTCGGGAAGGTCGCGCTCGGCGAGCCAGCGCTCGAGATCGACCAGCAGCTCGCGCGACGTCGGTCGCTGCTCGGGGCGCGCGCGCGTGGCCCGCTCGACCCACCGGCTCAGGGTCGGCTCCTCGGGGAGGGTCAGCTGCTGGCTGTCGTCGCCGGCTGCGCGCCGCGCCACGTCCTGCGCGGAGCGGAACGCCGGTCGGTGCGCGGCGAGCTCCCAGAGGAGCAGGCCGCACGAGTAGACGAGCGAGCGCTCGTCCGCCACCGCCTCGAGCGTCTCCGGCGGGACGTACCGGAGCTCCTCGAACAGGAGGCCGCGCTCCGACTGCGTGTACGACTGCCCCATCGCCGCGTCGAAACCCGCGAGCCGCGTCCCGCCGTCCGTGTCGATGAAGACGGCGAAGGGATCGATCCGAGGCAAGCCCAGCCCCCCTTTTCGCATCGCGGGGGCGAGCTGGCCGCCGATCGCGCGCACGAGCGTGAGCAGGTCGACCACGATCCGCACGCAGGCCTCGATCGGCACGGGCCGCGCGTCGCTCGCGTAGTGGCGCATCCAGTCGGAGAGGCGGCAACCGTGGAAGTGCTCGGCGACGATGCAGGTCTGCCCGGCCCACATCCAGAGCGAGACGTAGCGCCAGGTGTTCGGCAGCTCCGCGAGGAGGAACGCGCTCGAGGCGCGCCGGAGGAACTCGGCCCGGTGGCGCGCGTCGGCCTCGAACGCCCCGACGAGGGCGGTGACCAGGAGCGTCTGGCCGGTGTCTCGGCGGCGGCACGCCACCGTCTGCCACGTGCGGCCGGAGCTCCAGGGCTCGAGCTGTTCGAGCTCCGGGGGGAGCGAGGGGGAGCCGTCAGCGCTTCGCGGCGGACGTCCCGAGTCGACTCCCCGGCTGCGGGGCGCTCTCTCGTCCGATCCGAGCCGACTGCCCAGTGTCTGCGCGTGCATCATCGCCGACGAGCGTTCGCAAGCGCGATGCCGCGACCGGACGGGCGGCGCGTGCGCCGAAGGAAGCGAGAAGAGGCGAGAACAGGCCGCGGCCCGGGCGGCGCGGTGTGCTGTCGCAAGCGCGCTCGGCGAGCTCTCCGTGCTCCGGGCAGCACATTCGCGCGCGGCCACGGGACCGGCCGGCGCCGCTCGTCCGCCGGCCATCCAGCCACCTCGACGCCGCGGTCGAGCGCCGGCGCTCGACCCGAACGGGACCGAGCCGGCCTCCAGTGCCAGCAGCACGCCTGCGCCGGGGGCGCGACCACCTCGATCAGCGGCGTCATGTACGATCCCGCGGGCGCGAATCCGCTCTACGACGTCGCCGTCCACGTGCCGAACGCACCGCTCGCCGAGCTCACGCCGGGCGCTGCGTACGGCAGCTGCGCGTCGCTGACGTGCGCGCGGTCATCGTCACGACGCTCGCGAACGGCGCGCCGTTTCCGAAGGGGGTGTCGTCCCGGACGGCACCCAGCCGTCGCCGCCCGAGACTCCTCCTCGGTGAGCCACGCCGTCGGGCCGCCCGGGTCGCGCGCTGTGCTCTCGGGGACGCAGCGCGCTGGCGAGGACGCACGCGCGACCGATCGCGCGCCTCTCGCCGCCCGCGGCGCTCGACGAATCGACGTCGCTCCGTGCGAGACGCGTCGCGTGTCGCGCCGGCGCGTCCCTTGCGAGCGCGAAACGCCAGCTCCGTGGGAGGTAGAGCGATGACCAGTGCCGCACAGAACCTCGTGACGGAGAGTCGAACCTTTCCCGCTCGTGAAGCGGATCGCGATGCAGGTGGCGGGCGCGCTCGAGACGGCGCACGCGGCGCAGGTGCTCCATCGCGACATCAAGCCCTCCAACATCTTCCTGGTGGGCGACCAAGGCGACGCGCGATCGGCCAAGCTGCTCGATTTCGGCGTCGCGAAGTACCTCGAGACCGATCACGAGATCTCGCAGGTGAACTCGGTCATCGGCACGCCCGCCTTCATGGCCCCCGAGCAGTTCGTGGCGGCGGACGTCGGCCCGCACGCGGATCTCTGGGCGCTGGCCGTCGTCGTCTACCGGATGGCGACCGGACACCTCCCGCACGCGGCCGGCCCGATCCTCGAGGTCGCCAGGAGCGTCGTCCGCGGCGAGGCCCGCCCCCGTCCACGCTCGTCGCCGAGCTGCCGCGCGCGCTCGACGCGTGGATGGCGAAGGCGCTCGCGCGCGATCCGCGCGATCGCTTCCCCCGCGCGGCCGAGCTCGCCGAGGCGTTGTCCCACATCGGCCTCGCCGAGGCTGGCGTCGTGACGGACGAGTCGGGCGTGCGCCACGGCCCTGCCGCACTTCGCGCGAGCCCGGCGGTCTACTCGCTCCAGGACATGGACGATCCCGAGATGGCGACCGTCATCCGCGATCCGTCGCCGGAGCTCGTGCGCAGCGCGACCCCCGAGGCGCTGCCCGCTCCGCGGATGCCGCCCATGACCGTCGTGCCCGGGCCCGCGCGCGATCGAGCGCCGAGTGGCGCCGCTCCGACGGGCGCGCCACGGAGCGGCGCCGCGATCGCGAGCTCGGCGTTTCCGGGCCCGCGGGTCGTGACGACGCGCTCGGCGATCGTTCAACGGGCGAGGCGCGGGCGGCGATTCTGGCTCCTCGCGCTCGCCCTCGCGATCGGGACGCTCTCGGGATTCATCTCCTGGCGCGTCACCTCGCATCTCGCCGCGGCGCGCGCGCCGGGCGCGCCCGCGCGCTGAAGATCGGTGCAGCCGACGCTCCGGCGAGGTGGGCCCTCGCAGGTGAACTCGCTGCCGGCGCAAACCGAGACAGGCGAGACACGCACCCCGGACGGCGCGAAGCGGACAGAAATTCGCGCGATGTGCGATGCTTCGGCGCCGCGCAGAACTCCTGGAGCGAACCCGGATGGGGGGGGCATTGGACGTGTCAACGGCTCGGGTTCTCGCCTGTCTGCTCGCCGCCGGACTGGTGACGTCTTGCCAGGTCGTCGCCGGAATCGAGGACGTGCGAGTCGCCGACTCGGACGCCGGCGATGGCGCCGCATCCGACGGAATCCCCGCCGACGCCGACGCCGACGCCGGCGCCGACGCGCCCAACGCGGGCTACCGCTTCGTCGAAGACGTCGAAGCGCTCGACTACAGCGGCGCGAAGGTCCCGAACTTGAGCACGCCACCGCTCGCCAAACCACTGGCCCTCGGGGATCTCCTCGTCGTCGCCGTCGCCAGCGACCTCGGCACGGTCGTCACCGTGAGCGACTCGGCCGGCGACGCGTTCTCGTCGATCACCACCGTCGACGACAGCGATCATCACACCAGTCTCGCGACCTTCTACGGCGTCACGTCGCACACGAGCACGAACCTCACCGTCACCGCGAGCTTCGGCGCGTCGACCCCCTACGTCGCGATCTACGCGGGCCACTACGCGGGCCTGGCTCCGAGTCCGCTCGAGGCGTCGGCTGGCGCTCATCAGTACGGCAGCACGCCCTCGCTCTCCGCGACGCCGACCTCGCAGCCGAGCTTGGTCTGGGGATTCGGCTTCGACGACAGCGCGGGCCAAGCCAGTTTCGGCGTCTCCGCGAGCGGAGTCGCGCGAGGCGGCGGCGCTGGGAGCTGGCAGACCGGGGGCATGTACGCCGCGCGCGCCCAAGATCGCCGCGCGTTCGCCACGAGCCCGCAGACGCTCGGCTGGACGGCGGACGCGCCGTCGTTCCTCGGCGTCATCGCCATCTTCGCGGAGGCGCCGTGAAGCTCATGATCCGCCCCCGCACGACCTCGATGGAGCCCTCCCGTTCCGCGGTGCGTTGCGTCTGGCTCGCTGCACTGGTCGCCCTCGCGCCGGCCGCGCTCGTCTCGAGCGCGTCGAGCGCGCGCGCCGAGACGAGCTCGGTGGCGAAATCGACGGCCGACGCGCTCTTCGAGGACGGCAAGCGCTTGATGAAGGCGCAAGACTGGGCCGCCGCGTGCCCGAAGCTCGCGGAGAGCGCGCGCCTGCAACCTGGCGGCGGCGTGCAGCTCGCGCTGGCTCTCTGTCACGAGGGGGCCGGCAAGCTCGCGACGGCCTGGAACGAGTTCCGCGAGGCGCTCGTGCTCGCCCGGCACGACAAGCGGAAGGATCGCGAGGACATCGCGACGGCGAAGCTCGCCGATCTGGATGGGCGCCGCTCGCGCGTCACGGTGGTGCTCTCGATCGGCGCGAGGTCGCAGTCACCTGCGCTCACGCTCGACGGCGAGGAGATGCCGACGTCCGCCCTCGAGGTGCCCTTGCCGGTCGACCCGGGGACGCACGTGGTCGTGGCGTCGGCGAAGGGCCGCGTGACGGCGCGCTACTCGGTCGTCGTGGAAGGCGAGCGCGAGAGCTGGAGGGTCGAGGTCGCGCCCCTCGTCGACGCGCCGAAGGCGCCCGACGCGCCGAAAGCGCCGCCGCCCGCGAAGGAGCCTGCGCCGCCCGCGCGCCTCACCGAGACGCGTGGTCCCGGCGCAGGGCCCTGGATCGTGGGGAGCGCTGGCCTCGTCGTGCTCGGCGTGGGCGCCTACTACGGGCTACGCGCGGTCTCGCTGGCCTCGGACGTGAAGTCGGCGTGTCCAGGCGGAATCTGCCTCGATGCCACGAACCTCGGGCGCAACGACGACGCCCGCCACGCCGCGCGGCTGTCGAACGTCGGGATCGGCATCGGCAGCACGGTGCTCGTCGGCGCCATCGTCTGGTACGTGGTCGCACCGCGGAGCTCGGCCCCGGTCGCGGCGACGCTCGGGGGGTTCGTCGCGAGCGCGGGCCCCCAAGGAGCGAGCATCGGCTGGCAGACGCGTTGGTGAGGCCGCTCGGGGGTGCCTCGTTGTGATCGCCGCCGCGCGCTGTGCCCTCGAGAGCACGGTCGTCGCCCGCCCGTGACCGGGCGTTGCCGTCCGGAGACGGGGTCCGCCGCTGGCACGGAGGCTGCGTAGCTCGCCTCCACCCACCGGGTCGCCGGCGCTCTGCGCGCGTCGGGCCCGCGATCCGCACCGATGCCCCCCCCGAGCCGAGGCCGCCCATGAACGCCTTCCACCGAGCGACCACGTTCCTGACGATCGCCCTCCTCGCTGGCTGCGGCTCCGATCCGGCCAGCGGCGACGTCATCCAGTACGTGAGCGACACCGGCAAGGCCGGCGACTCCGGCGAGACCGGCGACGACGCCGCGAGCCCGACCACCGATTCCGATACACCGGTCACCGACTCGGGCAGCCCCGTCACCGACTCGGGCGGCCCCGTCACCGACTCGGGCAGCCCCGTCACCGACTCGGGCTCGCCCGTCGGGGACACGGGCGTTCCGACCGGAGACGCCGGCGCCCCCAGCGCCCCCGCGGCGAGCGATCCGGTGACCTCGGCGTTGACCGCGGTCGCGGGCTCGAAGACGTACGACGTCGGGCCGGGCAAGCCCTACACGCCCGACACGATGCCCTGGAAGAGCCTCGCGACGGGCGACGTGGTGAACGTCTACCCGAACACCGCCAACGCCGAGTATGCGTTCAAGTTCTGCGTCGGCGCCGCGGGCACCGCCAGCAAGCCCGTGATCATCAACGGAGTCACGGACTCCACCGGGACTCGCCCGAAGTTCAACTTCAAGAACGCCAAGACCTCCGCCGGCTGCAATGGCTTCTTCACGAGCAGCACCTACAGCCTGGAGACCTACGGCGGCGTCGTCGTCAGCGCCCCGCTGAACGCCGCGTCTCCGAAGCCGAGCTTCATCACCATCCAGAACCTCGATCTCTACGGCGCCGCCGACGGCAACACGTTCACCAAGGTCGGCGGCGGAACGGGCTCGTACGCGAGCTCCGCGGCGGTCTGGATCCAGGTCGGCACCGACGTCACGCTCGCCAACGATCTGCTCCACGACAGCGCGTACGGCGTCTTCACGATGACGAAGAACTCCGACCCGACGTACATGTGCGAGCGGATCAAGCTGCGCAGCAATCGGATCTGGGGCAACGGCGTCGTCGGCAGCTACCTCGAGCACAACGTCTACATGCAGAGCACCAGCCCGGTCATCGAGGGGAACTACCTCGGTCAGCTGCGCACGGGCGCGCTCGGCTCGACGTACAAGAGCCGCTCGAGCGGCGAGATCTTCCGCTACAACTACGCCGTCGCGAGCGCCCGCGCGATCGACTGGGTGCACTCCGAGGACTCGAACCCGGGCGTCGCCAGCCAGGCGGACTACGGGACCGACTACGCCTACGGCAACGTGATCGTCGTCGACCCCTGGCTCCCGTACGGCAGCGACCTCGGCAACCCGATCCACTACGGCGGCGACAACTGCGGCGAGCAGTCGCGCGATCTCGATCCGAAGATCACCTCGGCGAACATCGACGCCGCGCTGACCTCGGCCTGCGGCGGCGGCTCGAAGATCGTCTATCGCAAGCACCTCTACTTCTACAACAACACCGTGCTCCACCACGGCACGTCGAACTATCCGGTCTTCGAGCTCTCGCTCGACGGCATCCAGGTCGACGCCTGGAACAACATCTTCGCCTTCTCCGGCGGCAGCCAGCACGCCTTCCTCGACAGCGTGGGCCAGCTCGCTCTGCGCGGGAACAACCTCACGTTCGGTACGGTCGGCGGCTCGTTCGATCCGGTCAGCCACGTCGCGCTCCCCGCGATGACGGGCGCGTACTACGACGTGGCGACCTTCGGCACGGTGAGCAGCGGCGATCCCCTCTTCGCGAACGTCGCGAAGGGCGACGTGACCCTCGGCGCCGGCTCGCCCGCCATCGGCAAGGGGACGGGCCTCCCCGCGGGCGCGCAGGCGGCCACGTCGAACGGCGGCTCGTCGAGCGCGGTGATCGGCGGCACGCAGCTCCCGTTCGCGCCGACCGCGAGCTACATGCAACTGCCGATCACGATGCAGCCGGTCGTCACCGCGGCGGGCGGCTCGAATGGCCTGGTGGCGCGCGCGAACGCGAACGATCTCGGCGCGCTCGCGAAGTAGCCAGTCACTCCAGCAGCGTGCGCAGGGCCGCCCGGGCGTCGACGAGACGCCGGGCGGCCCTGCGCGTTCGCGCGTGCGTCGTGCGGAGCGGCGAGCGGCAGCGACCGCGGACCGCGCACCGCGCACCGCGCACCGAGCGAAACCGTCGCGACGGCCGTGCACACGAGCGCGCAGCGCGCCGACTGGCAATCGGAGGTCGCCACGCAGTGCCTTCCGAGGGCGCACGCCGCGCAGGTGCCGCCGCCGCAGTCGACGTCGGTCTCGAGCCCGTCGCGCGCGAGATCGCAGCCGTCCTTCGAGACAGGCATTCGCGGTCGCGACCCTCCGCGCCCGAATCCACCCGTTCGGGTCGCGCCCTCGGATTGCCAGGCGCGTCGCGCACCGATCGGACGGCGGGGCGCGCGCCCGCCGCGCGGACGCTCAGGGCTCGTGAAGCCGCGAGCGCGAGGCCGTCGGGAGGGTCTGGCGGAGCTGGGGCCGGAGCGCGACGACGTTGCGCGGGATCGCGCTCGCGGCGTGGGCGATTCTCGGCACCGGTCCGCTGCGCTCGCCGCGCGCCGGGGTCGGGATCGGCGTCTCCACGAGCTCCTCCAGATCGTCGCCCGCGAGCGTCACGACGGCTTCGGCGCGGACGCGCGGCCGGACGCCCGAGGTCGTCCTGCGGGGCCCGTCCTCGGGCAATCGCACCGCCGCGCGCTTGCCGAGCGACATGAGCACCGCCGCGACCTCGGCGACGGAGAGCTCGACGAGCCCCGCGACGTCGCGGACCCGCCTTCGGCCGTCCACGCGCGCGAGCACGAAGCGCTCGAGCGGAGAGATCGCGCCGTCGTCGACCGGCAGCGGCTCGGGGACGACATCGCCGAGCCGCTCGAGGGCGCGCCCCGGCACGCGATCGCCGGGCGTCGGTGGGTGCGCGGTGAGGGCGGGCGGCAGCGTCGAGGGGATGCGCGCGCGCGCCGAGCTCGGAGGCCCGGAGCCGCGCTCCAGCTCGGCCTCGCGCGTGCGTTGCTCGTCGACGCGATCGAGGAGCCAGTCGCGATCGGCAGGCGAGAGCTCGAGCGCCTCGCCGATGGTGATGCCGAGGCCGCGCCCCGCGCCCGGGCTCCAGCAGAGCTGGAACAGCGACTCTCGCCACGCGTGCAGATCGAGCTTGGGGAAGAGCCCTTCCTCCGCGGCGCCCGGCTCGGCGAAGGGGAGCCGGACGCGCTGGCGTGCGAGGCAGTCCGGGCACTCCGTGTCGAATCGCGCCGCGTCGTCGGGCCTGGCGACGGGGAGCTCGCGCAGATCGACCTCGCAGCGAAACCGAGCGCGACAGACGCTCTCGATGCAGACCGCGGCGATCGCGACGATGGGGCCGTAGGTGCGCTCGTAGATGCCCAGGAGCACCCGACGCCGATCTCGCGGCTCCACGAGCTCCCAGTCGATCGAGCGGCGGTCGGCGACGTACGGGCCGGGATCGATCGTCTCCAGCCAGCACGCGTGGAGGAGCCGTCGCTCGAGAGCCGCGCGAACGTGAGCCGGGGGGCGCTCGGCGAGCAGCCGCTCCTCGCGCACCTCGAGCCCGCGGATCGTGCCGGCGAGTCCCGACGGGCAGCGGATCACGCGCGACCTCGGCGCGCGCGTGCGAGCTGCGGGGGCCGATCTCTCGAGATGCGCGGCACGCGGCGAGAGTCAGCAAGAGGCGTGCGCGCCTCGGTGCCGCCGGGGGCTTCCTGTGCGTGGACCGCGAGGGCTCGCAGCGTGCTGTCCGCCGCGCACCGTGCTCTCCGAGACGCACCGAGTCGACGCCCGATGCCCGACGCCGAGAGCGGAGCATGGCCCGAGCGCGGCGCTCCTCGAGGGCGTGGCCGCGGCCACCCCGACGGACGCGGCGAACGCCTGCTGGACCGCGAGGCACTTCGTTGCGTACACCTCCTCGGATGAAGAGCCGCGCCCTCGCCGTGACGTTCACCTCGCTGTGCCTGCTCGCGTGCTCGGGGACGTCCGGTGGTCAGAGCACTCCGCTCGATCAGGACAGCGGCGCCGAGTCGGGCGTCGCGGACGCCGGCGGCGACGACGCCCTGCTCCCGGACGCCGACGCCGGCACGCCCGCGGACGTCGGCGCCGACGGGGACGGCGGGGACGGCGGGGACGGCGGCGGAAGCGTCGACGGCGGGGCCGACACGGGCCACGCGCCGAGCGACGCGACGGCCGACACGTCGACGACGGAGAGCGGCCCCGCGGACGGCCCGCCGTTCGCCGCGGGGACGGTCTGCAACGCCACCGGGGTGAAGCGGACGCCGCCGACGAGGCTCAAGAACGTCATCGTCATCTTGATGGAGAACGAGAACTACGGCTCCGTGAACGGCAGCAAGACCAAGGCGCCGTACATCAACCAGCTCGCCTCGCAGTGCGGCGTCGCGACGGCGTACGACGACACCTGCTTCGGCACGGACAACCTCGTCTCGCTCCCCCACTACCTCGCGCTCACGTCCGGCTCGAACTGCAACACCGGCCTCGATCAGACGGGGACCGGCTGCATCATCGACGACAACGACGCGACGTCGCACACGCTCTCGACCGCCTCCATCTTCTCGCAGGTCAAGTCGTGGAAGTCGTACCAGGAGGGGATGCCGAGCGCGTGCGACAAGAGTTCCGGCGGCGCCTACGCGACGAAGCACAACCCGGCCGCGTACTACTCCACGCTCGCGGGCTGCGCGGCGAACGACGTCACGATCGCCACGCTCACCTGCAACGCGACGACCACGAACACCGCGTGCAGCCCCGCGCCGAGCAACGCGTTCACGCAGGATCTCGCGAACGACACGCTCGCGGAGTTCACGCTCGTCACGCCGACGCTCGACAACGACATGCACGACGGCACGATCACGCAGGCCGACAACTGGCTCTCCACGTACGTGCCACGCATCCTCGCGTCGAAGGCGTATCTGCGCGGCGACGTCGCGGTGTTCATCCTCTGGGACGAGCAGAACACCGCGAACGTCGGCGGCCCGACGCCGAACGTCTTCCTGTCGCCGTACATCACCGCCGGCTCGACGTCGGCGACCCCCTTCAACCACTTCGCCGTGCTGCGGGCGTGGGAGAACGCCCTCGGCATCGCCACCTACCTCGGCTGCGCGTCGGGCACCCAGCCCGGCGGCGGCGCGTGCCCTGCCGGCTCGACCGCCGACGTGCGCGCCGCGCTCAATTTCTGAGGCGCGCGCGTGCGACGCCTCGCCTTCGTTCCGATCGCGCTCGTCGGCCTCGCCGCCGCGGCGTGGCTGACCGCGACGGCGTGCGGGGGCCCCGACGCCGCGGCTCCGACCGGCGCGGGCGACGCGAACGAGGTGAGCGACGCGAGCGCCGAGTCGATGCCCGTGCCCGCGCTCGACGCCGCGACGGACGCGACGGACGCGACGGACGCGACGCTCGTCGACGCCTCGACCGACGCCATCGACGCGTTCGCCACGCCGCGGCTCGCGATCGTGACGGTGCGCGGCACGCCGCTCGAGGGCGCGCCGGGCGAGGGGGTCGGGCTCGCGGTCGTGTACCTGTTCGCCGACGGCACGACCGCGCCGGTCGCGGCCGATCAGGTCGTCTGGACGCTCCCTTCGACGATCGTCGCGACCGATCCGTCCGACGCCGGCGCGAGCGTCATCCCTGCGACCGGCCCCCGACCGACGGCGTTCTACGTCCAGAACCCGTACCGCGACGATCGCGCAGGCGTGCTGTACATCCTCGATCCCGGCGACCTCGGCACGCCCGACGCGCCCGGTGCGCCGTCGATCGCGGTGCGCGCCACGGTCGCCGACGCGGGCGACGTGACGGCGACGGTCGCCATCCTGCCGGCGCGCGTCGGCGATCCGAGCGTCGGTCAGAACCTCTTCCAGCACGTCCTGATGTGCGCGGCGTGCCACGGCGCGACGGGCGGCGGCTCGCCCCCCGCGACGAGTCCTGACGGTGGGCCGCAGCTCTACGACGGCGGCACCGGCTACTTGATCTCGGGCAAGCTGTACCCCTTCCCCGCGCCCGGGCTGAACGCCGCGCCGGACTCTGGGAACGTCGCCTCGGATCCGGCGTGGAGCGCCGCGATGTTCTCCATCGCTTCCCAGGCCGACGTCGACAATCGGGGCGTCGCATTGCGCAAGCCGATGCCCTACTGGCTCGGCGGCACGAGCGCGGACGGCGGGACCCTCGGCCCGCAGGACTTCGCCGACCTCTTCGCCTGGCTGACGACGCAGCCGCAGTAGGCGCGCGAGAGAGAGAAGCCGACACCGAGGCGCGCCGGCCCGGACTCGCCTCTCCGTACGGCAGAATGACTTGACCGATCCGTCGCGAGGCGGGCACTCTGCCTCTGTTCGAGCGTTCAATCGAACGAGGAATCCGGTAGGAGAAGCGCATCGATGATCGTGGATCTGCACGCGCACTTCCCGATGCATCTGGTGCCGCCGGTGACGCTCGACGGGCTGTTCTCGGTCTCGGGGCGGCGTCGGTGGCGCGATCACCTCCGCGCCGCGCTGATCGACTTCATCGGCGTCTTCGCGAACTACGAACGTCGCGACGGCACGCCCGGCGTGACCGTGCCGCTCCTCCAGCAGGGCGGCGTGCGGGTCGTGCTCTCGCCGCTGTACTCGGCGTTCGACGAGATCGAGGAGCTCCCCCTCGCCGGCGAGCGGCCCAAGGACTCGTACTTCACGTCGATCGTCGACCAGCTCACGGACGTCGAGAACGAGTTGGCGAAGTTCCCCGGCCGCGCGCTCGTGGCGCACGATCTTCTGGAGCTCGACGCCGCCCTTGCCACGCCCGGCGATCAGGTCTGCTTCATCCACTGCATCGAGGGGGGGCACGCGCTCGGGGGCGATCGCCACAAGGTCAACGAGCGGGTCGCCGACCTCGCGGGCCGCGGCGTGGCCTACGTGACCGTCGCGCACCTGCTCTGGCGCGGCGTCGCCACCAACGCGCCGGCCATCCCGAGCCTGAAGGACGCCTGCTACTGCTGGATGTTCCCGCAGCCCGAGAACGTCGGGTTGAGCGCGCTCGGCAAGGCGGCCGTCGAGGCGATGATCGAGCATCACGTCACCGTCGACGTCACGCACATGAGCGCCGCCTCGCTCGCCGACACCTTCGAGATCCTCGACGGCGCCGATCGCGCCCGAGAGGTGCCCGTGATCGCCTCGCACGCGGGCGCGCGGCTAGGCTCGCTCCGCTACAACCTGGACGACCCGACGCTCGATCGCATCATCGAGCGCAACGGCGCGATCGGGATGATGGCGTGCGCCCACTTCATGTCCGACCCCGAGCCGCCGCCGACCACGAAGCAGGGGGCGGTCGACGTCATCTGCCGGCACATCGACCACATCGGCGAGCGCAGCGCCTTGCTCCGGGGCGAGCAGGCGCGCTTCGACCACGTCGCGATCGGCTCCGACCTCGACGGCTTCGCGAAGCCCTCGCTGCACGGGCTCGTCGACGCCTCGGCGCTCGGCTACCTCGAGAAGCAGCTGATTCGGCGGTACGGCGTGCACGCCTCGAAGATCTGCAGTGACAACGTGCTGCGCGTCCTCCGCACCAACTGGCGGTGACGACGCCGAAAGGGTCCCATGACGGATTCTGCGGTCGTGAACGAGACGGACGTCGTGATCGTCGGCGGAGGGCTCTCGGGGCTCTCCGCGGCACTGATGTTGAAAGAGACCGGCACGAAGTTCGTGCTGCTCGAAGGCAAGGACCGCCTCGGCGGGCGCGCCCACTCCATGCGCTCCCCCTTCGGCATCGTCGACGCCGGCGCAGAGTACATCGGCACGCTGCAGCGCACTGTCTGGCACTACGCGCAGAGGCTGGGCGTGGAGCTCTTCCGGACCGAGATCCCGTCCGCCATGGGGTGGCAGTTCCAGGGCGCCGACGGGAAGGTCCGGACGTTCCTCCCCGGCGACTTCCCGGATGCGCAGCAGACGATGCTCGCGCTCGGCGAGGTCGACGAGCTCGCGCTGCTCGTGCGCCCGTACGCGGACCGCCCCGAGGACCTCCCGGACTTCCTCAAGCAGCTCGACCAGATCACGATCGCGGACTGGACGCCCCGCTCGGGGCCGCTGTCGGCCGCCACGCGAGACGCGTTCTACGCGTCGCTCCGCGCGGTGCTCTCGATCGAGCCGAGCGAGGCGAGCTTCCTCTTCCTGCTGCACTACGCCGCGACGGCGGGCGGCTACTCGTCGCTCATCGACGCCAGCGGGAGCGGCGTCGGCCCGGAGGACTATCGGTTCGTCGGCGGCACGGCGTCGCTGGTCGACGCCTTCGCGGCCGCCGTCGGGGCCGAGTCGATCAAGCTGGGAGACGCGGTCGTCCGGATCGAGAGCATGCCCACGTTCGCGCAGGTCACGACCGCAGCAGGCGTCGTGTACCGCGCCAAGAAGGTGATCGCCGCGCTCGGGCCCTGGGCCTTCCGCGAGTCGCACAAGCCGGGCATCGAGCTGTGCTTCGAGTTCGACGCGGCGGACGCCGAGGCGGGCCGACGCGCGTGCACGCAGCGCCAGGCGCTGTGCGACGGCATGCACCACGGCATGTCGCTCAAGAGCTTCGTGCGCTTCCGCAGGCCGTTCTGGCGCGATCGGAACCTGCAGGGGCGCTCGCTGTGCGCGAGCTCCGCGAGCCAGCCCATCGCCTGGACGATCGACAACTCGTCGGATCCGAGCGCCGCGCCCGCCGAGGAGCAGGTCCACTCGCTCCTCGCGTTCATGGCCGGCGACGCCGCGCACGTCCTGCTGGACGCCTCGGTCGCGGACCGCAAGGCCGCGGTCCTCGCGCAGCTGGTCGCGCTGTTCGGCGAGGTCGCCCGAGACGAGTGCCTCGACTACTTCGACCAGCCGATGCCGGGGCCTGCGGGGGTGTTGGCGAAAGGCGTGCTCTCGACGGTCGGCTCGGCGCTGCGCCGCCCCGTCGGGCGCGTGCACTGGGCATCTTCGGAGTCGGCGCTCGACTGGGCCGGCTACATGGACGGCGCGATCCAGGCCGGGCTCCGCGCGGCGACCGAGGTCCTGTAGGTCGCCATGCAGATCGGACATTGGGGGGTGTGGGCGCTCGTGCAGGGGGTCGCGTACGCGACGGCCGCCGTGGCGCTCGGCGCCGCGTGGTGGCGGTACGGTCGCGACGTCGTGATGCTCGCGGTCGGGGCGATGATCTACGCGTACATCCTGGAGGCCACGTTCGTCTGCCTCGGCGCGTACAAGTACTCGGACGACTTCGTCCCCATGCTGCCGGGCCACGTCCCGCTGTGGGTGGCCGTCGGCTGGGGGACGATCGTCTTCGCCGCGAGCATGACGGCGAACCGGCTCGGCATGAGCTGGTGGTCGCGCCCGTTCGCGGCGGCGCTGCTCGCGCTGCTCCTCGACTTCGCCCTCGATCCGATCGCCGTCGGCCTCGGCTTCTGGACCTGGCGCGAGCCTGGGACGTTCTACCAGGTCACCTGGAGCAACTTCACCGGGTGGCTGCTGATCGTCGGGAGCTACTCGTTCGCGGTCGAGGCGCTCTACGCACGCTGGCTGAAGGCGCCGCGCCCCTGGGTCGACGGGCCGAGCAAGCGTCGCGAGGGCGCAGGGAGCGCCAAGGCGCCCGCCAGCGGCGCGGACGCGGCGGCTGCGCAGGGCGCGCGCCCGGGCGGGCTCCGAGAGCTCGTGCTGCCCCTCGTGGCGATCGTCCCCGCTCTGCTCCTCTGTCTCGTCTCGCACGCCGTGCTCCAGCTCGCGCCGTCCAAGGTCTTCGGCGACTCCGGCACCGTGAGCGGGACGGTCTTCGCCGTGGTGCTGACGGCGATCGTCGCGGTCATCGGCTATTCGCTCCCGCGGCTCTCCAGGCACGAGCCGCTCTTGCCGGAGCTGATGGTCGTGCCGGTGGCCTATTTCGTCCTGTTCGTGCTGCTCGTCTTCACGACTCGCCTGCAGTGCCACACGCCCGAGCTGCGCGTGTGGATTCCCCTGCTCTGCTGCGTCGTGGTGATTGGCTACCTCTGGCCGTCGATCGACGTGCTGTCGCGGCTGGGCGAGACCGAGGAGGCGAAGGCGGCCCTGGCCACGATCGCCGCGCGCAGCGCACAGGAGCACTTCGCGGCTCGCAAGCTCGGGAGCCCCGAAGAGCGCCCCCTCGCGGCGCGTGTGCTCTCGCGCATCGCGGAGAAGCTCACGCCGTCCGAGGTCGCCGCCGTGGCGCCCTCGATCGAGCGCAGCCCGCGCAAGTCGTAGCGCGGACGTGCGAGCGTTCAGCGCTCGAGCCCCGGGGCCATCGCGTTCGCGAGGCGCCCCGGGTTGCGGATCCGCTGCTCCGCGAACCAGGCGTCGGCCCGCGCGGCGAGCGCGCGCCCCTCGTCGCCGCCGGTGAGCCTCGCGCGCATCGCCCGCGCGACGGTGGCGTACAGCGACATCTCCTGCGCGTCGAATTCCTGCTCCGCCTGCAGCGCCCGCGCGCGCGCCTCCTCGGGTCGACCGCCGAGGACGCTCGCGCACGCCGCGTGGAGACGCGCGAGCGCCATCCCCCACGGCGCGCCGTCGCGTTCGAGGCGCGCCGTCCAGCTCGCCGCCGCGCGCAGGCGCCGCGCGCGCTCGCTCCCCGTCCGCTGCGCGGCGGCGTGGAGGTTGGCGACGCTCAACATGCCCCACTCGGTCAGCCGGAAGATCTGCACGCGCTGGAGGTGGCTGCCGCGCACGGCCTTCTCGCTCTGCTCCCACGCGGCGATCGCGTCTTCCGGGCGACCGCCGAAGACGGCCATCTCCATCGTCTCGTGCAGG
>CAIXWQ010000536.1 GCA_903923175.1 uncultured delta proteobacterium | reverse complement strand
CGCCCCCGCGCCGAGCGCGAGCTCGTAGCGCAGCGCGCGCGGATCGACCTCGGCGCGCGGCACCGCGAGGTAGTCCTCGGTGCCGTCGACGCGCGCGCGGTGCACCAGATCGAGCCCCTCGCCGAGCGCGCCGGCGTACACGACGTGCCCGTCGCCGAGCTCGGCGGCGGCCGGACGCGCGGCGGCGAGGCGCGCGGCGAGGGTCACCCCCGAGCCCTCGTCGGTCAGGGTGAACGGCTCGTTCGCGCGCGCCGGCAGCGTGAGCCGCGCCCTGCGCGCGGTGCCCCGGAGCGAGCCGCCGCCGACCCGCACGACCGCGCCGTCCCTCGCGAGCACGAGCCCGGGCTCCGCGCGCGGGATCCCCAGCGCCGCGACGAGGCCGTCGGCGCGCGACGACGCCGTGCGGGACGTCACCACGATCGGCGCGAGCGCCTGCGCGTCGGCCGCCACGACCGGCGTGACCGCCGCGTCGAACGCCTCCTCGGCGCCCGACGGCGCCGCGTCGGACGAAGCGCCGCAAGACGCGAGCGCCAGGGGGGCGCAGAGCGAGGCTGGGACGAGCAGCGAGGCGAGGGCGAACGAACGAGCCATGGCGTACCTCGCGGGCGAGCTTAACGAATCGCCGCAGGATGGGTCGCCGTCGCGCCTCCTCCGTGACGAAGCCGCTCGATCCGAGGCAAAAACCGGCTCAGCGCGCGCTGCCGAGCCCGCCGCCGTACACCGCGACGCGCAGCCCGAGGAGCACGTCGGTCTCGCCGTACGTCTCGCTGGCGCGGTAGCTCACACCGAGCGTCGGGCCGATCGCGAGGTGACCGACGCGCACCGCGTCCCAGGTGAGATCGAGCCCGACGAGCGAGTACGTCCCCGACGACGCGAGCGAGTCGCCGGTCGCCTGCGAGGTCACGCGCGCCGAGCCGAGCCCCGCGCGGCCGACGATGCCTACGTCGCGCCACGCGCCGCCGAGCGCCATGAAGGGCCACGCCTCGACGCGGAACGCCACCGACGTGCCCGAGATCTTCTGATCGCCGTGCCGGTAGAGGCTGGGCTCGATCGCGAGCGTGAACGCGAGCTCGTCGGCGAGCGCGTACCCGAGGTAGCCCGAGAGGCTCGGCGCGAGGGTCGGTCCGAGGTTCACCTCGTACTCGGCGTTGCGCTGCGCGTACGCGGTCGGCGTGCCGTGCACCCACACGCTCGCGGGCGCCGCGGTGAGGCCGAACGTGAACCCGTGCCGTCGCTGAGCGACGATCGGCTGGCGCATGAAGTCGGGCATGTCGTCCCCCTTCGACTGCGCGGAGGCGGGCGCGGCCACGCACGCGAGCGACGCCAGCAGACCGATCGAGCCGAGGCGCGCGCGCCGCTTCATCATCGCACCACCACGTCGACGGACCACCAGGTGAGCCCCTCGCGGTTGTCGTGCACCAGCGCCCAGAGGCGCGTCTCGCCGACGGCCTTCTGCGGCGGCTCCCAGGTCCCCGCGTAGTCGTCGCGCGGGCCGTTCACCGGATCGATGACGACGTTGGTCGTGCCGGCGTGCGTCACCCCCGCGCTCGAGAGGAAGTCGACGTACACGACCTCGTTGCGCGGCGCAGAGGCCTGGAGCGTCTGGAGCGGATCGGGCTCCGCGCTGCTCGGATCGATCAGCGGCTTGATCTCGTAGGTCGCGCAGGTGCTCCGCGGCGGGCACGCCGGGATCACGGGGAGGCAGGTGCCGATCGTGCCGCACGCCTGCCCGGCGCCGCAGTCCGCGTCGACGGTGCACGCCTGCGTGGAGGGGGGCTTCCCGTCGAAGGTCCCGCCGGTCACGATCGGGTTCTGGTTCGAGAGGCCGGGGTAGCTGTAGAGCGGCAGGTAGCCGTAGACGAAGCCGTCCTCCGACACCGGCGCGCCGCCCGCGTCGACGCAGCCGAGCCGCGGCGAGGTCGCGTCGGTCGCGCCGGTCGCGACGACCTTGCCCGCGCACACCGCGTAGAACACGTACGAGAGGCCGTACTTGTACTTGCTCTTGCCGTTGGAGGCGCGGCGCGAGATCAGGTCGTCCGGCACGTGCCAGGTGTACTTCGCGCCGTGGCCCACGAGCGGCGACGGCGTCCCCGCGGTGAGCGCGTCGAGGGCGGGCTGCATGCCGTCGTAGCACTTGTAATAGAGGTCGCCCGACGGGTCGGCGCACCCGCCGAGCCAGACGATCTCGATCGCGCGCGGCTTGCCGTCTGCGCCGAGCGCGTGCGGCGAGCCGTCGTACGCGAGCAGCTCGAGGCTCACGTCGGCGCCCGGCGTGGGGATCGAGTCGTCGGCGCGCACGCCGATCACGCGCAGCGTCTCGATCATCGACTTGGAGTCGAACGGCCGCGCGCCGCAGGCAGCGAGACACGCGAGCGCGACGCAGGTCACGAGCCTCGCCCGCGACGCGATGCAGAGCGGCGCTCTCACAGCTCCCCCCGGATCCCGAGGCTCGGGATGATCGGCAGCCCCGTCTGGTAGATGTGCTGCGAGTAGTCGAAGTTGTACGCGATCCCCTCGGGGTTGCCGCGGTTGTAGGCGTTCTGCACGTCGAGGTACGCCGACAGCTGCCACTCCTTGAAGTACCAGTGCTTGTCGAGGCGGATGTCGAGCTGGTGGAACGGCGGCAGCCGCGCGCTGAACGACGGCCCCGAGAGGCACGTGTAGTTGCCGTTCGCGCCGTTGTACGCGCCGCCGTTGCACGGCGTGAAGAGGTTGCCCGACACGAAGCGCCAGCGCGCGCCGAGCTCCCAACCGCCGCCGATGCGGTAGCTGCCGAGCACCGTCAGGATGTGCGTCTGGTCGTACTGGAACAGCGTCTCCGGCAAGCCGGGGCCGCTCTTTCGCGTCGAGCGCGAGAGCGTGTACGCGATCCAGCCGAAGAAGCGCTCGTCGGCGTTGTAGCGCAGCAGCACCTCGAGGCCGTAGACCTTGCCGGTGCCGAGGTTGGTGTACGAGTACGTGCCGTCGGTCGCCGGCGTGCGCGCGACGAGCTGATCGAGCGATTTGTAGAAGCCCTCGCCCGAGAGGCTGAACCGGTGCTGCAGCTTCTGCTCGAGCCCGAGCGAGTAGTGGAGCGCGCGGTTCGAGTAGAGCCCCGGCGTGCCGAACACGCTGCTGATCTCCTGCGGCTGCGGCGGCTGCCGGAACACGCCGAACCCGCCCTTGAGCGCGAGCTCGTCGTCGCCCGCCTCCTTGCCTTGCTGCAGCAGGTAGCGGAACGACACGCGCGGGCTCGCGTCGGCGTGCTTGGTCGCGCCGTTGTAGTCGAAGCGGAACCCCTCCACGACGCGCAGTCGCTTGGTCAGATCCATCTCGAGCTCGGAGTAGAGCGCGGGGAGGAAGAACGTCGGCGCCGAGGTCTCGGTGAGCAGCTGCTGCGTGGGGCCGCCCGCGGGCTCGCCCGGCTGGCGCGGCGGCGGCGCGGTCACGTCGTAGGTCGTCGTCGTGTAGGTCGCGTCGAGCCCGAGGTTCATGGTGAACCCCTTGGCGATCTTGATCGCGAGCTCGCCGCGCTCGACCAGCGGCCTCGCCGTGACCTTGAACTGTCGGCTGCCGGCGGTGAAGCTGCGCAGATCCCAGCCGTAGGCCGCGACGTCGTGGAAGTGCACGGTCGACGAAAGATCGACGTCGTACGACGCCGTGAGCCGCCCGAACCCGGTGTGCAGATCGATGTCGTTCCCCTCGGCCGGATCCTGCGTGTTGACCGTGTCGCGGATGACCCTGAGGTTGTCGTCGGCGCCGAAGAAGCCGATGCGCAGCACGGAGTGGTTGGCGCCGCGGTGCTCCGCGAAGCCTTGCCAGTCGTAGTAGATCGGCGTCGCCGTGAAGCCGCCGCCGCGCCGCGAGAGCAGCGGCGTGAGCCAGAGATCCATGTAGCTGCGGCGCGCGCCGGCGACGAACGACCAGCCGTCGACCAGCGGGATCGGCCCCTTCGCCACGAAGCGCGCGTCGATGAAGTCGGCCTGCGCGAGCGCGTGGACCTTGCCGTCGGTCGGCGCGCCGAGCGTGCGCACGTCGATCACGCCGCCCATCACGCGGCCGTACTCGGCGCCGAAGTTCCCGGGCCGAAAATCCAGCCGATCGAGCATCTCCGTGGGGATCACGCTGGAGAGCCCGCCGAAGTGGTAGACGAGCGGGATCGCGATCCCGTCGACGAACACCTGCGTGTCCTGCGGCGCCGAGCCGCGGATGATCAGCTGCTGGCCGAGCCCGCGCGAGCGCGCCACGCCCGGCATCGACTGCACGCCGCGGATGGCGTCGCCGTTGGTCCCCGGGATGCGCGAGAGCTCGCGCTGATCGAGCGAGTGGACGGTGACCTCGCGCGGCGGTCGCTCGCCGCGGACCTCGAGCGTCTGCTCGTCGGCGCCCGCCGCCGTCGCCTCGGGCGCGACGCGGTAGGTGACCTCGGTGCGGTTGCCGGGGGTGATCTCCTCGTCGGCCTGCGTGCCCACGAAGCCGGGCGCGGCGATCACGACGTGGTACTTGCCGGGCGCGAGCTCGGCGACGGTGACCGAGCCGTCCTCGCCGACGGCGTAGCTCGCGACCACGCCGTCCGGCCCGCGCACGTCCACCTTGGCGACGCTCGCGAGCGGCGCGTCCGAGGTCGCGATCTTCACGGTGACGCGCAGCGCGCCGACCGTCGGGACGGGCTTGGCGACCTCGGCCGGCTTCTGCGGCGGATCGGGCGCCTTCCAGGTGAAGGTGAAGCGGTAGTTGAGCTTCGCCGCGATCGGCTTGCCGTCCTTCGTG
>CAIXWQ010000535.1 GCA_903923175.1 uncultured delta proteobacterium | reverse complement strand
CTCGTGGCCGGCGCGCTGGGGCTCGCGGCCTTCGCGGGGGCGTCCGCGCTCGCCGGCGCGCGCGCCGACGCGGCGGGCACGCGCGCGCCCGTGGAGATCTGGGGCGTCTCTTCGACCGATCGCGTGGAGATCGACGGCGCGGCGGTCACGCCGAAGGGGGCGCCCGGCCGCGCGTTCGCGGGCGATCCGATGGCGATGAACGCGCCGATCCTCCGTGAGCTCACCGAGGGGAAGCACGAGGTCGTGGTCGAGCGCGACGGCTGCGAGCCGCAACGCTTCACGCTCGACGTCCAGGGGACGCTCAAGCGCTCGGTCGTGCTCTCGGAGCCGAACCCCGAGCGCTGCGGCATCCCGCTCGCGCCGCCGCGCAACGATCAGCCGTGACCGCGTGGCCTCCGCTCACGCTTGCGTGAGCGTGTGATCCTGCCCGCCGAGGCGCAGCACGACGCGCCCGTCGACCTCGTGCAGGTGCTCGCCGAGGGCGGCCGCGGCGTGTCGATCGAAGCGCGCGGCGAAGGGCCCTCCCTTGGCGGCGTGCTTGACCTCGCAGCGGAGCGCCCCCTCCGCGTCGACGCGGAGCGAGGCGAGGACGAGCGGCTCCTCGCTGTCGTCGGAGAGGTGCACGACGAGCCGCTCGCCCGCTTCGCCCGCCTGCCCCGGCTCGATCGAGACGCCGCGCACGAAGTACGGGACGTCGTCGACCGCGAGGTAACACCAGTCCCAGCCGTTCTCGAGGACGATGCGGCCGTCGGTGGGGTGGCGCGAGATCCACCGGTGCAGGCCTCGCGCGAGGCCCGGATGATCGACGCGGTCGCCCTCGTGCCAGAAGCGCCCATCGCCATCGAGCCGGATCTTCGACTCGCGCGAGAAGCCCGGGAACGGCACGGCGGCGGACCAATCGAGCGGCGGGCGGGGAAGCGCGGGCATTCCTCCAGAAGGATGCCGCTGCGACACGAATACGTCTCACGCGAAGACAACCCCCCGCCCGTAATCGTGACGCGGCTCGACCGTGGGACCTTGACCCAGGGCCGAGGCAGGGGGAGAAACCGCGCCCCCCGCCGGCGCTCCCTGCGCCGTCGTGCTCGCGTCGCGAGCGACATGGGTCGACGGGCAACGGGCTGCGCCCGGCCCGGCGGCATTCGACGAATACGTCGCAATTCAGGAGATTTCCCTATGAAGAACCTTCTCGCTGCCTCCGCTCTCGCTCTCGTGACCGTCGCCACCGTCGGCTGTGGCGCGGGCATCCCCGGCGCCTCCTGCCAGTTCGACAAGGGCGTCGTGGCGGGCGACGTGTCGGGCGACGCGAAGGCGTTCCTCGACTCGGCGATGACGCTCAAGAACACGTCCGACTCGATGAAGGCGGACTGGGACGTCGAGATCAAGGCGCTCGCGGGCGAGCTCAAGGTCGACGCGACCGAGCCGGCCGTGCTCGGCCAGATCAGCCTCAACGTCAAGGAGCTCAAGGCCAAGGCGCAGTGCGAGGTCGTGTTCGAGGCCAAGGTCGAGGCGAACGCCTCGGCGAGCGCCTCGGGCGACGCGAAGGCCGGCACGGGCGGCAACTCGGCGGCCGGCAACGCGGCGGCGAGCGGCAACGTCCAGGCGACGGTCACCTTCGACCTCAAGTGCAAGGTCGACCTCAAGGCGGACGTCGCCCTCAAGGCGAAGCTCGACGTGACGCTCCCGGCCGTGCGCATGCACTTCCCGAAGCTCATCGCCATCTCGGCGCGCGCGAAGGACGTCGCCACGCAGGTCGCCGACGTGACCACCAAGGGCAACGAGCTCATGAAGAGCGCGACCTCGATGGGCCTCTCGGCGGCGAACGAAGTGAAGTGCGCGGTGTCGGCGATGGCCGGCGTGAAGGCGCACCTCGACGTCCAGGTCTCGTTCTCGGTCAAGGCCGAGGCGTCGGCCAAGGGCGAGGGCGAGGCGAAGGCGGGCTGAGCTCCAGCCTCGTCTCGCTGCGGGCGTCCGCTCCTCGGAGCGCATGCCCTACGAAGGGGAGCGATCGTCGCTCCCCTTCGGGTTTCGAAGCGGCGTTCGCCCCGGCGAGCCTCCTCCCTTCGTACGATTCGTACGATTCGTGTGATTCGGACGCTCTTCGTCCAGGCGAACGAACGCCGCCGGCGCCGACCTCCTTCCCGGACGGTCGGCGTCGATCTTTTTTGCGCCTCGTACGTGTAGGAACTTCGTGTCCGGAGCGTTGTCCCACCGAACGACGCGCGACCCTTCGGTCGCGGTGCGAGGGGAGCGCTTCCTGCCGCTCCAATCGTTCGCCCCGACAGGTGTCTTTCCCAAACCAGTGGCAGAGACCAACCTCCACGAGCCGGATCGAGCGACCTTCGTCGCGGGGCGCGCGCAGATCGAGCGCGCCGCGCCCGACGCACGCGAGGCCGATGACGCGCGTCCCGAGCGTCACGAAGGCGCAGACGCGCGCACCTGGGCGCACGAGCACCTCGGCCCCGTCTGCGACGGGCTGCACCTCGGGCCGGAGCTCGCGCGAGGCGGCATGGCGCGCGTGCACGAGGCCTACGCGCGCGACGGTCGCGACGCGGTGGTCAAGGTGCTCGAGCGCAGCGCCATCAACACCCGGCGCGTGCACGCGCTGTTCGAGCGCAGCGCGCAGATCATGGCGCAGCTCGCGCACCCGGGGGTGGCGCGGGTGCTCGGCTTCGAGCGGCGCGGGCCGCGCTCGTTCCTCGCGATGGAGCGCCTGCGCGGCGGCACGCTGTTCGAGCGCGTGAAGCGCGAGGGGCCGCTGCAAGGGGCCGCGCTCGACGCGCTGTTGCGCGCGCTGCTCGAGGCCGTCGCGCACGTGCACGACCGCGGCTACCTGCACGGCGACCTGACGCCGGGCAACGTGATGTTCCGCCAGCCGGGCGACGCGCGCCCGGTGCTCGTCGACTTCGACGGCGTCTGCGCCGAGGGTGAAGGGGCGCTCGAATCGCTCGTGATGACGCCGGGCTACTCGGCGCCCGAGCAGCGCGTGGGCGAGGTGGCGATCGCGACCGATCTGTACGGCGTGGGCGCGACCGTGGTGTTCGCGGCCACCGGCCACGCGCCCGATCGGCTCTCGCGCGTGGGCCGCGCGATGGAGCTCGATCTCGGCGACGCGCGGGTCTCGCCGCGCACGCGCGCGGTGCTGCAGCGACTGGTCGCCCTCGCCCCCGCGCAGCGCCCTCGCCGCGCGCGCGAGGGGCTCGATGCGCTCGAGGCGCCCGCCGTCACGCGGGCGCGCACG
>CAIXWQ010000534.1 GCA_903923175.1 uncultured delta proteobacterium | reverse complement strand
CGCCGCCCCCGTCACGCCCCCCCCGCCCCCGGCGACGCCCGTTCCGCCTCCGCCGGCGGTCGCCGCGCCGGCCGCGTCGGCCGCCGCGAGCGGAAAGAAGCCCGGCGACACCGGCAACCTCCCGCAGTTCAAGGACGAGATCGAGTTCGAGCCGCGCCCCGCCGGCTACAAGGTCCAGTTCTCGCTGGAGGACGCCGACCTGCCCGAGCTGATCAAGGTGATGGGGCAGCTCACGGGCAAGCGCTTCATCTTCGGCGGCAAGGTCCGCAACATCAAAGCGACCATCTACTCCCCTCAGAAGGTCACCGTCGCCGAGGCCTACCAGGCGTTCCTCGCCATCCTCGAGACCAACGGCCTGACGGTCATCCCGCACGGGAAATTCCTCAAGATCGTGGAGAGCCCGGGCATCGTGACCCAGGCCACGCCGATCTACGGGCCGGGGCAGGCGAACGCGGCGGAGGATCGCTACATCACGCGCCTGCATCGCCTGCAGTACGTGACGGCCGACGAGGTCGCGAACGTCCTCACGCACTTCAAGTCGCGCGACGGCGACATCACGATCTACTCGCCGGGCAACCTGCTGATCATCACGGACACCGGCACCAACATCAAACGCATGATGTCGATCGTCGAAGAGATCGACGTCGCGGGCATCGGCGATCAGATCTGGGTGGAGCCGATCCACTACTCCGGCGCGCAGGAGATCGCGACGAAGCTCAACGAGATCTTCGACGTCAGCAAGGGCGCCGCGCCTGCGCCCGCGGGCGGCCGCGGGCCGGGCTCGCAGGCGGTCGAGTCGCGCGTCACCAAGATCATCCCCGAGGAGCGCACCAACTCGATCGTCGTGATCGGCACCGAGAAGGCCTACCTGCGCATCCTCGAGCTCATCAAGCGGCTCGACGTGCCGATGACGGGCGAAGGCGAGATCCACGTGCTGCCGTTGCAGCACGCCGACGCGGAGGAGCTCGCCAAGACGCTCACCGACATCACCGGCGGCAAGGGCGGCGCGCCCGCGGCGCCGAAGCAGCCCGGGCAGCCTTCGACGACGGCGGTGTTCGAGGGGACCATCCGCATCACCGCGGACAAGTCGACCAACTCGCTCGTCATCACGTCGTCGCTCCGCGACTACGCGAGCCTGCGCAACGTGATCGATCGTCTCGACCAGGCGCGGCGCCAGGTCTTCATCGAGGCGGTCATCATGGAGGTGTCGACCGACCACACCAACAAGCTCGGCGTCAGCTGGCACGGCGGCGACAGCGTCGACTCGGTCGGCCCCGACGGGTCGGTCATCCTCGGCGGCTCCAACGCGATGGGCTCGGCGACCTTCCCGAACCTCACCGATCCGAGCTCGCTGCAGGGGCTCGCGCTCGGCGTCCGCTCGAACACGTTGCTCACGCTCGCCGGCATCGGCGTGAGCATCCCGGCCTTCGGCGTGGCGCTGCAGGCGGTCACCACCAGCGGCGACACGAACGTGCTCTCGACCCCGCACATCATGGCGACCGACAACGTCGCCGCGGAGATCAACGTCGGCGAGAACGTGCCGCTCCAGACCTCGGTGCTCGGCGGCCTCGGCGGCCTCGGCGGCCTGCCTGGCGCGAGCGGCGCGACGGCCGGCCTCGGCGCCTTCGGCGGGCTCGGCGGCGGCGGCGCGTTCGGCGGCATCAGCCGCCAGAACGTCGGCACCAAGATCAAGCTCACGCCGCACATCAACGACTCGAACGAGGTGCGCCTCGAGATCGACGAAGAGATCAGCGAGCTCGGGCCGGGTCAGGGCGCGACGACCATCCCGCGCATCATCCAGCGCAACGCGAAGACCCAGGTCGTCATCCAGGACCAGCAGACGATCGTCATCGGCGGCCTCGTGCGCGACTTCGTGTCGAACGACGAGACCAAGATCCCGGTGCTCGGCGACATCCCGATCATCGGCGCGCTGTTCAAGCAGACCTCGCGTCGCAACCAGAAGCGCAACCTGCTCCTGATCCTCACGCCGTACGTCATCCGAGACCCCGCCGACCTGCGCGCGATCTTCGAGCGCAAGATGGAGGAGCGGCAGGAGTTCCTCGACCGCTACTTCGTCTTCGCGGGCGACAGCAAGGAGTGGAAACCCTACGTCGACTACTCGCGCACGCGAGGGCTCGTGGAGGAGATCCGCCAGGCCTACATGCGCGAGGAGGAGAAGGCGGCCCTCGAGGAGCAGACGCGCCCGAAGGAGGTCAAGCGCCACGAGGCGAGCAAGCCGATCAGCGAGCTCCCCCCGGCGCCCGGCAACGGCGCGGGGTACTCGAACCCCGGCGCCGCGCCCCAGCCCGCCACGCCGGTGCCGATGCCGATGACGGCGCCGCCGGGCATCGTGAAGCCGCCGCCGCCGATCGCGCGCGCCGTCACCATCGAGAACTAGCCATGGAGCAGCGGTATCTCGGCGAGATCCTGTCGCGTCGTGGGGTCGTGCCCGAGGCGCGCATGCAGGAGCTGCTCGCGGCGCAGCGCGAGAAGGGGGGCTCGCTCGTCGACCTCGCGGTCGCGAGCCGCGCCGCCGACGAGGGCTCGATCGCGAAGGCGCTGGCCGACGAGTGCGGCCTCCCCTTCATCGACAAGCTCGACGTCGCGCGCATCGAGACCAACGTCGCGACGCGCCTGCCGATCCAGTGGGCCAAGGCGCACAAAGTCGTCGTGGTCGGCGAGGACGCGAAGCGCATCCGCATGGTCGCGGCCGACCCGCTCGACGTCGCCGCGCAGGACGACGTGCGCGCCGTCTTCGGCAAGCCGGTCGACGTCTTCGTGGCGCCCGCGGGCGTGGTCATCGACGCCATCAACTCGTTCTACGAGCGGCTGAACAACCAGGCCGAGCTCGAGAAGGAGCAGGAAGAGACCGGCGACGAGCTCACCGACATCATCGACGCGACCGACGACGCGCCGGTCATCCGCTGGGTGAACAACCTCTTCAGCGAGGCGAGCAAGCGGCGGGCGAGCGACATCCACATCGAGCCCGAGGAGCGCGAGGTCATCGTCCGCTACCGCATCGACGGCGAGCTGCACGAGACCAAGCGCGCGCCGAAGGCGTTCATGCCGAACATCGTCGCCCGCGTGAAGATCATGAGCGGGCTGAACATCGCGGAGAAGCGCCTCCCGCAGGACGGACGCATCACGCTCAAGATCGCCGGCAAGGGGGTCGACATCCGCGTCTCGACCATCCCGACGTCGCGCGGCTTCGAGCGCATCGTGATGCGCCTCCTCAACAAGAGCTCGGTGCTCTTGGATCTCCCCGATCTCGGCTTCTACGGGCGCGAGTACGCGCTCATGGACCACCTGATCAACCGGCCGCACGGGATCATCCTCGTGACCGGCCCGACCGGCGCCGGCAAGACGACCACGCTGTATGCGTGCCTCAACCGGATCAACAAGCCGAACCTCAACATCCTCACGGCCGAGGATCCGGTCGAGTACGAGCTGCCGCGCATCCACCAGCTCCACGTCAACGCCAAGATCGGCCTCACGTTCGCGTCGGCGCTGCGCGCGTTCTTGCGTCAGGATCCCGACGTGATCATGGTCGGCGAGATCCGCGACAAGGAGACGGCCGAGATCGCGGTGCACGCGTCGCTCACCGGCCACCTCGTGCTCTCCACGATCCACACCAACGACGCCGCCGGCGCCGTGGCGCGCCTCACCGAGATGGACGTCGAGCCGTTCATGGTCGCGAGCTCGATGATCGGCATCCTCGCGCAACGCCTCGTCCGCAAGCTCTGCGATCACTGCAAGGAGCCCTACGAGGCGAGCGACTACGAGCTAGAGCAGCTCGGCATGGACCCGGTGGCCGCAGCGAAGAAGCGCTCGCGCGTGATGAGCGCCGCCTACGCGCCGCGCGGCGTGACCTACGATCCGCCGCTTCCGCCCGAGGGGACGCGCCCGATCTTCTACAAGCCCAAGGGGTGCGACGAGTGCGGCGGCGCAGGTTACGGCGGCCGACGCGGCATCTACGAGATGATGCTGATCGATGAGTCGGTGCGCGGGCTCATCCTCAAGCACGCCGACGCGACGGCGATCCGGCGCGCGGCGATGGAAGCCGGCATGGACAACATGCGCGAGGACGGCGGCCGCAAGGTGCTGTCGGGGATGACCTCCGTGGAAGAGGTCCTCGCGGCGACGCAGGAGGAGGTCGACTGAGGTCGACCGACGACGATGTCCATCTACCAGTTCCGCGGGATCACCGCCGCCTCGGGCAAGGAGGTCCGCGGCGTGCGCGACGCCGACAGCCCGAAGGGCCTGCGCGCGGCGCTGCGTCGTGAAGGGATCGTCCTCACCAACGCCACCGAGGCGCGCGCGGCGGCCGAGAAGCGCTCGCGGGACATCAACCTCTTCGCGTTCCTCAAGCGGCCGTCGACCAGCGACGTCGCGATCACGACGCGACAGCTCGCCACCCTGGTGAAGGCTGGCATCCCGCTCGCGGAGGCGATCGGCGCGCTCACCGAGCAGGTCGAGAAGGAAGAGCTGAAGCGCGTGCTCGCGAGCGTGCGCCAGCAGATCAACGAGGGCACCGCGTTCGCGACGGCGCTCGCGGAGCACCCGGGCGTGTTCCCCACGCTCTACGTGAACATGGTCGCGGCCGGCGAGGCCTCCGGCACGCTCGAGACCGTGCTCGATCGGCTCGCGGGCTTCATGGACACGCAGGCGCGCCTCAAGGGGAAGGTGATGGCCGCCCTCGCCTATCCGATCCTGATGCTCCTGATCGGGTCGGTCCTGATCACCGTGCTCATGATCGGCGTGGTGCCCAAGGTCACGACGATCTTCGCGTCGCTCGACCGCGCCCTGCCCTGGTACACGGCCGTGCTCATCGGCGTGTCCGACGCGTTCTCGTCGCCGATCTCGCACGGCCTGCTGACCGGCGCCTTGATCGGCGCCTCCGGCTACATGCTCGCGGTGAAGCCGAGCGTGCCGCTGCGCCCCGCCGCGGGCGTGCAGCAGGCGAAGAACACCGCCGGCAACGGCAAGCCGAGCATGGGCCTCGCCATCGGCGGCTTCCTGCTGATCCTGCAGGTGGTGATGCGCGAGTCGGCGACGAGGTTCGTGCTCGCCGCGGTGCCGGGCATGCTCCTCGGCGCGGCGCTCGGCTCGCTGCTCGCGTGGCTGCGCACCGACGACGGCCGCGTGCGCTTCGACGGCGCGCTGCTGCGGATGCCGATCTTCGGGCCGCTGTTCCAGATGATCGCGGTCGCGCGCTTCGCCAAGACGCTCTCGACGCTGCTCGCCAGCGGCGTGCAGCTGCTCCGGGCCATGGACATCGTGCGCGCGGTCATCGGCAACGCCGCGCTGGAGCGCGTGGTCGAGGACGCCATCAACTCGATCCGCGAGGGTGAGAGCATCGCCGAGCCGCTCAAGCGCTCGAAGCAGTTCCCGCCGATCGTGACGCACATGATCGCGGTCGGTGAGAAGTCCGGGCAGCTCGAGAACATGCTCGAGGCGGTGAGCGACAGCTACGAATCGGCGGTCGAGATCCGGATCACGGCGCTCACGTCGCTGCTCGAGCCGATGATGATCGTCCTCATGGGCGGCGCGGTCGGCTTCATCGCCTTCTCGATCCTCATGCCGCTCATCCAGATGAACGACTTCAACCAGTGAGGGGCGCGGCGGTTGGCGATCTTCGGGCGCAAGAAGCGAGAGCGGACCATCTTCCTCCCCTGGGAGAGGCGGACGGTCGCGCGCGCGCTGCAGCTCCCCCGTCGACGCGCGACGGCGTGGCTCCTGGCCGCCGCCGTGGTGGCGCTGTTCTACGCGATCTACGCGCGCAACCGCGACGCGCGCAACCTGCGCACCACGCGAGCCACGCTCACGCACGCGCGCGCGGCCGTCGATGCGTTCCGCGCCGACCACGGCCGCTGCCCGCGCGACCTCGCGGAGCTGGTGACGCCCGGCGATCACGCGCCGTACCTCGGCGCTCTTCCGCGCGACGCGTGGCGGCGTCCGCTGCGCTTCGCTTGCCCGGCCCGGCTGCCCGAGCGCACGTACGATCTGTCGTCGGACGGCCCCGACGGTGAACCCTATGGCCTCGACGCGATCGAGTAGAAATCGCGTGGCAGAGCCGCAGCTTCGAGCCCGGACGGGCATGATCCCGACGCCGGGCGCGTTTCAAGGAGAGAAGGACATGACCCCGAAGGAGCACCACGCGAAGACGATCGGCGCCATTGCCCGCGCAGCCCTCTGCAAATGGGGGAGCACGAGGGGGAGCCGGCGCCCCCTCGTAGGACGTCCGAAGGACGGCCGTGGCGGAGCGCGCGGCGTGACGCTCGTCGAGGTCCTGATCGTCGTCGCGATCCTCGCGATGATCGCGGGCGGCGTGGCGATCTTCGCGCTGCCGAAGTTCCAGGAAGCGCAGAAGAAGACCGCCTCGACCGACGCGAAGACGCTGCAGACGATCGTCGAGGGGTGGAAGGGCGATCACCCGGATCGCAGCAGCGAGTGCCCGACGCTGGAGACCCTCAAGGCGGACAAGTCGCTCAAGAGCGATCAGAACGTCAACGATCCGTGGAACCACCCGTACCGGATCGTATGCACGACCGGCGGCGACACCTCGATCGGCAGCGACGGCCCCGACGGCAAGCCGGGCACCGACGACGACATCTGGGCCGGCGGCAAGCCGGCGAAGTGACGGCCGCGCCCGCGCGCGGTGGACCGAGGAGATGAGACGTGCACGCTGTCCTCGCGCGATCGACGCTGACTCCACGCGCGCGGCTGCGCGCTGGATCGGCGCGCGCGAGCGGCCGGCGCGGGGCGCGCGGCGTCACGCTGATCGAGGTGCTCGTCGTCCTCTTCATCCTCGTGCTGATCCTCGGCGGGATGCTCTACGGCGTCGGCGCGGTGCAGCGCTCGCGCTTGAAGTCGAGCGCCTCGCGCGTCGCCGCGGCGATGCGCGCCGGGTACGCGCGGGCGGCGTCGACCGGTAAGCGCCTGCGCCTCGTGATCGATTTCGACAACAACACGCTCTGGCTCGAGGAGTCGTCGAGTCCGATGCTCCTCGACACCAAGGACCTCCTCGGCACCGGCGGCGCCGACCCGGCGACCGAGGTCGAGAAGGCCGCCCTCGCCGAGGCCAACCGCATCAACGGCGGCGTGCAGGTGTCACGGCCCGGCTTCTCGCGCGTCGCGCGGGCGATCGGCGAGGACACGAGCAAGCTGCAGCCCGGCATCGCGTTCCGCGCCGTCGACGCGACGCACGAGACGAAGCCGCAGACCAAAGGGCACGCGTACGTCTACTTCTTCGGCTCGGAGGCCGAGCGCGCGAGCGTGCAGCTGAAGATCCAATCGAGCGACGACGAGAAGGACGTGATGAGCGTCGTGATCGCGCCGCTGACCGGCAAGCCGACCATCGCGGACGGCCCGGTGCTCGTCCCCCACCCGCGCGACGACGTGGAAGCCAGCGAGGCCGAAGACAGTGGTCACTGAAGCTTCCAGCCCCTCATCCGCGCGCGGTCGCCGAGCGGCGCGCTGCGCCGCGTCTCCCGTCGTGAGGAGCGCGGGTCGCGGCGCGAGGTCCGCGAGCTCGGGCTTCACGCTGCTCGAGGTGATGATCGCGCTCGCGATCCTCGGCCTCATGCTGACGTCGCTGCTCAGCATCGTCGCGGGGCAGTACGACTCCAACGTCCGCGCGCGCAACCTGACGGTCGCGAACACGGCGGCCCGCTGCAAGATGAGCGAGGTCGAGGAGAAGCTGCTCAAGGACGGCTACCCGGAGACCGACCAACACGAGGACGGCCCGTGCTGCGACGGCGAGAACCCCGCGGCGATGACCTGCCACTGGGTGGTCGAGCGGGTCGTGCTCCCCGATCCGCCGCAGGCCGGCGGCGACGGCGGCGTCGGCGGCGCGTCCAGCGCGGGCGGCAGCTCGGGCTTCGGCTCGCTCGCCGCGCTGGCGGGCGCGGCGCAGAACCCCGGCTCGCTCGGCGACGGCGGGATCGGCGGGCTCGCCTCGATGCTCGCGGGCGGCATGGGGGGCCCGGGCGGCGGCGGCGATCCGAGCGCGGGCGGCGGCGGCATGCCGGGCGGCGGCGTGAACGGCATCGCCGGCATGGCGATGGGGATCGTGTACCCGCAGCTGAAGCCGCTGCTCGAGGCGTCGATCCGGCGCGTGACCGTCGACGTCGTGTGGAACGAGGGGCCGAACGAGCGCAAGACGACGCTCGTCCTGTTCGTGACCAATCCCCAGAAGGGGCTGCCGCCGGTGCTCGATCCGAGCATGATGGGCGCCGACGGCGGCGCGGCGGTGCCGGGCGCGGGCGGCATCGGCGGGGCGCCTACGACGGGCGGCGCGGGTGGCATCGGCGGCATGCCGCTCGGCGGCGGCACGCCTCGCATGGGAGGGATGTGAGCATGCGCGCGCCCCTCGGCTCTCGCACGGCATCCCTCGCCCGCGCACGTGCGCGCAGCCGCTCGGGTCAGCGCGGCCTCACGCTGATCGAGGTGCTGATCGCGATCGCCGTGCTCGCGATGATCTCGGTGCTGATCTACTCGGCGTTCTCGACCATCACGCGCGGCAAGGGCAACGCCGAGGCCTACGCCGAGCGGTATCGCCTCGCGCGCATCGCGACGACGCGGATGTCGCGCGAGCTGTCGGAGGCCTACCTCTCCGCGCACATGGCGCCGACGCCGGCCCTGGTGACCCGCACGACCGCGTTCACGGGCGTCTCGCGTCGCGTCGACTTCAACGCCTTCGCGCACCGGCGCGTCGTGAAGGACGCCCACGAGAGCGATCAGTGCGAGCTGTCGTATTTCGTGGGGCAGAACGCGAAGAAGCCGCAGCAGCTCGACCTGCTCCGGCGCGAGCAGGTGATCCCGGACGACCAGCCCGGCAAGGGCGGCGTCGTGCAGATCTTCGTCGACGACATCGACACCTTCGAGCTCAAGTACCTCGACCCGCTGAGCGGCCTCTGGACCGATCAGTGGGACTCGACCTCCGCGGCCGGCCAGCTCGGACGGCTCCCGATGCAGGTCGAGATCACGCTCATCATGAAGGGGGGCCCTGCCGGCTCGCCGATCCGGCTGCGCACCAAGACCTCGATCATGATGCCCCTCCCCCTCGCGTTCGCCCTGAAATGAGGCCGCCGATGCCACACGAAGGGCGAGAGCCGACGATGCAGGACGACGCCCCCCCGCGCGGCGCGCCACGCTCGGCGAGCTTGCTGCGACGGTGCCTCGCCGCGGTGCTCGGCGATCGCGCGCGCTCCGGGCGTCGTCGCGCGCAGCGCAGCGACCAGCGGGCGGTCGCGCTCGTGCTGGTGCTCGCGGCGCTGACGCTGATGTCGATCCTCGTGGTCGACTTCCAGGAGCAGCAGCCGCTCGACCTCAAGTCGGCGCAGGCCGAGCGCGACGCTTTGCAGGCCGAGTACATGGCGCGCAGCGGGGTGAACCTCGCGCGGCTGTTCATCGCGAGCGAGCCGATCATGCGGCAGCAGCTCGGCATCCTGAAGTTCTTCTTCAAGGGCGGGAACGTCCCGCAGCTGCCGGTCTGGGAGTTCTCGGACCAGGTGCTCGGCGCCTTCAGCGACACCGAGGGGCAGCAGGCCTTCGCGGGGCTCGCGGGGTTCGATCTCGGCGCCGCGAAGAACCTCGGCGGCCCCAAGGGGGCGAAGTTCACGGTCCGCGTCGTCCCCGAGGACGACAAGCTCAACGTCAACCTCGGCGCGCGCGGCAACGCGATCTCCGAGAACCGCTTCGGCCTCGCCTTCCTCGGCCTCGTCTCCTCGCCCGCGTACGACGCGCTCTTCGAGCGCAACGATCGCGACGGCAACACCAGCGATCGCGCCACGATCTGCGGCTCGCTGATGGACTGGGCCGACCCCGACGAGCAGCTCTACGCGTGCCAACCTCGCAATTTCCAGGGCGGTGGCTCGGTCGGCGGCGAGGACCAGACGAGCCAGATGCTCGCCCGCCCTTACCGGACCAAGAACGCGCCGTACGACTCGCTGGAGGAGCTGCACCTCGTGCGCGGGGTCGGCGACGACTTCTGGGCGACGTTCATCGAGCCCGTCCCCGGCGACGCCAAGAAGCGCGTCATGACGGTCTGGGGGCAAGGCTCCGTGAACGTGAACACGGCGGCGCCGCAGGTGATCGTCGCGGTGATCTGCGGGCTCACGCCCGACGCGGTGATCTGCACCGACGTCGCCAAGAACGCGCAGTTCCTCACCATGTTCGGCGTGCTCCGCACGTTCACCTCGGGGATGCCGCTCTTCGGCACGCCCAACGACTTCATCGCGACGATCCAGGGGGGCGGCGCCTACGGCAAGCTCCTGTTCGAGACGCTGAGCATCCCGCCCGTGCGCTTCCAGTCGCCCGCCGAGGCGGCGAAGAACTTCACGACCGAGTCGAAGGTGTTCAGCATCGTGGCGACCGGCGAGGCCGGCACCAACCTGGCCCACGTCGAGACGCGCATCACCGCCGTGGTCGATTTTCGTGGCGCGCCAGCCATCCCGAACTCGCCGACGGGGGCGGGAACGCCCGGCTCGATGGCGGCCGGGATGTCCACGGCGACCCCCGCCGCGGTGCCGTCGACGGCAGGAACCGCGGTCGCGGGCGCCGGGGGCGTGGGGGCAGCCCCGCCGGGAGCGGGCGCGAACGCCATCCTGGGGGCGCTCAATGCGAACCCGGCCGGCACGGTCGTGTACTACCGGATCGAGTGATGGGCTAAGAAGACTAAGAAGAGGCAGCGCGCGCGAGGCGTTCTAGGATGCGCTCGGCGACGAGCGGACGACGGACGAAGAGCACGGGAAGCACGAAGGGAGCATCGGGTGGCGCGGTACGTGGGCATCGACATCGGCGCGACGCAGGTCAAGGTCGCGGTCGTGCGTGGCTCGGGTCGCAAGTGGGCGCTCGAGACGTGCTTCGCGTTCGATCGCCTGCCGGCCGACGTCGCCGTGGTGAGCGCGCTCGGCGCGGCGGTCACGACGGCCGCCCCGACGCTGGAGGAGGCGATCCGCGAGGCCGCCAAATCGGCGACGGAGGGCGGCGATCCGGTCGCCATCTCCTTCGACGGCGCGCGCACCTACGTTCGCGGGCTCGAGCTGCCGGCCGCCGTTCGACGGCGCGTCGGCGAGGTCATCCCGTTCGAGCTCGAGGCGTTGCTCCCCTTCGATCTCGACGACGCGGTCTTCGATCACCGCGTCCGCGCCGGGGCCCCGCTCGAGAAGCCGGTGCCGGTGCTGGTCGCGGCGGCGCGCGTCGAGGACGTGCGCGAGCGCATCGAGCTCGCGGCCCGCGCCATCGGCCGCGAGCCCGATCACGTCGGCCCGGGCGCGTTCCCCTTCGCCGATCTCGCGCTCGCGCTCGCGCCGTTCAAGCAGGGCGGCGTGCGGGCCATCCTCGATCTCGGCGCCGATCAGGCCGAGCTGCTCTTCCTCGAGGGGGCCGAGCCGCTCTTCGCGCGCACGCTCTCGCGCGGCGTGGTCGGCATGCCGGCGACCGCGGGGCACCTCGCGCGCGAGATCCGGCAGACCATCGCCGCCTTCCGGACGACGAGCGGGCTCCACCCCGAGGAGCTCTACGTCACGGGCGGCGGCGCGTACGTGGTCGATCTCCCGCGCTGGCTCTCGGGCGAGCTGCAGCTGCCGGTCGAGGTGCTCCCGCTCGGCGGCGTCGAGGGGCTCGCCCCGGAGAAGCGCGACGGCGCGCACCGCTACGCCCGCGCGGTCGGGCTCGCGATCGGCTGCGCGCCGCGCGCCCGCGGGCTCGATCTGCGGCGCGGCCCCCTCGCCTACGAGCGCGGCTACGGCTTCCTGCGCGAGAAGGTGCCGCTGCTGCTCGGCCTCGGCGCCACCATCCTCGTCGCGTTCTTCTTCGCCACCTGGGCGCGCGCGCGCAACGTCGCGGCCGACCGCAAGGCGCTCGAGGTGGTGCTCGCCGACTCGACGAAGGACGTCCTCGGCGAGGCGACCACCGATCTCGACCGCGTCGCGGAGCTGCTGCAGAAGGGGCCGGGCTCCGCCGACGACGATCCCCTCCCGCGCGCCGACGCGATGGACGTGCTCGTCGAGATCTCCGAGCTCATCCCGACGGTCAAGATGAAGCACGACATCGAGAAGCTCGAGGTCGTGCGGCAGAGCGGGGGCGGCTTCAAGGTCACCATCCAGGGGATCGCGCCGACCGTGGCCGACGTGAACACGATCGAGGCGGTGCTCAAGACGTACCGCTGCTTCAACAACGCGAGCATCCCCCGCAAGACCAAGGCGATCAGCTCGGACGCGCAGAAGTACACGTTCGAGGCCGAGCTGCGCTGCCCCGAGGAGGGCGGCGGCCCGAAGAAGACGGCCGCGCCGGCGTCGTCCGCGTCCACGGGGGGCAAGTAGATGGCGCTCCTCGACTCGATGAACGCGCGCGAGCGGCGGCTCGTGGTCGCGCTCGGCATCATCTTCGGGATGATGCTGCTCGTCCTCGTGCCGCTGATGGTCCAGCGGGGGCTCGTCGCGCGCGAGAAGCACAACGACGAGCTGCGGCAGGCGGTCATCGACGTGCAGGCCGCGCGCGGGCGCGTCGCGGCGCGCAAGCTCGCGGTCGGAGACGTGGCGGCGCGCTATGCGAAGCCCGCGCCCCCGCTCGCCACGCTGATCGATCTGAACGCCAAGGCCGCCGGGTTCGAGATCGCGACCCAGAGCGACGTCGCGCCGGTGCCGCGCGGCAAGCTCTACTCCGAGCGCTCGACCAAGCTCACGGCGCAGAAGGTCGGCCTGAAGTCGCTCGCGACCTTCCTCGAGAAGATCGAGACGAGCGGCTACCCCGTCGCCGTCACGCAGCTCGACCTCGGCAAGCGCATCGAGGCCGACGCGTACCAGATCAACATGACGATCACCGCGTACGACCGCATCGAGCCGCTGCCGGCGCCGGCCGCGACGCCCTCGGCCTCGGGAGCCAAGAAATGAGCAACGAGCCGACGTCGGCGCGTCGCACGCCCCAGGCCGACGCGGGCGCCGACCTCGAGGTCGCGCCGCCGGCCGCGGTGATCGACAAGGTCACCGATCCGCGGATCGAGCGCCTCAAGGAGCTCGGACGCACGGTCGGCCCCTGGGTCGGCTACACCTCGTTCTTCCTCACGGCGTTCGTGCTGTTCTCGTACTGGACCTTCCCGTGGGATCGCGTCCGCGACAAGGTCATCGCGGACTTCGATCGCGCGCAGGTCCCGGCGCCCGGCGGCGCGCGCCAGATCCTCTCGATCGGCAAGCTCGAGCCCTCGTGGGGCACCGGCATCGTGCTCAAGGAGGTCGCGCTCACGAGCGTCCCCGGCGATGCGACCAAGCCGACCAGCGCGATGCGCGCGGACGAGATCCGCGCGCGCGTCTCGTTCGGCTCGCTGTTCTCGGCCGCCAAGGACGTGACCTTCTCCGTGCGCACGATGGGCGGCACGATCGACGGGTCGGTGACCCACAAGACGTCCGTGCCGAAGGATCCGAAGGCCCCGCCGCTGAAGGGGCAGGCGCGCTTCGACCGCACCGTGCACGTCGACGTCGACAACCTCGCGCTCAACGAATTCGGCCCGTTCCGCGACGCGATCGGCGTGCCGATCGGCGGCACCGTGAAGGGCTCGATCGACGTGACGCTGACCGAGTCGCGCGCCGACAAGGCGAACGGCACCATCGATCTCACGGTCGACAACTACTGGGTCAGCGACGGCGTGGTGCCGTTCAAGGTCCCCGCGCTCAAGGCGATCTTCGGCTCGGAGAACATCACGCTGCCGAAGATCGAGATCGGCACGCTGCCGATCCAGATCGCGGTCAAGGACGGCATCGCGCGCATCACGAAGTGGGCGGCGGCCGGCAAGGACCTCGACGTCGCGCTCGAGGGGCAGATCGTCCTGCGCGATCAGGTCGCGCTCTCGGAGCTGCAGCTCGCCCTCCGGTTCAAGTTCAACGAGTCGTACAAGAAGAAGGGCGACGCGACGGCGGGGCTCCTCTTCCTGCTCGACGGCGAGCCCAAGCTGAAGGCCGGCAAGCGCCCCGATGGCTTCTACGCGCTGCGCGTGATGGGGCCGCTCGGCGGCGCGCCGCAGATCCTCCCGGCGGGCCCCGGCGGCGCGATGGCGCCGATGGGCGCGAACCCCTTCATGAAGCCGGGTGCGCCGCCCGGCCCTGGCGGACCATGAGCAACGGCACCCCTCGCCTCGTCGGCGTCGTCCACCTCCCTCCCCTGCCCGGCTCGCCCGGCTTCCCGCGCGGCCCCGTCGAGCCGCGGCTCGGTGCGCTCGCCGATCGCGTGCGCGTCGACGTCGCGACGCTCGCGCGCGCCGGCTTCGACGCCGTCGTGCTCGAGAACTTCGGCGACTCGCCGTTCGTGCCCGACCGGGTGGAGCCGATCACGGTCGCGGCGATGACCCGCTGTGCGATCGCGGCCCGCGAGGCGGCCGAGATCCCGCTGGTCATCAACGTGCTCCGCAACGACGCGCTCGCCGCGATGGCGATCGCGATCGCCACGGGCGCCCGCTGGATCCGCGTGAACGTCCACGTGGGCGCCGCGGTGACCGATCAGGGGCTGGTGCAAGGGCGCGCGCACGAGACGCTGCGCGCGCGTCGCGCCTGGAGCGGTGACGAGCCCGGCGCGCCGCCGGTCGGCGTGTGGGCCGACGTCGACGTGAAGCACGCGGCGCCCCTCGCGCCGAGGCCGATCGGCGACGTCGCGCACGACACGGCCACGCGCGGTCACGTCGAGGCGCTGATCGTCACGGGCGCCGCGACGGGCGCGGCGGCCGATCCGCGCAAGGTCGAGGAGGTCGCGCGGGCCGTCGAGAAGGACGGCGTGCCGATCCTCATCGGGAGCGGCGCCACGCCCGATCGCCTCGCCGCGCTCCGCGACGCGGGCGCGCACGGGGTCATCGTGGGCTCGTGGCTGCGCGCCGACGGACACGCCGGCGGCTCGATCGACTTCGACCGGAGCGCGACGTTCGCCGCGGCGTTCCGGCGCGTATTCGACTGAATCCCCGCTCGCTGGCGCGCGCGGTTGGCAGCGAAGCGGGGCGGGCTGGCGAGAATTTGCCCCGCCGCGCGCGAGCGGCGTAGCCGCAGGGGATGCTCGCTCGTCGCACGCTCCGCCTCGCGGTCCTCGTGCTCCCGTTCCTCGCGGGAGCCGCCGTGGTGGGGCTGCTCCCCGCCGGCAGCACGCTCGAGGCCACCGCGTACGCCAAGACCTCGCGCGACTCGCCCTACACGTTCGAGCAGACCTGGAACACCGCGGTCCGGCTGATCCGCGTCGACCTCGGGTACAAGATCGACGAGAAGGACGAGCGCAACGGCTACCTGCTCTTCGAGTACGAGGACAAGGGCGTGAAGGGCTCCGGCTCGGTGGAGATGTTCCGCGGCGACAAGGCCGTGCGGGTCGTCTGCCAGCTGCCGAAGTTCCCGAGCTACCACGAGGTCATCATCCTCGACCGCCTCGAAAAGAAGCTCCGCGAGGAGTACGGGCCGCCGCCGGAGCGGCCGAAGCCGCCGCCGGACGCCGGTGGCGGTGACGCCGAGGGCGACGCGAACGACGCCGGCTCCTGAGCTTCAGCGCGGCGCCCGCGTGGCCGCGACCAGCTCGTGCAGCGTGGTCACGTCCTCGCGGTCGCCGAGGACGACGAGCGTCATGCCCGCCTCGATCGTGCTCTCGGGCCCGGGGTTGTAGTGGAAGGCGCCGTCGCGCGTGCGCTTGGCGATCACGAGCGCGCGCGTGCGCGGGCGGATCGGCGCGTCGCGGAGCATCTTGCCGACCCAGCTCGAGTCCTTCGGGATCAGGATCTCCTCGATCCGCAGGGACTTCTCGGTGCGGTGCAGCTGATCGAGGAACTCGACGACCTCGGGGCGGACGAGCTCGGAGGCCATGCGCTGGCCGCCGATCGAGTTCGGGCTCACGACCGCGTTGGCGCCGGCGCGCCGCATCTTCCCCTCGGCCTCGGGCGCGACGGCCTTGGCGACGATCCGCGCCTCGACGTTCAGCGCGCGCGCGGAGAGCGTGACGTAGAGGTTGTCGGCGTCGTCGGTGAGCGCGGCGACCACGCCCCAGGCGTGCGCCACGCCGGCCGCGACGAGCGCGTGATCGTGCGTCGCGTCGCCCACCACGTAGTGGAACTCGCCCGGCGCCGTCTCGTCCTGGATCTCGCGCAGCCGGCTCTCGTCGCGGTCGATGGCGACGACGTCGCGACCGCTGGCCCGGAGCTCCTCGATCGCGTGCCGGCCGGTCGAGCCGCAGCCGGCCACGACCACGTGATCGCGCATCCGATCGATCGACTTGCGCATGCGTGACTGACGGTACGCCACGCCGAGCGCGCCTTCCACGAAGATGGAGGTGAGGCTCGCCTGCACGTACCCCATCGCGCCGACGCCGAAGACGATCAGGAACGCCGTGAAGACGCGCGCGCCCCGCACCCGATCGGCGCCGGGCAGCTCCGCGTAGCCGACGGTGAAGACGGTGACGACCGTGTGGTACGCGCACTCGCCGAAGCCCCAGCGGCCGTGCCCGAGCTCGTGGTAGCCGAGCGCGCCGCCGAGCCACACGCACGTCAGCACGACGAGCGCGACCAGGAAGCGGCGGAGCGCGGGCGAGCGGAGCATGGCGGAGGCGATCGCGAGCTTGCCAAGGGCGCGCTCCCGACGCGAGCGCGGATCGGCGGCGTTCGCGTATTCTCGTTCGCGACGCGAGGGCCAGCCGCGAATCAGGGTACGCGGCGCGGAGCGCGGAATGACGCACGCTCGACGAGGCCGCCCGCGCGTCGAGCCTCGCGTGGGACGACCCCCGCCCGGTAATCGAGGGGCTGCGTCGCTTCGACACCGGCGCGTAACCGAGCGGCACGACGCGTAGCGGCACACGAGTGCGCGCGGCACACGTCCTGCTTTGACGTCTGGCAGTCGCAGCTCACTGCCCCTACCGAGAGGTCCGACCGACATGGCTCTGACGTCGAATGCCAGCTCCACCAAGCCCGATCCGCGCGCGCTCAAGATCGTCGCGAAGTCGATCTACCGCGAGCTCGTGGACGGAGGCTTCGGTGAGCAGGACGTGATGGCGCTCGCGAGCGAGCTGCTCGGCCTCGTCGCGAGCGGAGTGAAGGAGCGACGCGACGAGCGCGAGGGCGGCGACGCCTGATCGAGGCTCCCACGCACGCGCTCCTCGGCGCGGACGGTCGTGCTCTCGCGACGCCACCCAACGGCGTCGCGAGCCGTTTTTGTCGCCTGCGCGCGCGTGCTCGCCCGCGCGCCGAGCGCGCGCCGAGCCCAGCGCTGGAGGCGAACGTCGACCCGATGTGTGCCCGGGTGTGCGTCGAGCATGCACGCGCGACGTCGACGCGACCGCACGTTCCTTGACCCGATCGCGCCGAAACGATAGGTTTTTTTAGGCCCCGGCGCGTCCGCTCCCTTCGCGCGGGCTCGATCGCCGGTGCGTCGCCGACGATCGCGAGGGGGGTGTTTTCTCGCGCGGCGGAAGGACGGGCGTCGGTGGCAATCGACAAGGAAAAGACGCTCCAAGCTGCGCAGAAGGCGATCGAGAAGAAGAAGTACGACCTCGCGATCGAGGAGTACCGGAAGCTCGCCGCGGCGGAGAAGAACGACCCGCGCTGGTTGCTGAAGATCGGCGACACGCAGCAGAAGAAGGGCGACTTCGGGGGCGCGATCGGCAGCTACGAGGAGGTCGCGCGCTTCTACGCGTCGCAGGGCTTCCACCTCAAAGCGGTCGCCGTCTACAACACCGTCCGCGACCTGCTCTCGAAGCAGCCGCCGCACATCCAGACCCAGTACGCGCACGTCCCGGTCAAGCTCGCGGAGCTGTACGAGAAGCTCCAGCTGACCAGCGACGCGCTCGCGACCTGGGAGCAGATCGCCGATCGGCTGGCGCGCGAGGGGCGCGAACGCGAGGCGATCGAGATCTACAGGCGCATCGTGGGGCTCGATCCGTCGAACCCGATCGCGCACCTGCGGCTGGCCGAGGCGCTCTCGCGCAACAAGGACATCGAGGGCGCGATCTCGGAGTTCGCCGCGACCGCGGAGCAGCTGACCGCGCAGAAGCGCGTGGACGACGCGCTCAAGGTCTACGAGCGCCTCCTGCACCACCGGCAGGACCCGAAGTACGCGCGCCCGGCCGCGGAGCTCTATCTCGAGCGAGGCGGTCAGAACGACGGCGTCGCGGCGATCGCGAAGATCCAGATCTGCCTCAAGAGCGACCCGAAGTCGGTCGAGCTGATCGCGCTGCTCGCCCGCGGCTTCGTCGCGATCGGGCAGACCGACAAGGCGATCACGATTTACAAGGAGTCGGCACGACTCGCTGGCGAGCAGGCCAAGAAGGAGCTGCGCACCGACATCATCCGGCGCCTGCAGCAGCTCGCGCCGAACGACGATCAGGTCCGCGCGCTCGTCGCCGAGATGAGCGGCGTCCCGGCCCGCGCGGCGCAGCCCGCCCAGCCCGCGCAGCCCGCCCAGCCGCAGCACCAGCGAGCCATCCACAACCAGCCGCAGCCGGCGCGCGCGGAGCCCGTGCGGGCGCAGCCCGCGCCCGTCGTCGAGGTCGAGGAGGACGCGGAGCTCGAGGTCGAAGAAGAGGACGACGACGTCGAGTTCGAGGAGCGCGAGGCGGCGGAGGAGCTCTCCGACATCCCGCAGCAGTCGGTGCGCGGGCGCGGCTCGCGCGTCGCCGAGGTGATCGCGAACGCCGACGCCTTCCGCAAGGTGAAGCTCTTCGCGAAGGCGCTCACCACGCTGCGCATCGGGCTCGAGCTCGACCCGCGGAGCATCGCCATCCGCGAGCGCATCCGTGACATCCTGATCGAGACCAACCAGGTCGATCACGCGATCGCCGAGATGGTCACCCTGGCGGCGATCCTCATCGAAGAGGGCGATCTTCAGGGCGCGTGGGACAACGTCGCGTGGGTGCTCGAGGCCGAGCCGGGGCATCCGGCCGCGACGACGACCATGCGGCAGCTGCAGGTGCTCACGGGGCAGGTGCCGGCCGAGGAGCCGCCGCCCGAGCCGATCGACGACGACCTCCCGCTCGTCCCGATGCAGCAGTCGGCTTCGCACGATCGGTTCGACGAGCTCGACGAGCCCGAGGCCGAGCTGCTGCCCGCCGCGCCCGAGCAGCCCGAGGAGGACGAGCCGCTCCCGAGCTACTCGCTCGAGCTCGACGAGCCCGACTCGACCTACCCTTCGAAGGCCGGTCGGCGCGACACCGAGCAGCCTCGGCAGGAGGCGGCCCAGGCCTCGTGGGACGACGAGGAAGCCGTCGAGCTGGAGCCCGAGCCCGAGCCCGCGCAGCAGACCGACGCGCTGCCGGCCTACGAGCTCGAAGAGGTCGCCGACGAGGCGGCCACCGAGCCTCCGGTGTCGGCGGAGCAGCCCCTCGAGGCGCCGAGCGCCGAGGTCGAGGCCGCGCTCGAAGAGGCCGATTTCTACGCCTCGCAGGGCGTGTACGAGACCGCGCGTGAGACGATCGAGGAGGCGCTGCGCGGCTCTCCGCAGAACGCGCTGCTGCTCGAGAAGCTCCGCGAGCTCGACGCGACGTTCGGCACGAAGGCCAGCGAGTCGACGGCGCCGGGCGCCCTCGGGAACGACGACCGCGCGTTCGACATCGCGGCGTCGCTCGACGCGCTGGACGAGCTCGAGCCGATCGAGGCCGAGCCCGCCGCGGCCTCCGAGCAGATCGACGTCGAAGAGGTCTTCGCGAAGTTCAAGCAGGGCGTCGCGGCGCAGGTCGACGCGAACGACAGCGCGACCCACTACGACCTCGGCATCGCCTACGAGCAGATGATGCTCTTCGACGACGCGATCAACGAGTTCCGCGTCGCGGCGCGCGACCCCTCCCGCTCGGCGCTCTGCCACGCGATGATCGGCAACATCCACATCAAGCGCGGCGCGCTCGCCGAGGCGACCGAGGCCCTCGAGACGGGGCTGAAGTCCGAGAGCCTCACGCGCGAGCAGGAGCTCGAGCTGCTGTTCCAGCTCGGCGACATCTGGGGGATGCGCAAGTCGACCAAAGAGGCGGTGCACTTCTACAAGCGCGTCATCGCCCTCGATCCGCGCTACCGCGACGCGCAGGCGCGCCTCGCGGCGCTGGGCCCGCAGAGCAGCGACAAGGGGAGCGGCGCCCGCTCCAAGAGCTCGCTCGACGACGACTTCGACGCCGCCTTCGAAGAGGCGATGGGCAACAAGCGCTGACCTCGTCGGCAGCGCGACGCGAGCGCGTCGACTGCGCGACGAGCCTCGTGCGTGATAGGCAGCGGTACAGGACCCGTGGGGGATCGGTCCTCGGAGGGTGCATGCGTCGCGTATCCAAGCTCGTCACGTTCGTCGTCGCTGCCGCTGCCTGGGTGGCCGTCTCCGCGCCCGCCGCGCCCGCGGCCGCCGCGTCGATCATCCGCAGCCCGAATCCGCCGCAGTACAAGGTCGAGATCGAGCCGCACCTGCTGATCCAGCCGGACAGCATCTTCTACAGCGGCGGCACGTTCGGCGTCGGCGTCGGCGCGCGGTTCTCGATCCCGCTCATGAGCCCCGGGTTCGTGAAGACGATCAACGACTCGATCGCGATCTCGTTCGGGCCCGATCTGGTGCACTACGAGGCCTACAACTACTGCGTGGGCAACGCCTGCAACGGCAGCTCGTACTGGCGCTTGTATTTCCCGGTCGCGATGCAGTGGAACTTCTGGCTCACCGACAAGTGGAGCGTCTTCGGCGAGCCTGGCCTCGTCGTGCGCAGCAACCTCGGCGACACCTGCGTCGCCGGCGCCCCGTGTCGCCAGTCGGCCGTCTCGCCAGCGTTCTGGGCGGGCGCGCGCTACCACTTCTCCGAAGGGGTCGGGCTCACCATGCGCGTGGGCTTCCCCGAGGCCGTCTCGGTCGGCGTGTCGTTCTTCTGATCGCCGCTGCGTAGCTTCCGCTAGCCTCGCGGCATGCGTCGCGTCGTCGCTCCCGGCCTCTGCCTCGCGCTCGTCCTCGCGCTCTCGAGCCCCGCGCTCGCCGAGGAGCCGGCGCCCGCGCCCGAGCGCGCGTCATGGCACCCGAAGTACGTCACCGAGCTCGAGCTGCACGGAGAGTTCGCGGTCGGCGACGCGTACGGGCCCGGCGGCGGCATGGGACTGCGCGCCACCCTGCCCGTCTGGGAGAACCAGCCGCTCCGGCGCGTCGACGACACCATCAGCCTGTCGATCGGCTTCGACTGGGTCCGCTACGGCTCGTACCGACCTGCCGGCGCCGGCTCGAGCGGCGTCACCGCCGACGCGTTCTACGTGCCGCTCTCGATCCCCTTCGACGTCTGGCTCGGGCGCGTGGCGCTCTTCGTCGAGCCGGCGGTGGTCTGGCGCTTTGCGCGCTACGACGGCTGCTCGCGGCTCCCCTGCGAGGACAGCTCGCGGTTTTTCCCGACCGGGTTCGTCGGGATGCGCATCAAGACCGCCGAGCGCGTGTCGATCACGTTCCGCGCGGGCTGGCCGATGTTCACGCTCGGTGCGAGCTGGCTCTGACCGCCGCGCGCGACCTGGATTTCAGATTCGCGATCGCATTTCAAGTCGCGAAGATCACACGTTATTTCGCTGCAACCGCGCTCACCTCGGCGGGGTCGCGACCGTAGAGCCCGTGGGCGCGGGCGTACGCGAGGACCCGGCGCGGCACCCACGGCTCGAGCGGCTCTCCCGCCGCCAGCGCGCTGCGGACGACCGTCGACGAGACCTCGGGGAGCACCGCGGGCGCGGCCTCGAAGCCGTCGGGCGCCGGGACCCCCGCGCGCGCCAGGACCAGCGGCGGCGCGAGGGCGCGGACACGCTCGGGGCTCGTCCAGCGATCCATCTCGGCGACGACATCGGTGCCGACGACCAGGCGCATGGCCCACTCGGGGTGGTGGAGCGCGAGGCGCTCGAGGGTCCGGACGGTGAGGCTGTCGCCGCCGAGCTCGGCCTCGATGGCCGAGATCTCGACCCGGGACAAGTCGGCGAACGCGAGCCGACACATCTCGAGGCGGTCCTCGAACGGGGCCAGCGACTTCGAGAAGGGGTGTCGGAAGCACGGGACGACCAGGGCGCGGTCGATCTCGGTGCAGGTCAGGACGTACGTGACGGCGAGCACGTGCCCGATGTGCGGCGGGTTGAAGCTGCCGCCAAAGACCGCGACGGTCTCACGCCGCGCCATGGACCCGGAGTCGCGCGGCGCGCTGGGCGTCGATGGTTTCGCGGTGCTTCTCCGTGCCGTCGACGTCGCAGAGCGTCGCGCGGATGGCCGGCGTGCCACCCACGACCTCCTCGAGCAGCAGGATCCCCTGGTCGCGCTTCTTCACGTGCCCGGGGGCGAGGAAGACGCGCGTGCCGACGCGGCGGACGGTCGGCTCGCCGCGGCCGAAGACGATGATCGACGCCGGGAGCAGGTCCTCCTCGTCGAGGCTCGATTTGTCGTCGACCAACAGCACGATGCGGTCGTGCATGAGCTCGATCACGCGGACACCCGGGCGCGGGAGGGAGTGCAGCCGCTCGAGCCGACGCCGGGCCCGCTCGTGCTCGACCTCGAGGGCGAGCCGCGCCGCGCCCGCGTCCGCCTCTAGCAGGGCGGCGACGCGCTCGTCGAACGGGCCCTCGGCGCCGAGCAGCCGGGTCCAGGCCAGCACGACGTCGTCGAGGGCGCCGTCGGTCGACAGGTAGACGACGCGCTCGGCCTCGAGGCGATCGAGCGCAGTCGCACAGGCGCGAGCGAGCGCGGCCGTGTCTCCATCGCAGGGTCCGAGCAGCGCGAGCCGCACAGGACGTAGCCTACCATGCCGAAGGCTCAATTCTGCGACCGCAGGAGGACGAGCTCGACCGGGGGGAGCGTCGTGGTGATGCGCGGCTCGATCAGGCTTCCGTCGGAGGCGTCGAGCACGACGATCGCGGGGTCGAGGTGGTTGCGATCGAGCACCAGGAGCCGGTCGTCGGCGAGCGCGACGTCCCAGAGATCGAACGTGCCGCGGGCGTACCAGATGTTCGTGACGATCTGCCGGGTGGTCGGGTTGAACTCCACGACCGACGTCGGGTTGGCCGTGTCCTCGATCGAGGCGACCACCGCCCACCCGCGCTCGCTGTCGTAGACGTCGTAGCCGTTGATGAACCCGCGGGTCGCCTTGCCGTTCAGCATCAGCTGCGTGCCGTCGAGGATGACCTGCGGATCGGCCAGGCCGGTGGTGTCGATCTTGACCAGCGCGCCTGGCGAGGGGGGGACCGAGCGCGGGGCGCCGAGGCAGGAGATCCAGAGCTCGGTCGCGGGGCCGTAGGCGGCGCGACGGAAGCGCTCGCGCGGCGTCGGCACGGGCAGCTTCTGGAAGAACTTCGGGATCCAGGGGGTCGTCTGCGTGTCGATCGTGACGATCGAGGAGTAGTCCGTCGGCGCCGGGTCGCTGCCACCGAGGCCGGGAGAGAGCCGCTGGAGCGCCACGTACGCGACGTTGCCGACGATGGCGATGGCCGACATCTCGGGGCGGCCGTCGGCGTCGGCGAGCTTCGAGAGGTCGACGGTGCCGGCGCGGGTGCCGTCGGCGTCGAGCACCAGGAGCGTCGACTGGAAGTAGCGGGTGACCCAGAGCTTGCCGTCGGGGGCGATGGCGACGTCGTACGGGTCGGCCGAGCTCGGATCGGCGCCGTCGTCGACGACCGAGATCGTGCGCACGCGGGTGCCCGCGCGGTCGACCTCGGCGAGGGTGCCGGTGGCGCGGTTGACGATGAAGATGTGCTCGGTGCCCGCGGCGTCGACCAGCCGGCGCAGCTCGGGGTCGCGGTCGATGAACTTCCCCTTGTCGCCCACGATCGCGTGCGTGTCGCTGTCGATCGCCTGGACGTACGAGCTCGTGAAGTCCGACTCGACCACGAGCAGCCCGACCCCCTTGGGCATCGAGGCGGTGTCGGGATCCGCCGGGTTCGACAGCGGCGAGCAGCCCGCGCAGACGAGCGCAGCGAGAGCGGCGAGCGGCGAGAACGCGAGCGGCGGGCGGCGGCGGCGAGGTTCGGTCACGGCGGGCTACGGTCTGGCCCGGTAGGCGCCACGGCGTCAACGTCGACCGTCCGAAGAGCTACAAACCGCCGCGAACGCATATGCCGGACGTTATCGAAGCGGCGCGCGGTTTCGGTGGCCGCGTCCCTCGCCGGGACTATGCTCGCGCCGCCCCATGTCGCTGCCATCTCGCTCCGCGCAGGTCGCGGTGCTCGCGCTCCTCGGTCCCACCCTCCCCGCCCTCTTCTCCGCCTGCAGCCCGGCCGCGACCGGCCTCGCGCCGCACGCGGCCGCCACACCCGGCGGCTCGGCCTCCGCTTCGAGCGCGAGCGCGGGCTCGACCTCCGCGTCGGCGTCCGCGAGCGCAGCGGCGCGCGCCCCTTCGAAAGAGTGCGTCGCCGCCAGAGCGCAGCGCGCGCGCGTCCCCGGCTTGCTCGGCGAGGGGCGCCTCGATCGCGCCGCGCGGGTGCTCGGCCACGGCATCGACGCCTGCCCCGAAGACGCGCGCGAGGGCTGGGGCGCGCTCGTGGGCGTGCTCGTCGAGCTCGATCGTTTCGAAGAGGCCGCCGCGCTGATCGCGAAGATCGAGGCCGCGAAGGACGCGCCGGCGGAGGCGAAGGCGGCGGCCCAGGCGGCGAAGGAGCGGCTCGCCAAGCTCGACGCCAAGCCGACCGACGTGGCAGCGGCCAAGGAGCTCGCGGCGGCGCGCGTGGTCGAGGCGCAAGAGGCGCAAGGGCGCGGCGAGCCCAAGGTGGCCGGCGCGAAGTGGCTCGCGGCGTGGGAGGCCTCGCACCCCTACGGCGAGGCGCTCTGGCAAGCGGGGCTCGCGGCGAAGGACGCCGGCGAGCCCGCGGCCGCCCAGCGGCTCTTCGATCGAGCGATCGTCGATCTCGAGCGCGAGAGCGGCGGCAAGCGGCTCGCGCTGCACGTCGAGAACGGGCTCTCGCAGCCGCCGACGGACGTCGCGTGGATCGACGGCGGCAAGACGCTGGTGATCGCGGAAGGGGACGATCTGCTGATCGTCGACGCCCTGACGTGGGTCCCGCGCATGAAGATCGACGCGCTCGGCGCCAACATCTACGCGATCGCCGTCGCTGCCGACGGCAAGACGGCCGCCTGCGCCCTCGACGACGGCAACGTGCCGATCGTCGACCTCGCCCGCGGCGTGGTGGTGCACACGATCGCCGCGCACGCCGAGCCGGTGAACGGCGTGGCGATCAGCGCCGACGGAAAGCTGGTAGCGACGGGCTCGACCGACCAGACGATCGCGATCCTCGACGCGCAGAAGGGGACGAAGCTGCGCGTGCTCAAGGGGCACGGCGACGCGGTGGGGCAGGTCGTGTTCTCGCCCGACGGCGCGCGCGTCGCCTCGGGCTCGAACGACGGCACGGTGCGCACGTGGGACGTCGCCAGCGGCAGGGAGCTGAAGGCCGTGAAGGGGCACGCCGACGGCGTCACCGCGCTCGCGTGGTCGCCCGACGGCAAGATCCTCGCGAGCGGCGCGGGCGACGGCGTCGTGCGGGTGCTCTCGGCGGGCTCGCTGAAGGTCGAGAAGGTGCTGCGCGGGCAGACGCTCGGCGTGTCGCTGTCGTTCAGCGCCGACGGCAAGCAGCTCGCGTCGACGTCGCTCGACGAGTCGGCGCGCGTCTACGAGGTCGCAACCTGGAAGGCGAAGCAGAAGCTCGCGGTCCACGGGGCGACGGCTGCGGCGTTCGCGCCCGACGGTCGCTCGCTCGCGGTCGTGGCGGGGCCCGACGCCGTCGAGGTGTGGGGGCTGCCGAAGGGGGGGCTCGCCCGGGCGATCAAGCGGCACGCGGAGGCGATCTCGTCGATGGCGCTGGACGGCGCGACGACCGCGCCGACTTCGCCCACCTCGCCCACCTCGCCCACCTCGATCGCGTTCGCCTCGCTCGACGGCTCGGTGCGGATCTGGAAGCTCGCGGGCGACGCCGCGCCCGAGACGCTGGTGGAGTCGGCCGATCCGATGCGCGCGGTCGCCTGGAGCCGCGACGGCAAGACCCTCGCGACCGGCGGCGACCACGGCGCCCTGCGGCTCTGGGACGCCGACAAGCGCACCGCGCTCGGGACCATCAAGGGGTTCGACGCGGGGGTCCGCGAGATCGCGCTCTCGACGACGGGCGCGCGCGTCGCCTGGACCTCGGGGAGCGTCGACCGCTTCCTCGCGGTGGGCGATCGCGGCAAGCCGAACGCGATGCTCGGCCTGTACGGGCACAAGGGGGTCGTCGACGCGGTCGACTGGTCGCCCGACGGCGCGACCATCGCCAGCGGCGCCGACGACACCTGGCTGATCCTCTGGGACCCGCTGAAGGGCGAGAAGCGCTCGCTGTTCAAGGGGCACAAGAAGGGGATCGCCGCGGTCGCGTGGTCGCCCGACGGCGCGACGATCGCGACCGGCAGCGCCGACGCGACCATCCGGCTGTGGGATCCGACCGCGGCGCCCGAGAAGGCCGAGAAGCGCGTGCTCGCCGGGCACACGCGCGACGTGAAGGCGATCGCGTGGAGCGCCGACGGCAAGTGGCTCGTCTCGGGCGGCTACGACAAGTCGGTGCTCGTGTGGGACGTGGCGGCCGGCACCTCGCGGGCCCTCGAGGAGAGCGCCGACTGGATCACCGCGGTCGCGTTCACGCATGACGGCCAGCGGATCGTCACGGCGGGGCGCGACGGCACGCTGCGACTCTTCGACGCGAGCGACGGCCGGCTGCGCGTCTCGCTGCGCGCGATCTCGGGCGGCGCCTCCTCCGTGAAGGCAGGCTACGCGTTCACGCCCGAGGGGCTGTTCGAGCCGTTTCCGAAGTCCGGCGAGGCGCGCCGCTTCGCCCAGTGCCGCGTCGGCCCACGGCTCTTCCCGCTCACGCTGTGCGCCGAGCGCTTCGTGCTCGACGGCCTCGTCGCGAAGGCCGCGGCGGGCGACGCGAGCTACCTCGATCCATGAGCGCCGAGGGGAAGGACGAGCGCAAGGGCGAGAGCGAGGGCGAGGCGCACGCCGAGATCGTGGAAGCGGCCGAGGTCGCCGAGTCTCCGACGGCGGACACGCCCGCACTCGTCGAGACGCCGGCCGATCGGCGCCGCCGTCGCTGGATGCGCATCGGGCTCTTCCTCGCGTTCCTCGCGACGATGGGCCTCTTCGTGATGCCGCGCGTGCCGCGCACGCAGCACCTCCGCGTGCACCTCGGCCCGGGCTCGTCGCGCGTGCTCCGCGTCACCGCGCGAATCTCCCGCGACGGCGCGCTCGACCGCGAGACGACGTTCCGCTTCGAGCGGGGCGCCCCCCCCGCCCTGGCCTGGGATTTCGAGCTGCCGAACGGCGGCGCGGAGGTCGAGGTCGAGCTCGTGGGCGCGACCGGCGTCGCCGATCGCAAGGCGCACGTCGAGCTCGCCGGCGAAGAGACGACGGTCGAGATCGCCGATGCGGTGCGCTCGCTCCCCTGAAGGAGCGCGGCGTCCGCTCAGGAGTCGCCCGGCTCGCGCTTCGGATCGCGACGCGCGAGGAAGGCGCCGACGGCGCGCGCCGTCTCGTGCACGATCGGCACGATCGAGGCGTAGTCCATGCGCGTCGGTCCGAGGACGCCGATGGTGCCGGCGATGCCGCCGCGGCCGGCGAGCTCGAAGCCGTAGGGCGCAGCGACCAGCGAGAGGTCGGCGCCGAGCCCCTCGTCGTCGGCCTCGTCGGGGAGCGTGATGCGCAGGCCGCCGGTCTCGATGGTGCGGTCGAGGATCGTGATGAGCCGCTCGCGCTCCTCGAGCACGCGCACCAGCTGCTTGATGCGCTCGACGTCGGCGAATTCGGGCTTGTCGAGCAGCTGCCCCTGCCCCTCGATGACCACCTCGACCACCCCGCCGGTGGTGCCGGCGAGGGCGGCGGCCGCGAGCTCGAACGCCTGACGCCGCAGCTCGCCGAGCTCGGTCTGCGCGTCGTGGAGGCGGCGCGCGAAGAGCTCGCGCACGTCGTGCAGCGTGCGCCCCTCGATCACGTCGTCGAGCAGGTTGTGGATGCGCTGGAGATCGTCGTTGGAGAGCTGCGCCTCGACGCGCAGGAAGCGGTTCTCGACGCTCCCCGCCGCCGTCACGATCACGGCGAGGAGCTCGCCGGGGCGCGTCGCGATGAAGCGGAGCTGCTTGAGCGAGAGCGCATCGGGGCGCGACGCGACCACGACGGCGGCCGTCCCCGTGAGGCCGGAGAGCATCCGCGCGGTCTCGCGCAGCACGTTCGAGCCAGGCTCGAGCGCCCGGAAGCGACCCTCGATGCCGTCGCGCTGCTCGGTGGTGAGCTGACGGACGTGCATCAGCGCGTCGATGAACACGCGGAACGCGCGCTCGGTGGGGACGCGCCCGGCCGAGGCGTGCGGTTGCCGCAGGTAGCCCGCCTCCTCGAGATCGGCGAGGACGTTGCGGATCGAGGCCGGCGAGAGGTCGATGTCGAACTTCTTCGCGAGCGTGCGGCTGCCCACGGGCTCGCCGGTCGAGATGAACTCGGTGACGACGGCGTACAGGATCTTGCGACCGCGCGCGTTGAGCTCGACCCTCATCCTCGACGCATCGAGATTAGCACCGCGGGCGCCACTCGCCCGCGCAGGTCACGGCTCGGTCGGATCTTCGGGGGGCGGCGCGCCCGCGTCGGCCAGCGGCGCGTCGCCGGGCTCGCCGACCTTGGAGGTGGCCGGGTGGGCCGCGTCGCACACCGGAGGCGCGTTTTCGCCGAGGAAACAGGCGCCGCCGAGCAGGCCGCCGAAGGGCTTCGGGGCCTTCTCGAGCTTCTTCGCGACGGCGTCGGCGTCGCCGCTGGGGAGCGGCCGCAGGCGGATGGCGGGCCCTTCGCGATCGGTGAAGGCGAGCGACCAGCCGTACTTGATCGAGCTCGGCGGCGCGCCGGCGGCCGCGCCCGCGTCCCAGCCGAAGCGCAGCCGCGCGAACATCGCGACGCGCGTCCAGACGTTGCGGAGCGGATCGTACGAGCAGGCGCTGGTCATCCCGACGCTCCAGCCGTGCCCCTGGTTCGAGATGAAGTTGCCGAGCGAGCGGAACAGCGGCACGCCGCGCCCGGCCACGCGGCCGCCGAGCGCCGAGAGCGCGCTCGCGTCTCCCTTGGGTGCGGGCGCGGCCACCACCTCGACCTCGTCGGGGACGTGCGGGTGCGAGACGATCACCGCGTCGACGTAGGTCGCCGCGGCGGTGGCCTGCTCGAGGACCTGGCGGACCTGCGCGCGGTACTCGCCGCCGCCATGGAGGAAGGCGATGCGCGCGTCGCAGCCGTCCCAGCGCCCCGGCGCGCCGAGCTCCGCCTGGACCTTGGCGAGCCCCACCGGGCCGACCTCGGCGACCGCCACGCGCGTGCCGCCGCTCTCGGGGGCGCCGTCGGTGCACGCCTTCTGCTTGCGCCCCTTGTCGTTGAGGAACGTCGTCCACGCGACGAGGCAGACCTTGTGCCCCCCCTTCTCGACGATCTCGACGCGCTTCCACGGATCGTCGCTGGCGACCCCGACGAGCTTCACGCCGGCCTTGGTCGTCTCCGCGAGCGTGCCCGCGAGCCCCGTCGGGCCGAGATCGCAGGCGTGGTTGTTCGCGCCGACGAAGGCCGAAGCGCGCGACGACTTGAGGAGATCCTCGAGCCACGCCGGCGTGCCCGCGTAGGCGAGGAGGTTCTTGTCGCCGACGCCGGGGAGCGCCTTGCGATCGCCGATCGGGCCTTCGAGGTTGAGCACCCGCGCGTCGGCGGTGCCCCAGAACGCGGGGAGCCGGGCGAGCGTCTCCGACATCGCGTTGGCGAGCACGCGTTGCTGGGGGATGGCGTCTCCCGCGAGCGCGACGTCGATCGTGGTGGCCGCGGTGACCGACGTCGCCGAGAGCGCCGGCGCGAGCCCGGACCCGCTCGCCGACGCCGCGATCGCCCCCGCGTCGCCGACGATCGCGACGGGGCTCTGGTGCAGCGGCTGCGGCGGCTCATGGTCCGCGTGCGCCTTGCCGCACGCGACGCCCCCGCTCCCCGCGAGCAGCGCCGCGAACACCATCGCCATCGCGGCGGGCGCAGGGAACGGCGGCGCGAGTCGACGGAGCACGACGCCCTCCGTATGAACGATCCCGGCCGGAAAGTCACGAAATCGGCCGGCGCGCGCGGGGGCGTGCGGGCGCCCGGCGCAGCGCACCTCCACGCAGCTCCGCGCCTCGCCACGCCGCAGCTTCACGCCGGACCGCGGTCGTGGGACACGCGCCGCATGGGACAGCCGCTGGTGGTCCGCGACGTCGAGACGCTGCGAGAGAAGCTGGCCGCCGCCCGTGAGCGCGGGCTACGGGTGGGCCTGGTGCCGACGATGGGGGCGCTGCACGACGGGCACCTCGCGCTCGTCCGCGAGGCCAGGCGCCGCGCCCAGCTCGTGGTCGTGACGATCTTCGTGAACCCGACGCAATTCGGGCCGAACGAGGACTTCACGCGCTACCCGCGGACGCTGGAGGCCGACGTCGCGCGCTGCGCCGGCGAGGGGGTCGACCTGATCTTCGCGCCGAGCGATCCGAGCGTGCTCTACCCGCCCGGCGAGGAGACGCGGCTGCGCGTGTCGACCACGTCCCAGCACCTCGAAGGGGCGTTCCGACCGACGCACTTCGAAGGCGTCGCGACCATCTGCGCCAAGCTCTTCCTCGTCGCCGGGCCCAGCGTCGCCGTGTTCGGTCGCAAGGACTACCAGCAGTTGCGCGTCGTCTCACGCATGGCGCGCGACCTGTTCCTGCCGGTCGAAATCGTCCCCTGCCCGACCCAGCGCGAGGCCGACGGGCTCGCCCGCTCCTCGCGCAACGTCTACCTCTCGGCCGACGACCGCGCGAAGGCGCGCGCGATCCCGACCGGCCTGGCCGCCGCGGTGCGCGCGTTCGAGGCGGGCGAGCGGCACGTCGACGCCCTGCTCGCGCGGGTGCGCGCGCCCATCGAGGCGGTGGCGACCTCGATCGACTACGTCGCCCTGGCGAACGCGGATTCGGTCGTCCCCTTCCCGGCCGGCTCCATGATCGACGACCGCGCGGTGCTCGCCGTCGCGGTGCGGTTCGGCTCGACGCGGCTCATCGACAACGTGGTGCTCGGCGAGGAGCGCGGGCCGGCGGACGTCGTCGCGGGCTGACCGGCCCCGCGATTTGCTACAGTTCGCCTCCCATGCGCGTCGCCCAGCTCCGCCGCGAGACCAAAGAGACGACCATCGACGTCACGCTCGACCTCGACGGGCGCGGCGCGCACGACGTGAAGACGCCGCTGCCGTTCCTCACGCACATGGTCGAGCAGCTCTCGCGCCACGGCCTCTTCGACCTCACGGTGCGCGCCACCGGCGACGTCGAGATCGACGGCCACCACACCACCGAGGACCTCGGCTTCGTGATCGGCCAGTGCGTCGCCAAGGCGCTGGGCGATCGGGCCGGCATCCGTCGCTACGGCTGGGCGCTCCTGCCCATGGACGAGGCGCGCGTCGCCGTCACGCTCGACCTCTGCGGTCGGCCGTTCTTCGTGTGGGAGGCGGCGCTGCCCAAGGCGAAGATCGGCGACTTCGACGTCGAGCTCGCGGAGGTCTTCTTCGAGGGGTTCGCGCGCGGCGCGATGTGCAACCTGCACGTCGTGAAGGAGCGCGGCGAGAACCTCCACCACATCGTCGAGGTCACGTTCAAGGCGCTCGCCAAGGCCCTCGAGGCGGCGACTCGCTTCGATCCGCGCGTGTCGGGCGTGCCTTCGACCAAGGGGACGCTGACGGCATGAGCGCCGTCGGCGAAGCCTCGCGGGCGCACGATCTCGTCGTCGTCGATCTCGGGCTCGGCAACCTGCGCAGCGTCGAGCGAGCGGTGCTCGCGGCGTCCGAGGGGCTCGGCGTGCACCCGCAGATCTCCACCGACCCAGACGAGGTCGCGCGCGCCCGGCGGCTGATCGTGCCGGGACAGGGCGCGTTCCGCGACGGCGCGGCGGCGCTCGCCAAGGACGGCGGGGCGATGGCCCAGGCGATCGCCGGGCAGATCGAGCGCGGCACGCCGTACCTCGGCATCTGCCTCGGGCTGCAGCTCCTGCTCGACGAGAGCGACGAGGCCCCGGGCGCGCGCGGGCTCGGCGAGATCGCCGGCCGCGTGGTGCGCATCGAGAACCCGACGCTGACCGAGCATGGCGCCACGCGCCGCCTGAAGGTGCCGCACATGGGCTGGAACCAGCCCTGCTGCCTCTCGGGCGCCGCCGGCGACGCGCTGCGCGTGCTGCTCGAAGGCGCGGGCGAGGCGCCGTGGTTCTACTTCGTGCACAGCTACCACGCGACGCCGAGCGACCCCGCGCTGGTGGCCGCGACGGCGAGCTACGGCTGCCTCGAGATCACCGCGGCCATCGTGCGCGACAACGTCGTCGCGACCCAGTTCCACCCCGAGAAGAGCCAGAAGGCGGGCCTCGCGCTGATCCGCCACTGGCTCGCGCGCAAGTAGAGATCCCCCATGCAGCTCGTTCCCGCGATCGATCTCCTCGGCGGCGACGTCGTCCGGCTCCATCAGGGCGACTACGCGAAGGTCACGCGCTACCCGCTCGATCCGCTCGCCTACGCCGCGTCGCTGCGCGGCAAGGTCGCGCGGCTGCACGTGGTCGACCTCGAGGGGGCACGCACCGGCGAGCGCACGCAGCGCGCGCGGATCGCCGAGCTGTGCGCCGCGTTCGGCGAAGGGGTGCAGGTCGGCGGAGGCGTGCGCGATCGCGCGGCCGTCGAGGCGCTCTTCCAGGCCGGCGTGACGCGCGTGGTGATGGGCACGAAGGCCGTGCGCGATCCCGCGGAGGTCCGCGCGATCGCCGAGGCCTATCCCGGGCGCGTGATCCTCGCGGTCGACGCGCGCGACGGCCTGGTCGCGATCGACGGCTGGACGACCGCGTCGACGATGACCGCGCTCGACGTGGCGCGGGCGTTCGAGGGCGCGCCGATCGACTCGCTCCTGTTCACCGACGTCGCGCGCGACGGCACGCGCCAGGGGCCCGCCGTCGAGTCGACCGCGCTGCTCGCCGAAGGGAGCGCCCGGCCGGTGCTCGCCTCGGGCGGCGTCGGCTCGCTCGAGGATCTGCGCGCGCTCGCAGCGCAGGCGCACCGCGGGATCCTCGGCGTCGTGGTGGGCCGCGCGCTGCTCGATGGCAGCTTCGACGCCGACGCCGCGATCGCCGCTTGCGCCGGGTGAGCTCCTTCCCTTTCGCTCGCCCCGACCGCATGTTGACCGGGTGAGCCGCTCCGAGCTCGAGCTGCTGGCGATCGGCACCGCGCGCGCGGCGCCGCTGGCGGAGCTCGTGGAGATCGGCCCCGATCGCGCGCGCCACCTGCGCGACGGCGACGAGTGCTTCCCGGCCATGCTCGCAGCCATCCAGGCGGCGCGGCGCGAGGTCGTCGCGGAGTTCTACTGGTTCGGCTCGGACGCCGTCGGCCGCCTGTTCGTCGACGCGCTGTCGGCGCGGGCGCGCGCGGGGTGCGTGGTGCGCGTCGTGTACGACGCCATCGGCAGCATGCCGGTCGACGACGACATGTTCGACGACCTGCGCGCCTCGGGCGCCGACGTGCGGGCGTTCCACCCGCTGCTCGGCGCACTCACCAAGAACCTCGGCGGGCGCTGGTACATCCGCGATCACCGCAAGCTGCTGGTCTGCGACGGCGAGGTCGGATTCACCGGCGGGCTCAACATCGGCCGGCCCTGGGCCTCGGTCGCGCAAGGGGGCGACGGCTTCCGCGACGACGCGCTGGAGGTGCAGGGCCCCGCCGCCGGCGAGCTGCGCGAAGCGTTCTACGACACGTGGCGCCGCGTGCTGCGCCGGCGCGAGCGGAACGATCCGGCGAAGCTGCCGCCCGACGCGGCGCGCGCGCTGCGCCGCAACCCCGAGCGGGACGTGTGGGTCATCGGCAGCCGCAAGCGGCCGTCGCGCCGCGCCATCCGCTCGACGTACCTGCGCTGGATCCACGGCGCGCAGCGCGCGATCGACCTCGTGAACGCGTACTTCGTCCCCGACGGCGACGTGCGGCGCGCCCTGCTGCGGGCTGCCCGGCGCGGCGTCCGCGTGCGCGTCCTCGTGCCGGAGACCTCCGACCTGCCGTTCGTGCAGTGGGCGTGCGAAGGGACGCTCGCGTACCTGGTCCGCCACGGCGTCGAGGCCTACGCGTACCGCGGCGCCGTGCTCCACTCCAAGGTCGCCGTGGTCGACGACGAGCTCGTGACCATCGGCTCCTACAACCTCGATCGGCGCAGCGCGCGCGCGAACCTGGAGGTGAACCTCGCCGCGCGCAGCGCGAGCCTCGTGCGCCTCGTGCGCCGCTCGATCGAGGACGATCTCGCGCGCTCGGTCCGCTGGACCGACGAGGTCCTCCGCGCGCGGGGGCGGCTCCGGCGGATGCTCGGCTGGTTCGCGCT
>CAIXWQ010000533.1 GCA_903923175.1 uncultured delta proteobacterium | reverse complement strand
GCCGCGCTCGCCGCGCCGGCAGCGGGCGCGGGCATCCCGAGCATCGTGCCGGCGAACGGCCGCTTGGCCGCGCCCGCTTGCTGCGGGGCGATGCCGCCGAGCATCGTCGCCTGGGGCGCCTGGGGCGCCTGGGGCGCCTGGGGCGCCGGAGCCGCCGCGGGCGCAGCCCCGATCGAATGCCCACAGACGTTGCAGAAGCGCGCCCCCTGCGGAAGGGGGGCACCACATGCGGGGCAAGGGAACGTCGCCGGCGGAACGGCCACAAATACATCCTAGGCACGTGCCGGAGGGCGGGCCAACGCGCCTGCAGGCCGGGCGGGCAGGGCTCGACTCTAGCTGTTTTCGACGTCCCCTGCCGAGCGTGTTACAGTCAAAGTTCGGCCGTTCTTCCTACAAAGGGCGAGCCATACTGCTTTCCGCACCGGGGCTGGCGCGGCGAAGTGCTCGAACAACAGGAGTCGCACTACATGACGAATTCGATGCGCTGGGGTCTTACTTCCGTGACCGCGCTTGGGCTGATCGTGGCGGGCTCGGCGTTCGTGGGCTGCTCCAGCAGCAGCAGCGGCGGCACCACGACGCCCGATGACACCGGAAGCGACGACTCCGCGACCGACTCGGTCGTGCAGCCGGACACCTCGGGCGACACGGTTACGCCCGACATGGGCGCCGACGTCCCGGACACCAACCCCGGCCCGGCCGTCCCCGACCGCAAGGTGACGATCGTCCACGTGTCCCCGGACGCGGGCGCGCAGCTCTTCTGCTTCGGCGCCGGCGCCGCGAACACCCTCGGCAAGGCGCTCATCATCGGCAAGCCCGATGCGACCGCGCCGACGGACGCGAGCAAGTACACGGGCTTCGCGTACGGCTCGGTCGCCCCCATCTCCATCCCGATGGACGGCCTGATCTCCAAGGCCGAGGTCGACGCCCTCTCGTCGCTGACCGTCTACGCCTTCCCGATCGGCGCGACCAACCCGCTCACCGCGACCGCGCACGACGCCGCCGCGATGCTCACGGCGTGCACCGCGAAGTTCAACGCGTTCAAGAGCGACGCGGGCATCGACACCTCGAAGTTCATCTCGTTCTCGGGCGCGAAGCTCGCGGCGGGCACGTCGACGGTCCTCTACGCCGAGGGCTGCACCTCGCCGGGCGCGACGCTCGCCGGCTGCGCAGGCAAGCCGTTCAGCCTCGGCTACAAGCAGTTCGACCTCTCGACGCCGACGTTCGCGGGCGACTCGGGCACCTCGCCCAAGGTCTCGTTCCACTTCATGCACGCCTCGCCCTTCCCGGGCGCGACGGGCGTGGCGCCGAGCTGGCAGAACGTGGACGTCTACCTCCTCCCGATGTCCAAGCCCGTCGCGGGCACGGACGCCGGGCCGGACGGCGACACGGGGGCCGTCGCGAGCACGGCGACCGGCGCGCCGCAGCTGATCGCCACCAACGTCCAGTACGGCGACTTCGTCGGCGTGCAGGTCCCGGTCGCCGCGGGCGACGCGGGCACCGACGCGTCCGACAGCGGCACGGTCTCCAACCCGCCGCAGCCGTTCATCTCGCCCGCGAACACGAGCGACGTCTCCTCGTACCTCGTGCTCATGCCGCACGGCGTCACGTTCTGCGCGCCGGGCACGTCGGGCTGCGTGGCGACCCCGCTCCCGCTCGACCCGTGGCTCTCGGGCTACAAGGCGGCGTTCGCGGCGGGCGGCTACCCGCCGGTCGGCTTCGTCGACGCTACCCACCAGATGATCGTCCTCTCGGGCAGCCCGTCGGACGACGCCACGAACCCGGTGAAGTACGGCCTCAACCTCGCGTGGGCCAACGTCAGCAAGCCCTGATGTCCTGAGGCGATGCTCCCCTCGCCCGCGCGAGTAACGCGCGCGCGAGGGTGAGCATCGGATGAAGTGCCCTCTCCTGGGCACTCGCATCTTCCTCCCTCCGACCGGTGCCGGGCAGTCGACGGCACCGGTCGTCTTTTTTGTCGCACGGCTTCGCGAGCGCGCGGCGCCGGCCGCGTCGACGTCACCTCGCGCGGGCACCTCCGAGGTCCTCGGCGCGCTCGACACGCTCGACACGACGAAGGCTCGCTCGGGGTCGACCTCGAACGAGCCTTCCGCGTTCCTGGCCGCGGGCGATCCGCACCCGCGTTGGCGCCGCACCGTGCGGTCTTGTCCGCAGCGACCGGAGCGAGCCCGGCAAAGGCGGCTGGGCCGCAGGCCCAACCGACGACAGTTCGAGCCGACCGAACCGCAAAAGCGGCTCGACCGAGCCCCTCTCGGAGCTCGGTCGACGAGCGGTGCAGCGGTGCGCGATTCGGAGCCCTACCGGCGCCCGCGCGCCTTGCCGCCGCTCTCCTCTTCCTCGGCAGCCTCGAGCTCGGCCGCGGCGCCCGGTCGCTTGGAGCTCGGCCCCTCGACGCGCTTGCGCGTGGGCGCGTTCTTGTCGACCGCCGGCTCGTCGCCCCCGGTGTTGTCGACCTCGTAGAAGACGGCGAGCAGCGTCGCGACCACGGTGAGCGCGCCGAACGCATGCTCGCCCAGCTGCGCCGCGCGCGCCCCGGCGATGGCCGGGAGCGTCAGCGGCACGAAACGCAGGCCGAAGAGCAGCCCGCACGCGAGCAGCGCGCCGATGAAGGCCTTGAGCCCCGCCTCGACGAGCGCCCCCTTCGCCCAGATGGGCTTGCCGGCGACGAGGCCGACGAGCACGCCCGTGACGGCCGCGAACGCGTAGCCGAGGGCGCCCGACATCGGGTTGGCGAGCAGCTGCATGAGGCCGAACCCGAGCGCCGCGCCCGCGACGATCCCGATCACCAGCCCGACGAGCAGCCGCTTCAGCATCCTGGCGCCAGCGTGCGGACGCAGGCGTGCAGCGTCAAGGAGCGTGCGCGGTTCTTCACTCCGCGCCGAGCGCGCCGGCAGAGGCCGGACGTGTCCGTGGTCGGGCCGTCCGCGGACGGTCGTCCCCTCGGGTCCACCGCCTCAGACCATCCCGTGCGCGCGAAACCAGCGGATCGCGCGCTCGATCGACTGCGCGAGCGGCGTGCTCGGCAGCCCCAGCTCGGCGCGCGCCTTGGTCGAGTCGAACCACGCGTGCCGCTGCGCATAGCGCATCGAGCGGTAGGTCGCGGGCGGCTCCTCGTGCGAGACGTGGTCGGCCCACAGCTCCATGCCGAGCGCGATGGCCGCCGAGAGCGACTTCGGCAGCGGCAGCTTGGGCGTCTTGACGCCGCCGATCTCGCACACCAGCGCGAAGAACTCCTTCAGCGTCACGTTGTGCTCGCCGAGGACGTACCGCTCGCCGACGCGCCCCTTCTCCTCGGCGAGCAGGTGCCCCGCCGCGACGTCCTCGACGTCGATGCAGTTGAAGCCGCCGACGCCCACGCCCGGCACCTCGCCTTTGAGCAGCGCGAGCACGATCCGCCCGGTCGGCGTCGGTGCGGCGTCGCGCTCGCCGAAGGGGAACGCCGGGTTCACGACCACGACCGGGAGCCCCGACGCCGCGAACTGCATCGCGATGCGCTCGGACTGCCACTTCGTGAGGATGTAGTCGTTCGCCAGGTGGAAGAGGTTGAACGGCGTGTTCTCGTTGGCGAGCTTGCCGTCCTCCTCGAGACCGATCGCGGCGATCGACGAGGTGTAGACCACGCGCTTCACCTTCGCGTGCTGCGCCGCGAGCAGGGTCGCCGTGGTGCCCTCGAGGTTCACCCGATGCAGGGGCGTCGGGTCGGTCATCCAGGTCTTGTAGACGGCGGCGAGGTGGTGGAGCGCGCCGCACCCCTCGAGCGCGCGCGACATCGCGGCGAAGTCGGTCACGTCGGCCGTGCAGCGATCGACCTTGCGTCCGCTCCCTCCGAGCGACGCCTCGACCTCGTCGAGCGACGTCGTGCGGGCCCCCGGCTCGCAGATCGCGCGCACCTCCCGCCCCTGAGCGAGCAGCTGACGCACCACCGCGCTGCCGATGAACCCCGTCGAGCCGGTGACCGCGACCACGTCCGCCATCCCGTCAGCGTACCGGCCCGCTCGCTCGCCGGGGGAACCCAGGGATTGCCGGGCCCAGGTCGGTCTTGCTCGGGGCGATGTTTCGTGTACGAATGATTCGCGCCGAGCCGCGTTCCGGTCGCGCCCGCCCGCGTTCTTCGGGCAGCGCGACGCGGCTCTTCCGGAGGATCCCCATGTCGAGCCCCTTCACCGAGCAGCACGAGCAGTTCCGCAAGACGGTGCGCGCCTTCGCCGAGAAGGAGCTCGCGCCGCACGCCGAGGCGTGGGAGCACGCCGAGACGTTCCCGGCGCGCGAGGTTTTCAAGCGCGCGGGCGATCTCGGCATCCTCGGCGCGCACTACGCCGAGGACAAAGGCGGCAGCGGCGGCGACTTCTGGTTCACGGTCGCCAAGACCGAGGAGCTGCCGCGCAGCGGGCTCGCCGGCGTCACGATGGCGCTGCTGGTGCAGAGCGACATGGCGACGCCGGTCATCGCCGATCTCGGCACCAAGGAGCAGATCGAGGAGTTCCTCGCGCCCGCGCTCGCCGGCGACAAGATCGCGGCGCTGGGCGTGAGCGAGCCCGCGGCCGGCAGCGACGTGGCGGGCATCAAGACCGTCGCCAAGCGTGACGGCGACGACTACGTGCTCACCGGGCAGAAGACGTACATCACGAACGGCACGCAGTGCGATTTCATCACGCTGCTCGCGAAGACGAACCCCGAGGCCGGCGCGCACGGCTGCTCGTTCTTCCTCGTGCCGGCGAAGTCCGCGGGGCTCGGCGTCTCCAAGAAGCTGCGCAAGATCGGCAACCACTCGAGCGACACCGCGGAGCTGTTCCTCGACGAGGTGCGCGTCCCGAAGCGCTACCTGCTGGGCGAGGAGAACATGGGGTTCATGTACCTCATGCAGAACTTCCAGTCGGAGCGGCTGGTCGCCTGCACCAGCGCGACGGCGAGCGGCTTCGGCGCGCTCGAGCGCACCATGGAGTTCGGCCGCGACCGCAAGGTCATGGGCAAGCCGATCATCAAGCGCGAGTACTGGCAGCACAAGTTCGTCGACCACGCCATCAACCTCGAGGCCGGCAAGGCGCTCTCCTACAAGGCGTGTGAGGCGTACCAGCGCGAGAAGTACGAGCTGAAGACCACGCTCTCGATGGAGACCGTGAAGCTCATCTCGATGTGCAAGGTCTTCGTGGCCGAGAACGTCTCGAAGCTGATCGACGACTGCCTGCAGTTCCACGGCGGCGCCGGCTACATCGAGGAGGGGTGGGTCGCCCGCGCGTGGCGCGATCAGCGCCTGCTCCGCATCGGCGGCGGCACCACCGAGGTCATGCGCTACTACGTCGCGAAGCTCATGGGGATGTGAACGGCGCGCACGCTTCGACGCATCGCGGCCGCCGCTCCTCGCAGCCGGAGCGGCGGTCGCTCCCGCTCGTCGAGCGCCCGCGACGGCGCGTCGCGCGAGCGGGCGATTCCTTGGCCCCGCCCCTCGCCGCGCGCTAAGGCGACGGGCAGGGTAAAAGCCTCATGTCGTTGAAGCAGGTCCAGCTCGTCGTCCGTGGCCGCGTCCAGGGGGTGTTCTTCCGCGCGTCGACGCAGCGGGAGGCGCGCCGACTCGGGCTCACCGGCTGGGTCAAGAACCGCGGCGACGGCGCGGTCGAGATGCTCGCGGAGGGCGAGGAGACGCAGCTGCGTCAGCTGTGCATGTGGGCCGAGAAGGGCCCGACGGCGGCGCGCGTGGAAGACGTCCAGGTCCGCTGGCGTTCCTACGGCGGAGAGTTCCCCGACTTCCGCATCACGGACTGACCGTGCCCCACCACCGCTCCCTCCGCACCCCGCTCGCCATCGCCCTGCTCGTCGGCCTCGCGGCCGCCTCCGCGCCAGCGCGCGCAGCGCCGCCGCCGCCCCCCGCCAGCTCCGCCTCCTCGCCCAGCGCGCTCCCGAGCGTCGGCGCAGCCGACCTCGATGGGCACATCGCCAAGCTCGCCGACGCCGATCCGGAGGTTCGCCGCGCCGCCGCGCGCGCGCTCGCCTCGACCCCCGGCGACGCGCTGCCGCTGCTCGAAGTGCGCCTCCTGCGCGCCCCCGAAGGGGGCACCGGGCCCATCTGGCTCACCTACGACAAGCTCCGCAAGGCCATCCCGCCAGGCACCAAGGAGGACGACTTCGACTTCGTCGATGCGGCCGCCGGAGCCGGCAACGGCAACGGCCCGCGCGGCCTCGCGCTCGTGCTCGCGGGCATGCGCGCCGCGGAGCGCCAGGGGGGCGTGCTCGGCGCACGCGTGCTCGTGAAGCTGACGCTCGAGCACAAGGGGATCTTCAAGCCGCTCGCCACGGCCGCGCTGAAGCGAATGGGCGACCACGCGGTCGCCGCGCTCGTCGAGGTCCGGCGCGATCCCGACAAGGACCTTCGCAACCTCTCGAACAAGCTGCTCGACGGCATGGGGCGGTTCCTCGCGCAGGACGCGGTGCAGGTGAAGGATCCGCAGTCGCTCGCCGACGTGCTCGTCGCGTTCGGCAAGGCGAAGGATCCCGACGCGCTGCGCGTGGTCATCAGCTATCTCAACGCCGATCGTGTCGCCGTCCGCGACGCGGCGCGCTGGTCGATCGCTCAATACGGCGCGGACGCGAAGCCGCTGCTGAAGGAGACGTACGAAGCGTTCTCCGGCGAGAAGGTCTCCGATGACTGGGCCGCCGAGAAGCTGCTCGGCGCGCTGCTCGGCGCCTACGACAAGGTCCGCCTCGCGGAGGTGTACCACCTGCTCGACGAGGGGATCGCGCACCGCGATGCCGGGCGCCTCGACGAGGCGGTCGCCTCGTTCGATGCCTTGCTCGCGCGCGCGCCGACCTTCGAGCGGCGCGCGGAGCTCGCACCGCCCTACTTCGAGCTCGCCAAGCGCACCGTCGCCAAGGATCGCGCACAAGGGCGGGTGCTGATGGCAAAGGCCGCTCGACTCGCCTTCGGCACGCCGCTCTCGGCCTCGGTCGAGGCCGAGCTCACCTTCCTCGACGCGCAGGAGCTTCTCGAGCACGGCGTCGCCGACACCGCGCTGCTACGCAAGGTCATCGAGCTCGATCCGAACCACGCGGGCGCGCGCGATCTGCTCGGCCGGCTCGAGAGCGAGGAGCGTGTGCGCGACGACAGGTTCCGTCGTTGGGCCGGAGCGCTCGCTGCTGGCGTCGTCGCCGCGATCGCGGCCGTGATGCTGATCGGTCGCGGCAGGCGCGAAGCGCCTAGACCGAGACGGCCCATCCGCGTCGCGTAGCGCGGACGCCACACCCCCTCGGGCGCCTCAATCGCGCCGCACGCGCGCGAAGATCAGCGTGTCTCGCAGGGCACCGTCCGGTGCGCGCGCTTCGCTGCGCAGGCACGCCTCCATCTCGAAGCCCGCGCGCTCCGCCACCCGCCCGCTTCGCTCGTTGCGCGTGTCGCAGCGAATCTCCACGCGTGCCGCCCCGAGCTGCTCGAAGGCGGCCTGGGCGAGCGCACGCACGGCCTCGGTGACGAGCCCTCGCCTCGCGAGCGAGCTACGGATCCAGTAGCCGATCTCGAAACGCGGGACGTCCCAGTCGATGCGATGAAGGCCCGTACCGCCGACGAAGCGCCCGTCCTCCTTGCTCCAGAGGTGGTAGCGCAAGTCGCGACGCTCGATGAACGCCGCGACGGCCCGTCGCACGCTCTCCTCGGAGCTCTCGCGCGTCGGCGGGGGAGCGACCCAGGGCATCCACGGCCGGAGCTCCTCGAGCGATTCGAGCGCCGCCTCGCACACGAGCTCGCCGTCGCCCACGCGAGGCGAAGCCAGGATCAGGCGCTCGGTCTCGATGCGCTCGGGCACGTCACGAAGGATCGCATCCATTGGTAGATCCTGCCCTTTCACGGGTTGAGGTTGAAGCTCACAAGTGAAAGGGCAGGACCCCCTTTCAAACCGTGCGTGCGGATTTCCCGCACACGGCTTACCGGCGGTCTCTCACGTCGTTGCATTACGCGGCCTCCGGATAGCGGATGGTGCCACGCAGGCGGCTGAGCCCGAGGGCTTCGAAGTAGTCGCGGTTCCAGCGGACGACCTGATGTTCGAGAGCAGCGGCGAGATGACGCCCCTCACGCAGTTGCAAACTTCGAATGGCGACGTCGCGTGACTCGAACGGATCTGCGCGCTCGGCTGCGAGATCGCAGGAGGAAATAGCGATGAT